>SHWE01000041.1 GCA_009693985.1 Alphaproteobacteria bacterium | reverse complement strand
GCAAATCCGAGAGCAAGGGCGCTCGCACCGCCGCGGATAAGGTTTCGACGTGTCATGGCCGGCTCCTTCTGCTCGCGGCTCCCGTCGAACAGCAGGGATAGAACGTGCCGGTTCCCTCGCCGTTCCCTAGGGAAACGGCGAAATCACAGGGCCTTACGACGTAGGCGCGCGGCAATCGGCCGAGGCGCGAAAGCTAAGCTTAAGCGCAGCTATAGCCGCGCCCGCTTTAAGTCAAATCCGTATACGGATGAACCCGGAAAAGTGCGCTAGCCGGTCGCGATATATTCTTTCAGCGCCTGCGCTTCGCGGACGGTTTCGGCGATGCGCGTCTTGACCACATCGCCGATCGAGACGATTCCCGTGACGCGCGCATTCTCCACCACCGGCATGTGGCGGAAGCGGCAACGCGTCATCGTTTCCATGATCTCTTCGATCGTGTCGGTGTCCTCGCAAGTGGCGACGTCCTTGGTCATCCGGTCCGACACCAAACGGCCCAACGCATCGCCGCCCTCTTCGGCAACGGCGCGCACGATGTCGCGCTCCGAGATGATGCCGGCGAGCGCCCCTTTGCGATCCTGCACGATGAGCGCGCCGATCCGGTTGCGCGTCAAAATGCGGGCCGCTTCGGCCAGAGTCGTTTCGGGCGCGATGACAATCACATCGCGGCCTTTTTCACGCAAAATGTGAGCTACGAGCATGGGGGCCTCCTTCGGGGCAGCCTCAACCGCCGGTGTCGCCCGCTTACCGCCCTCTTTCTAACGCGCGCCTCTCCTATTCGGACTCGAAGATTGGGCTGGGCCGTTGCGGGCCTAGGCGGGGGGCCGACCCCGCATCACCCGTGAAGTCTGCGCCTCCCCGGCGATGCTCGCAAGTTTGGCGCTTCCAGCCTTGCCATGACGGCAAAAAAGGGCTCAAAACTGCGCTCATGCCTCGCATGTTCGCGAGGGAAGCGCCTGCGGAGCTGTGGCCGAGAGGCTGAAGGCGGCGGTTTGCTAAACCGTTATACGGCCTTAAAGCCGTATCGAGGGTTCGAATCCCTCCGGCTCCGCCATTTTTGGTTGGAAAGCCTCAGAGGCTGGATCTGCATGAAAATCGGATCGTCGTTCATCGTGGCGGGCGCCTTGCTGTTCTGCGGCATAGCCGAGGCAGCGGAGATAAGAGTCCTCTCCACGCGGGCAACCGAGGAATTCACCCGCGAGTTGATCCCGCAATTCGAACGCAGCTCCGGCCATCGCGTGACGGCGATTTTCACCGGAACGCAGGAGCTTCAAAAGCGCATCGCGGCCGGCGAGCGCTATGACGTCATCATCATGGTGGATACCGCCATCGACGATTTCATCCGATCCGGCACGGTGATGCCCGGTAGCCGTGTCGATATCGCAAAATCGGTCATCGGCGTCGGCGTGCGAGCCGGATTGCCGAAGCCCGACATCGGCTCGGTCGCGGCGCTGAGACGCGCGCTGCTGGCGGCGAAATCGATCGGCTACTCCACGGGTCCGAGCGGCGACTATGTGGCCCAGATGTTTCAGAAGCTCGGCATCGCCGACGCCGTCAAACCCAAACTGAAGCAAGCGCCTAGCGTCGTGCTGGTGGGCAGCATCATCGCTTCGGGCGAAGCCGAGATCGGCTTCCAGCAAGCCAACGAGCTGTCGCATTTTCCCGGTGTCGATTATCTCGGGCCCCTGCCTCCCGAACTGCAAGAAACCAGCCGGCGCTCTGGCGGCATCGTGCGAGGCTCGCAAGCGATGGAAGCCGGAAAGGCGCTGCTCGAATTCATTTCCGGGCCGGCGGCCGCGCCGGTGATCCGTAAACACGGCCTCGACCCGGCCTGAATTATTCGCCGACGCATCCAAAAGCCTTTTGAAGAGTTACCCGCCCATGCGGGCGACTGTGCTGGTGAATGCGACATCGGGGACCGCCGTCAAGGCGTTGCCGGACGATTTGCGGCAGAAGCTGGCCGACCATTTTTCGGCGAACGGCATCGTCGCGGAATTGGAGATGGTGGAAGGAGACGCCCTCATCGCGTCCGCCGAACGCGCGAAAATCAAAGCCGAGAACCGTGAGATCGACGCGGTCATCGTCGGCGGCGGCGATGGCACGATCAGTTCGGTCGCCGCCGTTCTCGCGGGAACGAAAGTGCCGCTCGGCATATTGCCGCTCGGCACGCTCAATCATTTCGCCAAGGACGCGGGGATTCCCCTGGACCTCGAAGACGCGATTGCGCTGATCGCAACGGCGTCGCCCCGAGCCGTGGACCTCGCCGAAGCGAACGGACGTATCTTTGTGAACAACTCTTCCATCGGGATGTATCCGCACATGGTGGTGGACCGCGAGCGGCGGCGGCGGCGCTCGCACACCAATAAATGGGCCGCCACGATTCTATCTTCGTTCCACATGGTGCGCCGGTTTCCGCTGACCAAGTTGCGCGGGCGGGCCTGTGCCGCGAGCCATGCTCTATGGGGCGCCTGGGTCGAAGCCGCCCTAAGCTTTGATTTGACTGACGATTCGCATTTTTCGTATCTCGCGCCGCCCCTGCCGCCAACGGTGTATGATGGGCCTTCCGATGGGAGGGCCGCGATCATGAAGATGAGATCTCTTCACCTGACGATTTCCGCGATTGCCGCAATTCTTGTTCTCGCGGGCGGCGCGATGGCGCAGCCAAAAGCGCAAGCACCAAGCTCCGTCCGGCTCTATGTCATCGATTGCGGCAAGCTCGATATTCCCGACATCACGCCCTATCAGCTCGCGCGCAGCGAGATCGCCACCAGCCTGATGTCGGTGCCGTGTTTCCTCATCGCGCATCCGAGGGGCACGCTGATGTGGGAAGTGGGCGCCGTGCCCGACGCCATGATTCCGGCGGGCGGAACGGGCACGCTACGGCGCTACGGGACGTCGACCAAGCGGCTGGCGGCATCGCTCGCCGAGATCGGCTATGCGCCGTCCGACATCACCTATCTTTCCTTCTCCCACTTTCATTGGGACCATGTCGGCAATTCGAATCTGTTCGCCAATGCGACCTGGCTGGTGCGCAAATTGGAACGCGATCAGATGTTCTCCGATCCGCCGTCCCCGCGTACCGAGCCGGCGAATTTCAGCGCGCTGCGAAATGCCAAGACGACGATCATCGCGGGCGCCGATCATGACGTCTTCGGCGACGGCAGCGTCGTCATCAAATCGGCCGCCGGCCACTCGCCCGATCATCAGGTATTATTCGTGAGATTGGCGCGAACCGGGCCGGTTCTGCTCAGCGGCGATCTCTATCATTACCCGGAAGAGCGCACGCTTAGCCGCGTGCCATCGACGGAATTCAACGCGGCGCAAACCGTGGCGGCGCGCGCCGAGGTGGAGAGATTCCTGGCCCAGACTAAGGCGCAGATCTGGATCGAGCACGATTTCACGGCCGATGCGAAGCTGAAAAAGTCGCCGCTCTTCTACGACTGACGAGCGCTGCGCGCAAAAAAGAAGGGCCGCGGTTTTAGCCTGCGGCCCTTCTCATAAACGAAACGCTGTTCAGGCTCTCATATATTTGTTGAACCAGTTCAGCGTGTGCCTCCAGGACTCTTCGGCCGCCGCTTTGTCGTAACGCGGCGTCGTGTCGTTGTGGAAGCCGTGATTGGCGGCCTTATAGATATGGCCTTCATGCGGCACCTTCGCGGCGGTGAGCGCCGTGTCGTAAGCCGGCCAGCCCGCATTGATGCGCTGGTCGAGTTCGCCGAATTGCGCGTTGATCGGCGCCTTGATCTTGGCGACGTCGGCCGTGGCCGGCTGAGCGCCATAGAAGGGAACGCCCGCGGCCATGTCGGCGCCGAGGCGCACCGCAAGATTGTTGACCACGCCGCCGCCGAAGCAGAAGCCGACCGCGCCGAGCTTGCCATTGCTCTCGGGACGAGACTTCAGCCATTGCGCCGCCGCGACGAAATCTTCCTGCATCTTCGCGCGATCGACTTTGCCGAACGCTTCCGCGCCCTTCTCGTCATCGCCCGGATAGCCGCCGACCGAGGTCGTTCCATCGGGAGCCAGCGCCACGAAATTGGCGACGGCGAAACGGCGCGCCACGTCTTCAATATAGGGGTTGAGGCCGCGGTTCTCGTGGATGACGAGCACGACGGGAAGCTTGGTTGCCGCGCTGGCATTGGCGGGCATCGCGAGCAGGCCGCTTATATTGCCATTGCCATTGGGCGAGGGAACGGTGACGCGCTGGGTCTTGATCCGGCTGTCGTTCGGCGGAACCTGGGCGGCCAGCGCATAGTTCGGGCGCATCATTTCGAAGAGGGCCGTCGCGGTCAGGCCGCCGACGGCGAATTTCTGCGCGCCGTCCAGAAACGCGCGGCGGTCGATCCCGCCATGCTGATATTGGTCGAACAGGGCCCAAAGCTCCTGCGGGAAATCACTTGCCTTCTTGCGTTCCATGAACGTGCCTCCTCGAATGGGGTCTAACGTAATGCCGGTGGCGCTAGGCCGGGCGGGACCATATCACCAGGCCTCCCTCGCTCAAAAGTCCGGCGTGGCCGCCTCCGTTATGGGCTAGCCGAACTTGCGCCCTCCCGGAACCATGACGACGCCTCGACGAAAGCGCGCTAAACTTTGGTGAGTCGCGCGAGGAATCGCGCGGCTAGAGGATTGGAAGGGAACACGACATGGCGAACAGAGAGCAAAGAAAGAATAAGGAAAAGAAGAAGCCCAAGGCCGACAAGAACAAGGCTGCGGCTCCGGCACGGCCCGGAATGCCGGCAGCGCCGGGCAAGAAGTAACGCGGCGCGGCAACGCGCAACTTTATGACGGCAAAGGCCTCGCGCAAAACGCGGGGCCTTTTCGTTTTTGCGCCTAGGCGGGTTTGCGCGATTGGATTAGGCTTCAAAGAAAACAGATCAAAAAAAACAAAACGATTTTATAGGGGGGCTAGAATGGGAAAAGTTGGGATTCTGGCTGTCGCATTGTGGTCGACATCCATGTGTTGCGCTTGGGCCGCGATGTCCGTGCCGGCGCCTTATCTGGAACAGCAACGTTGCCTTGCCGTGTTGAATGTCGCGACCGCCGCGTTCGAAACAGTGGAGCCGCAAACCTTCACGGCCGGAACGCACGAAAAAATCGACATTGCCTATCACCGCATGCAGCACAGCATCGAAAAGTGGAGCACGCTGACGCCGCAGCAGATCGATAAGGGCGTCGACCATTTCGAAGCGGAGATGGATCAGTGGATCGCCGCGTTCGGCAACGCCAACGCGGAAGACATGGGTCCGGCGTTCATCGAAGCGCTGTTCGCCCGCGTCGAACGCTGCATGAAGCTGGTGGAGCACTGAGCGTTTAGGCGTGAAGGAATTGTCATTCCCGGCCGAGCGATGTGCAGCATCGCGAGGGGAAGGGAATCCATTTTCCGAAAACGCGCAGTGCTTTGTCCAAGTGGATCCCCTTCCCTCGCCCGCTGACGCAGGCTCGCCGGGGATGACAGCTACGCTGTCACTTATTCCCGCTGGCGCTGGTCGGTTCGATCTCGAATAACACGCGCACCTCGCCCGGCTTGGCGAAGGGATATTTGTCCTTGTCGAGATATTTTTTCGCCATCGCATCGATATGGGCGGAAGCACCCTCTTCGGTGACGCGCACGACCGTGCCCTTGATCTGCACGTAACGATACGGGTTGTCCGGATCGGTGATCGAGATCGCCACCGGCGCGCCCTTTGTGAGATTGCGCACCTTCACGCGGCCGCGCGCCGAATTCACCAGCACCTTGCCGTCCTTGTAATCGATCCATACCGGCGTCACTTGCGGCGTGCCGTCCGGATTGAGCGTCGCGATATGGGCGAAGGTTTTCTTGGCGGTGAGAAGATCGGTCCAGGGTTCGATCGATGCGGCCATGATGGTCTCCCGAAATTGCTTCAAATTTCGCGCGATTCCTTGTGGCCGAGCGTAAACGCGTCGGCAGCCTCGAGCAACGGGCGCGCCGATTAACAAAATCCTTAGGCCGCCAGCCCCATAATCGCATCCGATATAAACGCCCGCGAGTTCCCATGTCCGTCGTCGCCCAATCGATCCCTGCGCCTGCGCCCGGCTGGCTGCGCGGGCGCAATTTCGATCTTTCGATGATCGGCGGATTGACGCTTCTCGCGCTGGCCGCTGGCCTCGCCATCGCCATCGAGCCTCTGCTGCTCGGCCCGATCCTCTTGCTCGATTTCTGGCTGCTCGGCTGCCCCCATGTCGCGGCGACCTTCATGCGCATGGCGCCGGACCAAATCGGCTTTCGCACCCATCGCTTCCTGATCTTCGGCCTGCCGGTGATTGTGGTCGCCGCGACGGCGGGGCTCGCGCTCACCTTCGGCATCGCGCTCGTTGCGACGATCTATTTCTATTGGCAATGGTATCACACGCTGCGTCAGAGCTGGGGCATCGCGCAGCTCTATCGCCGCAAATCCGCGGTTCCGGTGCGCGAGAATCCGGTTCTCGCCGAAGGTCTCTTCGCGCTCGTCGCGCTATGGGGCTTGCTGCACCGGCTGACCACCGCGCCCGACCATTTCATCTATCCGACCTTGCCGCTTTCCGTGCCGCATGTGCCCGTCTGGCTGGCCGACGGCGTCGGGGCACTCGCCATCGCGGGACTTCTGTGGTGGGCGTTCGCGCGTTGCCGCGATTGGATGGCGGGCGAGCTCCCGCTGGCGCACACGCTCTTTTCGGCCAGCCATTATCTGATCTTCATCGTCGGCTATGTGGTGATGGACGACATCGCCGGCGGCTGTCTCGTCACCAATCTGTGGCACACCTCGCAATATCTGATGCTGGTCTGGCTGTTCAACGAGAACGCCAAAGCGAAGGCCGGCAATGGCGGCTGGTTCTTCGCCGCGACGAAAGAAAATCGCGCCGTGCTCTATTTTGCAATCTGCGCGGTGGCTTCGTTCCCCATCTATTACGCGATCAATTCAATGTTCGCGTGGGGCGCGGCCGACGTGCTCGCCGCCGTGATCGCCAACCAGACGCTCAATTTCCATCATTTCATCTCCGACGCCGTGATCTGGCGCAAGCGGCGCCAGCCCGCCGGGGCGCCAGCCTAAAGCTCCTTTTTTCTTTGAAATCAAAAGGTTGCGAACACTCCGCTTTGCCGTTGTAACGGCGCGTGCGAAAAGGCAAATTGCGCGCCGGATGCTGGAGCGAGCATCGCAAAATCGGAGGAACCCCCATGAAGATTCGTATCGCATTGTTGGCGGCCATCGCGGCCACCGCGTTGGCCGGCAGCGCCTTCGCCGCCGCGAGCTTGAGCAGCGTCGTGCAGACCGGCGCAATGGCCGACAGAATCAAGGAAAAAAATCAGATCAATCTCGTGACCGCCCGCGCGATTGCCGACCACTGCTTGAACGCCGCCGCCGCCAAAGGCATGGGCACCAGCATCGTGATCGTCGATCAGTTCGGCATCATCACCTACTATGTCCGCGCCGACGGCCAGGGCAAAGCGAACACCGAAACCGCGCTCATGAAGGCGAAGACCGTCCTCAATACGCGCGCGCCTTCGAAGGCGCAGATGAACGCGGTTCGTTCGGGCGCGAACTCCGAAGCCCGCGTCATCAGCTTCGGCAATTTCGCCAATGCCGGCGCGCTGCCCATCGTGGTTGACGGCCAGTTCCTCGGCGCCATCGGCGTCGGCGGCATGGCGCCGACACCCGGCGTGTGGAGCGACGAAATCTGCGCCCACAACGCGCTGACCGCCGTCCTCGGCCCGCAGCCCGCGCTGCTGCCCGACCTGCCGAATCCGTATGCCATCACCAATGCGGGCGGCGCTGGCCCCCGTCCGCCGGCCGCTCCTCAGTAGTCAGCGGTTTCCGTGACTTAAAAGGGCCTCGCGCGGTTCGCGCGCGGGGCCTTTTTGTTGGCCGCGCCTCGCCTTCGGCCCCTCGCCCGTGGCAATCTCCTTTTTCAGGCAATCAGGGAGGACAGAATGAGATTCCAGAAAACGATGATGTGCGCCGCCGCGCTGACATTCGCCGCGGGCGCGGCTTTTGCCGCCACCAGCTATGAAGGCAATGGCCAGGTCCCGGAGCAATTCCGCCTGACCGGCAAGGCCGCCGCGCGCCTGCACGATCACATCTCGATCAATCTCGCGACGGCCGAGAAATTGGCCGCCGCCTGCGAAGCCATCGCGCGCAAGAACAACAGCCAGGTGGTCGTCGTCGTGCTCGATCCGCAAGGCCTGCCGGTGCTGCTCCGCCGCATGGATGGCGAAGGCCACATCCAGGTGACCGCCACGCAGCAGAAGGCGCTGACCGCGCTGCGCACGCGCGCGCCCAGCCGCGTGCTGAACAATCGCAACGTGCAGGATCCCTTCACCAACCAGAACATGTCGGGCTACGGGTTGACGACACAGGAAGGCGGCCTTCCCATCATCGTCAACGGCCAGCTCATCGGCGCCATCGGCGTCGGCGGCATCCCGCCGGCCGAGCGCAACGCCACCTATGGCGAAGAGATGTGCGCCCGCGACGCGCTGGAAGCGGTGATCGGACCGCAGCCCGCGCTGCTGCCCGATCTCGCGGCCCAGAGACGCGCCAATCCTCCGGCGGCTGGCGGCGGCGCCGGACGCGCAGGGAATGGCGCGCCGAACCAGTAACAGCGAATCGTGCATGGCAAATGGCGGATAGGGGAAGCCCTATTCGCCATTTTGCTATTCGCTATTCTCGCGCGATGGACGAGCTCGCTCTCAAGCTTGCGGACGGCACCAATATCCTCGTGCCGCGTTCGCTCGATTCGCTCACGACCTATGTTCTTCTCGAACAGGATTGCTGGTTCGAGAAGGAGACCGCCATTCTCTCCTGGTTCGCGCCCGGCATGGTGGCGATCGATATCGGCGCCAATCTCGGTCTCTATAGCCTCTCAATCGCGCGGCGCGTGGGTCCGCAAGGACAGGTCTTCGCCTATGAGCCGGGCAGCGAGCCGCGCGGATTTCTGCAAGAGAGCCGCGAGGCAAACGCCTTGCGCAATCTACATATCCTGCCTTTCGCGTTGTCCAATTCGCGGCGCGAAGGACGGCTCGCCTTTTCCGACACCAGCGAGATGCATCGGTTGGGCGATGAGGGCGCGGGCGAAACTGTTCGCATCACCTCGCTCGATGAAGAAGACCGCGCCCATGCGTGGCCCAGAATCGATTTCGTCAAGATCGACGCCGAGGGCGAGGAGCTTCGCATCGTCGAAGGCGGCCGGTCCTTCTTCGCGCGCCATTCGCCGCTGGTGATGTTCGAGGTGAAAGCGGGCGTGGAAATCGATCACGCCATCCCCGAGGCGTTTCGCGCCATCAATTATCGCGTGTTCCGCCTGTTGAACGGAATGCCGCTTCTGGTGCCGGTGGAGCCAGGAGAGACCGTCAACAATTACGAGCTCAATCTGTTCGCCGCGAAACCGGATCGCGCCGCCTCGCTCGCCGCCGAGGGTCGCCTCGTCGAGCAGGAGACGGCGTGGACCCCGGATGATCTTGCGCGTGCCGCTGCGCTCGATCTATTGCGTGGGCAGGTTTTCGCGCGCGCCTTTGAATCTCTCTTCGCCAAGCGCTATCTCGATTCCGTCTATCTGGATGCGCTCGCTGGCTACGCCGCCTGGCGCACGCCGCGCCTCACCGCCGCCACACGCTATGGCGCGCTGCAATTTTCTTTCCGCAAATTGCACGAGCTCTGCCGGAAAGCAGCGACCGCGGCGCGGCTCTCGACGCTGGCGCGGGTGGCGTGGGAGGCCGGTTACACGAGTGTCGCCGTCGAGGCGATGGATTCCATCCAGCAAATGATGCAATTGGGGCGGCTTCAACTCGTCGAGCCCTTCTGGCCGGCGAACGCGCGCTATGACGACATCGCCCCGGGCGAGCAGAATCTCGATTGGTTCACCGCCTCCATCCTGGAGCAGTTCGAGCGCCGATCCGATTATTCGGCCGCCTATACGGGCGTCTCGAACCGTATCGCTGCGCTGCTCCGCCTCCCCCACACCACGGCGGAAATAGAGCGCAGGAACATTCTGCCGCGCCTGAAATTGGGAGAATGCCTGCCTGTTCCCGAACGGCTCCTTCGTGCCGCTCCCGACCACATCAATGCCGAGGCTTGGCGCGAAGGTCTGATCCCCAACACGATAGTACCGGCGCGATTGTAACCGCTGCTTGCCGCGTGGCATCCTGCCGCCCAACGCCCGCGAGGGGCCTGGACTTTAGGAGGGACGAATGTCTGGAAAGAGGATTGTACGCGATGTTCTGATGTGCGCCGCCGGCGCGCTGGCCGTCGCGGTGGGCGTGAACGCCGCCGAGCAGAGACACCAAATCTTCCAATTCGGGCCGGTGCCACCGCAATACATCATCAGCCCGGAAGACGGCGCGCGCAGCCACGATCATATCTCCATCAAGGCGGAGCTCGCCGAGCGGCTCTCGCATATCTGCGAAGCGAACGCGAAAAGGCATGGCGGATCGGCGACGATCGTCGTCCTCGATCCCTTCGGCTACATCATTCATGAGCACCGCATGGACGGCCAGACCTACATCAATCAGAAGGCGGCCGAGAACAAGGCGCGCACCGCGCTCCTGACCCGCGAGCCGTCGCATGTGCTGACCAACCGCGCCTTCGACGACGTCCACACGCTGATCCGCATGGACCAGTTCGGACTGACGGTGCAGGAAGGCGGCCTGCCCATTATCGTCAATGATCATGTGATCGGCGCCATCGGCGTCGGCGGCGGCGCGGGCGGCCGCGCCTATGGCGAAGAGACCTGCGCCCGCGATGCGCTGGTGGAAGTTTTCGGCCCGCAGCCGGCGCTGCTGCCCGCACCGGCAGGCGCCGTCACCACCGGCGGTGGTATCCCGCAACGCGCCCCGGCCGGACGCGGACAATAGAAAGAGCAAAGCGCATGGCGCGTAGCGAATAATCTATTCGCTGCGCGCTATGGCGCATTTTCCGCATGGAAGACATCACGCTTCAACTTGCCGATGGCACGGCGATTCTGGTGCCGCGTTCGCTCGATGCGATCACGACCTATGTCCTGCTCGAACAGGAGGCGTGGTTCGAGAAGGAAGCGAGCTTCGTGCCGCTCCTTCTATCCCCGGGCGCGACCGTGATCGACATCGGCGCCAATCTCGGAGTCTACAGCCTGCCGATGGCGCGCGGCGTTGGCGCGAAGGGCCGCATCTTCGCCTATGAGCCCGCATCCGAAACACGCGCTATGCTCGAAAAAAGCGCGGCGCGAAACGATTTTCGCAATCTCGAAATCATTGCCGCCGCGCTGTCGAATGCGCCTGGCGAAGCCCATCTTGGGCATGGACGCTCCAGCGAATTGCACAGCCTCAGCGCGGGCGGAGATAATGGCGAACGGGTCCGCATCACCACGCTCGACGCGGAAGATACCTCGCGGAA
This sequence comes from Alphaproteobacteria bacterium, assembly GCA_009693985.1. Taxonomy (GTDB): domain Bacteria; phylum Pseudomonadota; class Alphaproteobacteria; order Micropepsales; family Micropepsaceae; genus CAIYRG01. The sequence goes on along the minus strand of SHWE01000041.1, from coordinate 9,103 downwards.
ATGGGACGCCATCGATTTCGTCAAGATCGATGCCGAGGGCGAGGAAATTCGCATTCTCGAAGGCGCCCGCGATTTCTTCGCGCGTCACTCGCCGGTCGTCATGTTCGAAGTCAAATCCGGCATCGCCAGCGATGATTCGATTCCGGCGGCGTTCCGGAAATTAGGTTATCGCGTATTTCGCCTGCTGCGGGGCGCGCCCCTTCTCGTTCCGGTGGAGGAAGGCGAGGCGCTCGATCCCAATGAGCTCAATCTCTTCGCCGCGAAACCGGAGCGTGCGGCAGACCTTGCGCGCAAAGGCCTGCTGATCGAGCACGCCCCTGCTGAATGGTCTGCCGACGAAGCATCCCGCCGCACCGCGCCGGACCTGTTGCGCGCGCAGCCCTTCGCGCAGGCCTTCGCGCCATTCTTTCGCTCCGACGCCATCGACCCCGCCTATCGCAGCGCGCTCGCCGGTTATGGCGCGTGGCGCAACGGCGCATTGCCCTGGCCGGAGCGCTATGCCGCCCTCCTCTTCGCCTACCGGAAAATGCTCGACCTCAGTCAAATGGGATCGACACCGGCGCGGCTGTCCACGCTCGCGCGCATCGCCTGGGAATTGGGCCGCACCGCCCCGCGCGACGACGCCATCAATGCCCTCCTCAAGCGCGGCGAAGGTCAGGTGAACGAGCCTTTTTGGCCGGTCAGTCCGCGCTTCGACATGATCGTGCCGGGCGCCGATCCGGGCGCCTGGTTCCTTGTCGCCGCGGTCGAGCATCTTGAGCGCTATACCGCCTATTCGTCGCTGTTCACGGCGTCGGGGCGCAATGTCGAATGGCTCTCGACGCAACCCTACGCGTCGACGGAAATGGAGCGGCGGCGCATGTTGCGGCGCCTGAAGGTCGGCGAGCGCCTGCCGGTGCCCGAAATTCTGCTGCATCGCGCCCCCGACCACATCAATGCCGAGGTCTGGCGCAGCGGCCTCGTCCCCAATACGCTGGTGGTACGACGTTAGACGAGGATGCCCATGGAATATTTGCACACGATGGTCCGCGTGACCGATGTGAAGAAGAGTCTTCACTTCTATTGCGATCTTCTTGGCCTGAAGCAAATGGAGCGGCGCGACCACGAGAAGGGGCGCTTCACGCTGATCTTCCTCGCCGCGCCCGGCGATGAGACGCGCGCCAAGGAAGGCTGGGCGCCGATGATCGAGCTCACCCACAATTGGGACCCGGAAGAATATGGCGGCGGGCGCAATTTCGGCCATGTCGCCTATCGGGTGGACGACATCTACGCCGCCTGTCAGCGCCTGATGGATGGCGGCGTCACCATCAATCGCCCGCCGCGCGACGGCAACATGGCGTTCGTCCGTTCGCCGGACAGCGTTTCCATCGAGCTGTTGCAGAAGGGACCGGCGCTGCCGCCCAAGGAACCGTGGTCGTCCATGCCCAATACCGGCGCATGGTAAATCACCATCTCGTTTGCTTGAAATAAAAGAACAATCTGACCTTTTCGATTGCCAAGAGCGACGCGGAATCCTTAGAGTCCGCGTCGATGGCGGGGCGACGGCTGGCGCGACCATCGCGGCAATGGCGGCATCGTAATGGATGTCGGTAGCGACACGATCATCTGCACCGGGCTCAGCATGCCGCACTCGCCGCGCTGGCACGCGGGACGATTGTGGGTTCTGAACTCCGGCACGGGAGAATTGGGGCGCATCGACATCGCGGCGGGCCGGTTCGAACCGGTGTGCTTCTGTCCGGGCTATCTGCGCGGTCTCTCCTTCATCGGCGAGCACTTCGCTCTGGTGGGCCTTTCAAAGCCGCGCGAGGACCGCGCGCTGTCCGGTCTGGCGCTGGACGAGGCACTCAGCCGACATGCCATCGCGCCACGCTGCGGGGTCTATATCGTCGATCTCAAGACCGGCGATGTCGCACATTCCGTGACCATCGAGGGCATCGTCGGCGAACTCTATGAAGTGGCGGTGCTGCCGGGCGTGCGGCAGCCCTCCATGGTCGGGCTCGACAGCGAAGAGCAGAAGCGCACGATTTCTATCGGCTGAGGTCACGGCGAGGGAGAGAAGGAATGGGGCTATATCGCGGGCGCCGGATCGTCACCGGCCACGATGAAGCGGGGCGTTCCTGCATCATCGAGGACGCGCCTCCCGCCAATGTGGTTCCCAATCCAAACGATCCCGACCGCGGCCACATCAATTTCTGGCGCACGGCGCGCGTGCCCGCGAACAACGCGGTCTATGACGATCCGATGGCAGGGCCGCCCTGCCCGCTGGCGCCGCTAAGGAACGGCACCATGTTCCGCTTCTTCCAGATCGCGCCGGAGAAGAACGAGGCGGACCTTACCGACGCCGAGCGCAACCGGCGCATGGCGGAGATGTTTGGGGCCGCGGGGGCTGCGCATAACCGCACGCTGACGGGCCAGCATCCTTCGATGCACAAAACCGATTCGGTCGACTACATCGTGCTACTCAAAGGCGAGGTGACGGCGCTGTTGGACGTCGGCAGCGTGGCGATGAAGCCGTTCGACGTGCTGATCCAGCGCGGCACCAATCATGGCTGGGTAAATTACGGCGAGGAACCGGCGCTGCTGGTCGCCGTGCTGCTGGACGCGGAGCCGGTGTGAGGCGAATCAGTTAAGCTGCCGCCTCACATGAAGACCATCGCCATCGATTTCGAAACCGCCAATCCGTCGCCCGGCAATGCCTGTCAAATCGGGCTGGCCTGGATCGAGGGAATGCGCGTGGTACGGGTCGAGGAACGCTATATCCGCCCGCGCGAGGTGCGCTTCACCTTCAGTTGGATTCACGGCATCACCGCCGACGATGTGCGCGAGGCGCCCGAATTTCCCGATGTGCTGGCGGAATTCGAGGGCGATCTCGATGGCGCGCTGGTGCTCGCCCACAATGCGGGATTCGATGCGGGCGTGATGAAGAATTGCGCCCGCGCCTATCGGGTGCGCCAACCCGAGATGACCTATCTCTGCACGCTTGGCATCGCGCGCGCCGTCTGGCCGGAGCTGAAATCGAAAGCGCTGAACAATGTGGCGCGCCATCTGGGCATCGACTTCGCCCATCACAACGCGGCCGAGGATGCGCGCGCCTGCGCCGAGATCGCCATCGCGGCGGCGGCGATCCTCGGCGCTTCCGACATCGGGGGAATCCCGGCGCGATTGAAGCTGCGCCGGGCGGCGTAGCGCGGCGCGACACCGATGCTGCGCTGCACAATGCACTAGGCGGCTCAAGGGATTGCGAAATCGCCCTCGAAGGGGCGGCGCCTCGAATCTCGGCGACGCGCGGGGCAGACGATTCCCGCGCCCGTCACCCCACCTAAGAACACGCGACTCACGGTAGAAAGATGCTTCCCCTCAAGCGCCGCAAGGATTAGTCTTATTAAAAGCATGTAATGGGAGGGACGCGTATGAAACGCAGAGCTGCTTTGCTTATGTTCATCGCGGTCGCATGGCCGCTGGCCGCATCGGCCCAAAACAATCTCTCGCCAAAGCTGGCGCACGGCAGGTTCATCCTGACGCAGAACTGCAATATCTGCCACCTGCCCCAGAACCCCGGCTCCGCCACCTATGGCCCGATGCTCAACAAGGATTCGGCAAACGGTGACAACGCACTCATGAAGGAGGTCATCATGAATGGCCTCGTGAAAATGCCAGGTTGGAAATACACACTGAGCAGTACCGATATCGACGACGTCATTGCGTATGTGCGGACTATCCCCGTTCAACCACCTCCGGCGCCCGGCCGGGCAGGTGGCGGGGGTCAGGCAGTTGAATAAACAATTTCAACAGGAGAGAAACACGATGACAATGCGCAGCATACTTTTGGCGACTGCCGCGGTAATGGCAACGACCAGTGCGTTTGCCGCAGACCAGCAGTTGAGCGGTACGATCTCGGCGGGGGCCCAGAAGCTCGACGGCGTGACGGTCTCCGCGAAGATGGTCGGCTCGACCATCACGACCAGCGTCTATTCGGACGCGCAGGGCAATTACTATTTCCCGCCGATGCCGACCGGGAAATACAATGTTTGGGCGCAGGCGCTCGGCTTCGAGCGGTCCAATGCCGCGGTCGATCTCGCCGCCAACAAGCGTCAGGACCTGGCGTTGAAGACGATCACCGATCTGGAAACGAAATGGCGTCAGCTTCCGGGCGAATTGGTGATGGCATCACTGCCTGAAGAAACCGCCGAAGATGTGCACATGAAGCAAATCTTCAACAACAATTGCAACGGCTGCCACGTGCCGAGCTACCCGCTGCAATTCAAGTTCGACGAACAGGGCTGGAGCCGGATCATCGACCTGATGAAGGTCATCGGCGGCGGCTTGGCGCAGGATCGCCCGGCGAACCAGATCATGCAGATGAACCAGAAGCGGCTCTCGGCCTATCTCGCCAGAGCGCGCGGGCCGAACAGCAAAGTGGTCATCAAGGAACGGCCGCGTCCGACCGGCGAATCCGCCCGTGCGGTGTGGCAGCTCTATGATGTGCCGCGCGTGCAAGGCGCCGGCGCCGGCGCTCTTCCCGCCAGCACCGCCGACAATGACGGCACCAACTGGGCGCTTGGAACGCCTTCCAAGGGCGGCCTTATCGTCCATGACAGCGCGATGGATTTCGACGGTAACCTCTGGTTCACCTCGAACAATTCCAACAGCCTCGTCACGGTCGGCAAAGTCGACGTCAAGACCGGTAAGGTCGACTACAAGAAGGTTGCACGGGCCGACGGTAGCGGCCGCGCAGCCCCGACGCACGGCATCGCCCGCGATCAAGAGGGCAATCTCTGGTTCGACGTGAACCCGGGCCGCCGCAGCCTCGGCAAGGTCGACCCGAAGACCGGCAACATCAACGTCTATCCGACGCCCGAAGGCATGACCCCGCTCGGCGGCGCCGTGACCGTCGATGTCGACGGCAAGGGCATGGTTTGGGCCTCGGCTCCGCAGGGCGTTCTTCGCTTCGATCCGAAGACCGTTCAGTTCACGGAGTTCAAGGACAAGGCGTATAAGCGTCCGCAAGGCATGGCCAACACCTACGGCGCCGCTGGCGACCGTAACGGCAATGGCTGGTGGGCGCAGATGGCTTGGGACACGATCGGCAAGGCCGACCCCGTGACGGGCCAGACGACCGAAATCGTCCTTCCCGAAAACAAGCGCATCCGTGACTTCCTCACGCCGCAAGAAGTCGAGGCCTATAACAAGGTCACCGACATCTCCACCGGCAACCCGTATCCGTGGGGCCAAGGCCCGCGTCGTATGGGCACGGACAAGAATGCGGACGTGTTGTGGGTCGGCAATTCTTGGGGCGCCAGCCTCGCGCGTATCGACACCAAGACCAATGCGGTGTCGATCGTGCCGTTCCCCGATAAGTCGATGCAGCCCTACCACATCCATGTCGACAGCCAGCACAATGTCTGGGGCAATCTCTGGACCAATGACCGGCTGTTCAAGTACGACCCGGACGCGAACAGGTTCACGACGTTCGAGTTCCCGGTCCGCGGCACGGAAGATCGCCACATCTTCGTCGATGAGCGTCAAGGCGCGACCAAGATCGTCACGCCCGTCTATCGCACCAATCAGATGGCGGTGATGACGATGCGCAGCGATGCGGACATCGCGAAGCTGAAGTTGACGGCCGCGAAGTAAGTCTGAAAGACGCCGTCCTTAAAGGCGGCTAAGTATTGCAAACGGGCGGGTCGATGACCCGCCCGTTTCTTTTTGAGTCATCCTTTTTGAGCCGGGGGGAAGCGCGGACTCCCGTGCTATAGTAGGCCTCAACATGAGGGGGCATCTCATGCGCCGTGACCTTCGCATAGGGCCGAGAACCGCAACGCTCCGCATGCCGGCTTTGCTGGCGGCGCTGTTGCTGGTTGCGTGCGACCGGCAAGCGCAGACCGCTGCGGCCGATGCGTCTTCCGCTGCCGCCGTAACGAGCGAAAGCGCCGCGCCCACGGATTCGAAAACGACCGCTCAAACCGGGCGCATCGTCATCGCCGCGCAATTCGATGAGGGCGGTATTTTCTCCGAAGGTCTGGCCGCCGTCCGCAACGGCCCCCGCTTCGGCTACATCGACACAAGCGGCAAGATCGCCATCCCTTCGCAATTCGATTTCGCGACGCCGTTCTCGGAAGGGTTGGCCGCGGTCGGCATCGGCAGCAAATACGGGTACATCGACGCCCAAGGAAAATTCGTCATCACGCTGCAATTCGCGGCTGCGAACCTCGTCGCTTTCTCCGAAGGACTGGCCGCGGTTCGCGTCGGCGAATTTCTGACCGGCAAATGGGGCTTCATCGACAAACAGGGCAAGCTCGTCATCGAGCCGCAATTCGATTCCGCGGGCTCGTTCGCGGGCGGGCTGGCAGTCGCGGCCATCGACGGCAAATGGGGCTATATCGACAAACAGGGCAAGTTCGCGATTGCGCCGCAATTCACCTCCGCGGGCACCTTCTCCGATGGGCTGGCGTCCGTTCGCGTCGGCGATTTTCTCGACGGCAAGAACGGCTACATCGACCGCAGCGGCAAGTTCGTCATCGAACCGCAATTCGATTCCGCCTTCCCGTTCCGCGATGGGCTGGCCGATGTCGGCATCGGCGATCAATACGGCTTCATCGACAAACAGGGCAATTTCGTCATCGACCCGCAATTCGATTTCGCGGACTCGTTTTCCAACGGGTTGGCCGCGGTGCGCAATGGGGATGCGGGCAAATACGGCTTCATCGACAAGCAGGGCAAGGTCGTCATCGCCGCGCAATTCGATTTCGCGGATTTGTTTTCCGTCTCCGATGGGTTGGCTGCCATCCGCGTCGGCGACGAGCAGACCGGTAAGTACGGCTATATCGGCCGCTAAACGCGTAAACGAAAGACTTAAAGCACAGATTTCAAACACGGGAGAGCGCCATGAAATTGCCGATCAAGGAATTTCTGCTGAGTACCGTTCTGTTCTGCATTCCAGGTTTGACGAGCCACGCCCAGGCGCCGCCGCCGACACCGACGCCCGCGCCGACGGCGAAAACCGTCCAGAACTTCGTGCCAGTGACCGATGCGATGTTGCGCGCGCCCAAGCCCGAAGACTGGCTGCTCTATCGCGGCAATTATCAGGGCTGGGGTTACTCGCCGCTCGAGCGCGTCAACAAGGCCAACGTCAAGAATTTGCAATTGGCATGGTCGCGCGTGATGGAGCCTGGCCTCAATCAGATCACGCCCATCGTCTACAACGGCGTGATGTATCTCGGTAATCCGGGCGACGTCATCCAGGCGCTCGACGCCACCACCGGCGATCTCATCTGGGAATATCGCCACCCGCTGCCGCCGCGTGAGCAATTCCCCGCCACTCACGGGCAGCGCAAGCGCAGTATCTCGCTCTATGGCAATTACGTCATCTTCGCCACCTGGAACAATTACATCGTCGGGCTCGACGCCCGCACCGGCCAGCGCGTGTGGCAGAGCAATCGCGGCGGCGATCTCTTCGTCGCCAATTCGACGGGGCCGATCGTCGCCAACGGCATGGTCGTCGCCGGCAGCACCTGTCAGGTGGCCGGCCATGGCTGCTACGTCACCGGCCACGATGCGCGCAATGGCGAGGAGCTGTGGCGCAACGAGATGATCCCGCGTCCGGGTCAGCCGGGCGACGAGACCTGGGGCGGCGCGCCGTTCGAGAAGCGCTGGATGACGGGCGTGTGGGGACACCTCACTTACGATCCCGACCTCGACACGGTGTTTTACGGATCGAGCGGCGCAGGGCCGGCATCCGAAGTGCAGCGCGGAACCGTCGGCGGCAGCATGGCCGGCTCCAATACGCGCTATGCCGTCAAACCCAAGACCGGCGAAGTGGTGTGGAAGCACCAGACACTGCCGCGCGACAATTGGGATCAGGAATGCACGTTCGAGATGATGATCATCAACACGCCGGTCAATCCCGACGCGCGGGCGGCCGGCATGTTGGCGACCAATCCGGATGCGCGCCGCGGCCAGCGCAAAACGCTGACCGGCATTCCCTGCAAGACCGGCGTCGCCTGGAGCTTCGATGCCGCCAATGGCGAATTCCTGTGGGCGAAGCAGACGGTCGAGCAGAACATCGTCGCCCGGATCGACGGCAAGGGACAGGTCGCGATCAACGAGTCCATCGTGATGGCGGACGTCAACAAGACCTATCAGATCTGCCCGACCTATGGCGGCGGCCGCGACTGGCCGATGGGCGCCTATAATCCCAAGACCAATGTCATGTTCATGCCGCTCAGCAATGCGTGCATCGACTCGACGGCGCGTACCGATCGCGTGGCGGCGCCCAATTTCGTCTACAACACGACCAATGTCGGCCGCTTCCCGACCGGCAAGGACAAGGTCGGCCGCATCGATGCGATCAATGTCGAAACCGGGCGCACCGTGTGGAGTTGGGAGACGCGGGTGGCGAACTACTCGCCGCTGCTGGCGACGGGCAGTGGGCTGTTGTTCAACGGCTCGATGGATCGTTACTTGCGGGCGTTCGATGCCGAGACCGGCCAAGTGGTCTGGCAAACGCGCCTGCCCTCGCAGATCGTCGGCGGCGCCATGACCTATATGGTCAATGGACGGCAATATGTTGCCGTCGCGGCCGGCGGCGGCGGCGTGGCGGCGCTTCAGATCGGCCTGACGCCGGAGGCGGACATGGCGAGCGGCAACAACGCCATCTATGTCTTCGCGTTGCCGCAATAGAACGCATCGCGACTAAGAAAAAGGGCCACCTTTCGGTGGCCCTTTTTTACGTCTCACGATGGTTGCGGGGACAAGATTTGAACTTGTGACCTTCAGGTTATGAGCCTGACGAGCTACCGGGCTGCTCCACCCCGCGTCATGTCCCGCGCGATGGCGGGAAGCGGGATATAGGAGACCTTTGTGCCCCTGTCCACCCCCGCTAAGCTAGGCCGGATAAGGCCTAGTTCACCGGTGCGATTCCGGGATAGCGGAAGCTTCCGTCCAGCATGGGCTCGCGCGGCAGATAGGCGCGCGCGACAAGCGCGAACGCCTTCGCCGGCACGGGGAGCCAATTGGCCGTAGCCGTTCCCCCCGGCCTCTCCTTCTGGATCAGAATATCGAGGCTGCCATCCGCATTGCGCGTGAGGCCCTTGGTGCGGTCGCC
>SHWE01000040.1 GCA_009693985.1 Alphaproteobacteria bacterium | reverse complement strand
CGACGAGATAGGCCTTGTCGTCCTTGGAACGGGCGCCGGCGCTCACTTGCGTGTAATAGCGCGCATTCACGAGCACGCGAGGAAGCGTGTCGGAGTTCAATTCCACGTGCCAGGAACCGTCCGAATTCTCGCGCACGAAGACGTCGGGCACCACGGGCTGCACCGGCTCGGAGTCGAAGGCGAGACCCGGCTTGGGATTCAATTGGCGGATTTCGGCGATCATATCGCCGACGTCGGCGGCATCGACGCCGCAGAGCGCGCACAGCCCGGCGGTGTCGCGCTTGGCCACCAGATCGAGGCGCGTCAACAGCGCCTTCATCGCCGGATCGAGCCGGTCCTGTTCCTTCAATTGCAGCGCCAAGCATTCGGCAAGATCGCGCGCGAAAACGCCCGACGGATCGAAGCCCTGCAAGGTTTGGAGAACGGCCTCGCAATCGGCCAGCGGCGCGCCCAGGCGTTCCGCGATTTCGGGCAGATCGGCGCGCAAATAGCCGGCTTCGTCCAGGCTCTCGATCAGCACTTCGGCGATGAAGCGCCGGTCGGTCGAGAAGGCGGCGATGGCAAGCTGCGCCTGGACGTGGTCCTTGAGCGTCGTCTCGGCGGCAAGCGAACCTTCCATATCCTCGTCGCCGTCGGCCCGCCCGCCGGTTCCGGCCTTGGTCCAATCGGTCAGCGGCGCCGCGTTGGACTCGCTGCTGGCGGCTACGCTTTGCTGACGCTCCGCCCGGCTTTCGTCCGCATACATGTCGTCGTGGCCGGCATCGAGATCGGACGCCGTGCCGAAATCCTCGCGCGCCAGCGTCTCGTGCAGCGGCGCTTCGTCCATGCTGCCTTCGGATTCCTTCGCCGGCGTGGCGTCGGCCGCCGCTTCGTCGCGTTCGAGCAGCGGATTGCGCTCCATTTCGGTCTCGACATATTCGGCGAGTTCGAGATTGGAGAGTTGCAGCAGCTTGATCGCCTGCTGCAATTGCGGCGTCATGACCAACGACTGGCCTTGCCGCATTTCGAGGCGTTGCCCTATGGCCATCGCCGCCCCAGGCCCGCCTAGAGCGAGAAGCGCTCGCCGAGATAGACTCGGCGGACGTCCTTGTCGCCCACGATGTCGGAGGGCGTACCCTCCATCAACACCTGGCCTTCGTAGATGATGTAGGCGCGGTCGATGATGTCGAGCGCCTCGCGCACATTGTGATCGGTGATGAGCACGCCGATGCCGCGATCCTTCAGATGGCGCACCAGCTCGCGAATGTCGTTGATGGCGATGGGATCGATGCCGGCGAAGGGCTCGTCGAGCAATATGTAAGCGGGGTGCGTCGCCAGGCTGCGGGCGATCTCGACGCGGCGGCGCTCGCCGCCCGACAACGAGATGGCGGGCACATGCGCGACATGGCTGATGGAGAATTCCGCCAGCAGGCTGTCGACCAGAGTCGCGCAATGGGCGGTGTCGGGCTCGACCAGCTCGGCGGCGGCGCGGATATTCTCTTCCGCCGTCAGCCCGCGAAAGATCGAGGCTTCCTGCGGCAGGTAGCCGATGCCGAGGCGCGCCCGGCGATACATCGGCAGCTTCGTGATGTCGTGGCCGTCGAGTTCGATAGTGCCGTAATCGGGCTTCAACAGGCCGGTGATCAGATAGAAGCAGGTCGTCTTGCCGGCGCCGTTGGGGCCGAGCAGGCCGACGACTTCGCCGCGCCGCAAATTGAGGCTGACATTGCGCAGCACGGGGCGGCGGCGGAAGCTCTTGCCGAGACGCGTGACCGTCAAGCCCTGCGAGCCCTCGATGACTTTGGGCGCAGGCCAGTCGGGAATGTCCCGTCTATCGAATGATCTGATGTTGTCTGTCATTGGCCCGAATTTTGCTGCATGGCGCTTTAAGAAGTGGTGAAATTAAGGACGCGGCGGAGTGCCGCTAGGAGGCGTTCCGGCACGTTGCGCCGGGACAAAAAGGCCCTGGACACGTCCTTGCGGTTGTCCCGGCGGTTGGCCGGCCACGGGCGTTGCACCGCCTCCGGTCATGCGGGCAAGGCCAGTATCCATGGCGACTTCCAGCGTGTTGCCGCGCATGACATTGGCGTCCTTGGTCAGCACGACATTGCCGGTCAGGCGGAGCCTTTGCTCCGCGACCTCGTAGACGCCGTTGTCGCCGAGCGCCTGGCCGGAAGGCGAATCCACGATCACATGGCCTTGCGCCTCCATGCGGGTCGCCCGTCCGCCCGGCGCCAGTAGGGTGACTCTATCCGCGTGCAGGCGCACCGGCCCCTGATTGACGATGACATTGCCGGTATAGGTGCCGGTTTCGCCGTTCAGATCGGCGAGGAAGGAATCCGCATTCACCGCGATCGGTTGATTGATATCGAGGCCGAGGGTGGCGCTGGCGCCGGGAGCCGGCGCGGGGGCCGCGTTGACGGCGGCGAAAGCGGCGGCGGCACCAAGGAGAATCGTCGCGAGCATCAGTTTTCTCATCGTCTTATCCCTGGCACCACTAGAGCGTCGGCGCGGTTGAGCAGCATCCGGACATTGCCGGAGAACAAAAGCTGGCGCGTGTCGCGATCGAGCGCGAAACGCTCGGCGGTGATGTGGCCGAATTTTCCGTCGGCCTCGATGGGGTTGTCGCCCCGCACGGTGCCAGACCGCAAATCCGCGGTCGCCGAAGAGGTGCGCGCATCGTAGCCTTCGGCGGAGGTGAAGCGGATGCCGTCGGAAATGTCGAGCTTGCGGGTCTTGGTGTCGACGACGCCTTTGCCGGCGGTCACGCGCAAATTGGTGCCGTCGGAGAGGGTGATGTCGGCGACCACATCCTCGAGCCGCACCGTGTCCGCGGCGATCTCGTCCTGCACGGCGGTGGCGGCGCTGACCATGAAGGGAAGGCCGTCATCGTCGGTGCCGGTGAGCTTCGGGCGCAGCATCGTGCGGTCGCCTTCGATCTCGTCCAATTGCTCGAAGGTCAAGGCAAGACGCGCGGTCTCGCGCGGCTGAAGAGCGTAGAGCAGCACGGAGATGGCGAGCGCCAGCGCGCCGATCGGCAGAGCGCCCTTCATGAACTTCACGAACACGCTGTAGCGCCGCGCGCTTTTAAGCGTGCCGCGGACCTTGGGGCGCCAGTGCAGCGAGCGGTAGAGGACGGTCGACCGCATGGGATTCCTATTGTCGCCGCCTTGGCCGTCGCGCTCCGCCGCCATCAGCGCAATCCCGCCCTGAGGCAATCATGCACGTGCAGAATGCCGACGGGCCGGCGTGACGCGGCGTCCGCCTCGACGATGAAAAGACACGTCACTTTCGGGGTGCCGTTCATGACGGCCAGCGCTTCCGCCGCCAGCATGTCCGGTGGGACGGTCTTGGGCGAGGATGTCATCACCTCGCGCGCTTTGCGGGTCAGAAGCTCGGGTTCCATGTGACGGCGCAAATCGCCATCGGTGATGATGCCGATGAGGGCGCCCTCGCCGTCCACCACGCCGGCGATGCCGAACCCGCCCGCGGTCATGGCGATGAGCACGTCGCGCATGACAATTTCGGGCGTCACCAGCGGCAATTCCTCGCCGCTATGCATGATGTCCGAGACGCGGATCAAAGCGCGGCTCAATGCGCCCGCCGGATGCAGGTCGCGATATTGATCGGTCGAGAAACCGCGCCGTTCCATCAGCGCCACCGCCAGCGCATCGCCAAGCACCAGCATCAGCGTGGTCGAAGTCGTGGGGGCCAGCCCCATCGGGCAGGCTTCCTGCACTTTCGGGAGCACGAGCGCGACATCGGCCGCGGCGATCAGCGCCGACTCGGCATTGCTGGCGACGCCGATCAGCGGAATGGCGAAGCGCTTGGCATAGGTGATGAGGTCGGCAAGCTCCTCGGTATCGCCGGAATTGGACAGCATCAGCAGCGCATCGCTGCGCGTCAGCGATCCGAGATCGCCATGGCTGGCTTCGGCCGGATGGACGAATTGCGCCGGCGTTCCCGTCGAGGACAGGGTGGCTGCGATCTTGCGCCCGACATGGCCGCTCTTGCCCATGCCGCTGACCACCACGCGGCCGCGCACGGCAACCAGAAGGTCGAGCGCGTCGCTGAACGCGCCGTCGAGATTTTCGCCCAAGGCGGTCAACGCCTCGCCCGCGAAATGGATCACCCGGCGGGCCGCACGCGCATCGGCGGCGCGCCGGGCGCTTAACGAAATCTCCTTCGGACGGGGTACGGACATAAACAGCTCGCAAACAAACGAATCACCAAAGAGAAGCTATATCGCAGATGCGAAGCGCCGCCCCCTAGCGAAAATCGTGCCAAGTTCCGGATGGGATTATGAAGGTCGCTGGAGCCGCGAACAAGCTGCAAAAAAGGCAGTAGCGCCGGATGGTTAACCTCCGTTAATGAGCGAAGATATCGCCCTCGGCCCAGCCCGCGAGGTCGAGTTCGGCGCGGGCAGGCAGAAAATCGAAGCAAGCCTCAGCCAGCGCCATGCGGCCCTCGCGAATCAGCATGGCGTCGAGCGAGGTCTTCAGCCGGTGCAGATAGGCAACGTCGTTGGCGGCGTAAGCCAACTGCTGCTCGGAGAGAGCTGCCGCGCCCCAGTCCGAGCTTTGCTGCTGCTTGGAAAGATCGACGTCGAGCAATTCCTTCACCAGATCCTTGAGCCCGTGCTTGTCGGTATAGGTGCGCGCGAGCTTGGACGCCGTGCGCGTGCAATAGACGGGCGCGGCCATCACGCCGAGATAGCGCCGCATCATGGCGAGATCGAAGCGGGCGAAATGGAAAAGCTTGAGCACGTTACGATCGAGCAGAAGCCGCTTCAGATTGGGCGCGTCATAGGCGTCGCGGGCGAACTGCACGAGATGCGCCTGTCCGTCGCCGGAAGAAAGCTGCACCAGACAGAGCCGGTCGCGCCCCGGGCTGAGGCCGAGCGTTTCGGTGTCGATGGCGACATTGCTGCCGAGATCGAGACCGCTGGGAAGATCGCCTTTGTGAAGCTTGATTTTCATGCGCGCCTGTATGCCCCGAAAAGAGGGTTTTACCAACTAAATCATATCAAGTGCTTACGAGAAAGCGGCCCGCATCGCCGCCAAGCTAGACGACGCCATAGGCCAGCATGGCATCGGCCACCTTCTTGAAGCCCGCGATATTCGCGCCGCGCACATAATCGACATAGCCGTCGCGATCCCGGCCATATTCCAGGCAACGGCCATGGATGTCGCGCATGATCCCGGTCAGCAAGTCCTGGACTTCGCCTTCCTTCCAGGAGCGCCGCGCCGAGTTCTGGCTCATTTCCAGCCCCGATACGGCGACGCCGCCGGCATTGGATGCCTTGCCCGGCGCATAGAGAATCCGCGCCGCCTTGAACACGCCGATCCCCGCGAGATCGGTGGGCATGTTGGCGCCTTCCGAAACGGCGGCGCAGCCATTCTTGATCAACATCGTGGCGTCGTCGCCGGAGATCTCGTTCTGCGTCGCGCAAGGGAGCGCGACATGGCAGGGCACGCTCCACGGCTTGCGGCCGGCATGGAATTCGGCGTTGCGGAACTCGGCGGCGTATTCCGAGATGCGTCCGCGGCGCTTGGTCTTGTGCGCCTTCACCCAATTGATCTTGTCCTGATCGATGCCGTCCGGGTCGTAGATGAACCCTTCGGAATCCGACAGCGTCACGACCTTGCCGCCAAGCTGCACGATCTTTTCCGCCGCATGGGTGGCGACATTGCCCGAGCCGGAGACGACCACCGTTTTCCCGGCGACTCCGTCGCGCTTGGTCTCGAGCATGTTCTGCAAGAACAGGACGACGCCATAGCCCGTCGCTTCGGTGCGGACCAGGCTGCCGCCATATTCGAGTCCCTTGCCGGTGAGAACGCCGGTGAATTGATTGGTGATGCGCTTATATTGTCCGAACATGTAGCCGATCTCGCGCGCGCCGACGCCGATGTCGCCCGCCGGCACGTCGATATCGGCGCCGACATGGCGGTACAGCTCCGTCATGAAGGATTGGCAGAACCGCATCACTTCATGATCCGATTTTCCCTTCGGATTGAAATTCGCGCCGCCCTTGCCGCCGCCCATCGGAAGGCCCGTCAGGCTGTTCTTGAAGGTCTGTTCGAAGGCGAGGAATTTCAGCACGCTTTCGGTGACGGAAGGGTGAAAGCGAAGACCGCCCTTATAGGGACCGATGGAATTGTTGTTCTGCACGCGCCAGCCGCGCTGCACGCGGATATTGCCCTTATCATCCTCCCAGCAGACGCGGAAGCTGACCACCCGGTCGGGTTCTGCGATACGGCGCAGGATCTGATAGCGGTGATATTGTTCCTTGTCTTGAATGAAATCGAAAATATCCGCGGCGACTTCATGTACGGCCTGGACGAATTCCGGCTGACCGGGATTGCGGCGTTTCACGCCTTCGACGAATTGCTCCAGGTCCACATGCTCCGTCGCCGCCATCTTCAATCGCTCCTAGCCAATTGGTGATTGCGCTTGCTGGCGCACATCAACATACTCGCTTTTCCATTCTTTTGTCGGACATCTTGAAGCGGCGGGCCTATGAACCGGGAATATCTTTCTCGCAGCGCGGTCAGCCCGAAGCTTGCCGTCGGCAAATCAAAAATCCACGGCACCGGCGTGTTCGCAAAGGAAGCGGTCCTGAAAGGCGAAAAGCTGATGGAATTCGGCGGTCAGCCGATCTCGCGCGAAGAAATGCTTTCCGGCAAATACCGGATTCGCTCGATTTGGCCGGTCGGCGAAGGCCGCTTCATCGCCCTTCCCGAAACCGATTCCGCGATCAGCATGGACGAGTACCTCAACCATTCCTGCGATGCGAATGCCTGGCTGGACGATGAGGTCACGCTCACCGCCAGACGCAACATCGCAGCGGGCGAAGAAATAACGTTGGACCATGGGATTTGGAATTTCGACGATTGGTATCTCGACGACGACGAACAGTCCTGCTCATGCGGCGTGAGCCATTGCCGCCGGAAACTGACCGAAAACGATTGGCGGCGTGCGGATTTGCAGGAACGCTATCGCGGACATTTTCATCCCCTGGTTCGGCAATTGATGGAGTAGGGAATTACGATGACGCACATGCTGCCGAAAGATCGCATCGACTATTCGCCGATTCCCGATCGGCCGCGCCTTGTATTGCCAGGCGGCGCCAGAATGGTCGTGTGGGTCATCGTCAATATCGAGGAATGGAATCCGCTGGAGGCGATGCCGCGCACAGTGCTGACGCCGCCCGCGGGCGGATCGCCCATTCCCGACATTCCGAATTGGGCCTGGCACGAATACGGCAATCGGGTGGGTTTTTGGCGCCTGCTCGAAGTGTTCGATGTGCTGAACATCCAAGCCTCATTGGCGATCAACGGCTCCGCCATTCGCAGCTACCAGCCCATCAGCCGCGCCGCATTGGATCGCGGCTGGGAATTCATGGGCCACGGCTTCACCCAGAAGAACATGCAGAAGGTCGAGAACGAGCGCGAAGATATCGTCAAGACGCGCGAGGCGATCCGCGAATTCACCGGCCGTCCGCCACGCGGCTGGCTTGGACCGGGACTAACCGAAACCTGGGAAACGCCGGACCTCCTGGCGGAAGAGGGTTTCGACTATGTCGCCGACTGGGTGCTTGACGATCAGCCGGTGCGCTTGAAAACACGGACCAAGCCGATTCTCAGCGTGCCCTACACGCAGGAATGCAACGACGTGGCGATGATGTTGATCCAACACAATGTCGCCGCGGAATATCGCACCCGCGCGATCGACCAGTTCGAGCAGCTCTACAAGGATTCACACAATTCGGCCCGCGTGATGGCGCTGGTCGTGCATCCCTACATCATGGGTGCGCCGCATCGCTTTCGTTACTTCCGCGAAGCCCTCGAACACATGCGCCAGCGGAGCGATGTCCTGTTCTGGACCGGCGAGCGCATCCATGACTGGTACGTAGAAGCGAGCGCCTGAGATGGCACTGAGCGGGACGCAAATCGCCGGAAACGTCGATACGCGAACAGGCGCGGCGCGGACATTCGCCCTGCTCGGTATTGCGATCCTGCTGTGCTCCTATGTCATCAATGCGATGGACCGGCAGCTGTTTCCGCTCATCCTGCCGGAGGTGCGGCGCGAATACGGTTTTTCCCTTCCCGAAGCGGGCCTGATGTCGACCGTCTTTACGCTCGGCATGGCGCTCGCGGGCCTGCCGACCGGTTATCTGATGTCGCGTTACGCGCGCAAATCGGTTGCTCAGATCGGGATATTCCTCTTCTCGGCGGCGACCATCGTCACGGTTTTCGCTGCCGGCTTTACCGATATGCTCCTCACCCGCGCCTTCACCGGGATCGGCGAGGCCATGCAGCTCACCGCAATGCTCGCGATCCTCTCAAGCTATTTCGCGCGCCATCGCGCCACCGCAATCGGCGCGGTGAACTTCACCTTTGGCGTGGGAGCCGTGCTCGGCCCGCTGTTGGGCGCGGCGATTCTGTCCGCCTACGGTACGTGGCGCGCGCCGATGATAGCCTTCGGTCTCATCGGATTTGTGCTCATGGCGCTGGTTCAAGCGTTCGTTCGCCGATCCGTCAGTGAGGTGGGGCTCGCGGGCGGTATGCAAAGAGCCACCGTGATCGGCGGCGCGAAGACATTGCGCAACCGCAATACGTTTCTGCTGGTGATTCTCAGCTGCATCGCCGGGCTCGTGCTTTACGGCTTTCTCGGCATGTATCCCACCTTCCTACGCGAGGAACTGCAATTCACGCCCGCCGATACGGGCACGGTCATGAGCATCTTCGGCCTCGGTGCGCTCGCGTCCATCGGCGGCGGTTTTCTCGGCGACCGATTTCCCATGCGCCCCGTGCTGGTCGTCAGTTTCCTGATCGCCGCTTTGGTCGGCTGGCTGCTGTTCAACGGGCCCGCGACGTTCGCGGCGCAAGCGCCGCTGGCATTTGCCTGGGGCGTGGTGGCGCCCGGCTCCCTCTTCGTCAATATCGCGGCCTATCACGTGAAGGCGGTGAGCGGCGAGCTCGCGGGACGCGCCTCCGGCGTTTTCGTGACAAGCTTTTATACGGCGGCTTCAATCGCCGGTTACATGATCGGCTGGCTGGCCGCCAATTTCGGCTGGACGATCGCCGGCGATGTGCAGCTTTGCGCGATTTGTCTCGTCGCGATTCTGTTTGTGCTCGCGCTCAAGCCGGACCAGATGGCGCGGCCTATGGCGACACCGCCGTTCACCCTGTCATAAGCACCCACGGTACGCCGACGACCAGGAACACCGTGATGAAGATCACCCCGAAGATTCCGCCCAGTCTCCAGAAGTCGCGTGCGGACAGATATCCGCTCCCGTAATAGACCGTATTCACGCCCGAGGCGTAGGGTGAAACCACCGACATGATGCCGAGCGTCAGGCACAGCAGCAACGCATATTCCCGCATCGGCATTTCTGGAATCGTCGCGCCCACCGCAAGCATCACGGGCAGCATGGCGGTGGTGTGGGCCGTGATGCTCGCGAACAGATAATGGGCGAAGAAAAATACCGCGATCAGAATGATCATTGCCACAGTCGGCGAAACACCCACGATTTGGCCGGCGATCGTTTCCGCGAACCACGTCACGAAGCCTACCCTGCTCAGACCATCGGCAAGCGTGACGAGCGTTGCGAACCAGGCGAGCGTGTTCCATGCCGCCGTGTGCTTGAGCATGTCGTCCCAGGTGAACACGCGGGTCAGAATCATCGCGGCTACGACGACGAGAGCCACCGTTGTCGCATTTATGGTGCGGCCACCGAATATCCAAAGAACAAGCGCCATCGTCACGAGCGCGGCAACGATGATCTCACGCGCGCTCATCGTACCCATGGTGGCGAGTTCTCGATCCGCCCATTTGGCGACTTCCTCGCTGTGTTTGATGCCGGGTGGATAGAACCAATAGACGAGCAGCGGCAACGTGAGCAGAAGCAGCACGCCCACCGGCGCGATGGCGGCGAACCACGAAAGCCAATCGATCTCGATGTTGACGGTGCGCCTGACGATCTCGACCGCAAGCAGATTCGGAGCAAGGGCCGTGAGGAACAGGGAGCTTGTTATCGCCGAGGCGGAGACGCCCAGCCACATGATATAGGAACCGATCATGCGGGCTGACGGATCGTTCGGCTTTGAGCCATACAGGCCTGGGACGTTACGGATGACCGGGTAGATCGTTCCGCCGCTGCGCGCTGTGCTGGAAGCGGTCACGGGCGCAAGCACGGTCTCGGCGGCGACGATCGCGTAGCCGAGCTGCAAGCTGCTCTTTCCCATGCGCTTGACCAAGCTCAAGGCGATGCGCCTGCCAAGCCCGCACTTGTCGTAGGCAAGCGCGAACATGAAGGCGGCGAAGATCAGCCATACGGTCCCATTGGAGAAACCTGAGAGCGCCCAGGCGAGCGCGGCATCGGCCGGATTGAATCCGGGCCTCGCAAGCTCCTCGGGCCCATAGAGCACAAAGGGCGCGAGCACGGCGACCACGACGACGCCAATCAATCCGATGGCGCCGCCCGGCAGAGGCTCCAACACGAGCCCGACGACGACGCCGGAGAAGATGGCGAAATAATACCACGCGTGCTGGGACAATCCGTCAGGCGCGGGGAGAAGCGCCAATAGGCCTGCGACCAATATCGGAGCAATTGCTCGCCACATGCCGTTCTGCCCCCCACCGCGGATTCGGATCGTTATGTCATCCGGTAGCGTTCGATTGCGGCGACATCCCATTCAAGACCGGTGCCCGGCCGATCCGAGACAACCACCATACCATCGACAACCCTCAATGGCTCTTGGACAATCAAGTCTGCCCAATCGACATATTCCAGCCAATGGCATGTCGGCGTCGCCGCGAGCACATGCGCACTGACCTCGGGAAAGAGGTGAGACGACATCGGGATACCGTTGGCGACAGCAAGGCCCGCTGCCTGCATCCAACCCGTGACGCCGCCGATCCTGGCGAGATCAGGCATGACGAGGTGACAGGCTCGGGCTTGCAGTGCGGCGTCCATCGCCTCGGCACCGTTGAAATTTTCGCCAAGCTGCAAAGGAACCTTGCTTGCCGCCGCAATTCTGGCGTTACCAGCCAGATCGTCATGGCGTATCGGCTCTTCGAGCCAGATGACACCTTCGGACGCGAGCGCGGACGCGCGCAGCACCGCTTCCTCTACCAACAGCGCCTGATTGTAGTCGACCATTATTTCGATGCTCGCCCCCAAACGGCCGCGCACCGCTTTCAGCGCGGAGAGATCCTCGTTCAGCGTCGGATAACCGAGTCTCAGCTTGACCGCCTTGAATCCGCGCACCGTCAAGCGCACGGCCTCATCGGCGAGGGCAGCAGGCGCCATCAAACCGAGGCCGCAGGAATTGTAGGCCGGTATGGTGCGCGGCGAACTGCCCAGCATGGATGCAAGCGGAACGGAAGCGGCCTTGGCCAGCGCGTCCCACATCGCCATGTCGAGACCCGAGAGCGCCATCCTCACCGTTCCGGTCACGCCGAGCAGAGCAAACCTGCGTGCCAATTTGGCCGCGATGTCGGCGGGACGCATTTGTTCGCCCTTGATCAGCGACACCGCATCCTCAAGCAGCAACGCGATGGCGCGTGGACCGGAAGGCCGATAGCAGAACAAATATGTTCGCCCGGTGATGCCTTCCTCGGTCTCGAGGTCGATCAAAAGCAACGGCGCTTCGGTTACGCGTGCGGCGCTGGTCCCCAGCGCATAGGTCATGGGCACAAGAACGGGTGTCGTCCGAAGCCTGCGGATCGTCAGCACTGCCACCCCATGACGCGCCGGCGTGCTCACTTCGCTTCCGCTTTGCCGCCGACCGAATGCAGCGCAAGGATGTCGGCGATCGCACGGTTGAGCGGCGTGGGTACTCCCACGGCCGCGCCCAGCTCCACCACGCCTCCCGACAGCCAACGTACTTCAAGCCGATTTCCACGTTCCAGATCGTGGTGCATGGAAGACGTCATATCGTGCGCCACATCATCCGCCAGCACGAGGCGTTGCTCGGCATAGTCGGAGGGGAGGTCGATTCCCTGGCCGCGAGCCACCGCAACGACTTCCCGCATGACGTCGAGCAAGAACGCGCGTGTCTGCGCATTCTCCCTGATCGGCCCGATGGATTTGCGGATCGTGGTCGTTGTGCCCGAAAGGCCCACCAGGAACACGTATTTTTGCCAAATCTCACGCCGGATATCGGGGCTCAACTGCGCTGCGATGCCGCCTTTCAAGCAGGCGTCGAGCAGACGCTTTCCGCGCTCCGAGATCGTTCCGTCGACCTCCCCGAACAAGAGGCGCTGCATCGGACCCGTCTGCCGGATCACGCCGGGTCGGTCGATCGTGGTGGCGACATAACCGACGCCACTCATGATTCGTGAGGCGCCGAATGCATCGACGAGGTAGCGGTCTTTCAAGACGCCGTTCTGAAAGGAGATAATTGTCGTGTGGGGGCCTACGATCGGCTTGACCTGCTCGATTGCAGCCGTCGTGTCCCATAGCTTTACGGCGATCAACACGAAATCGGCGATGCCGATTGAGGATGGATCGTCGGTCGCCTGCACTCGCGAAACGTGAAGGGGCGCCGGGCCCCCTTCGATGCTCAAGCCTTGGACGCGCATCGCTTCCAGATGGGCGCCACGCGCCACGAAATGGACGTCGGCCCCGCCGGCGGCAAGCCGCGCGCCGAAATAGCCTCCGACCCCTCCCGATCCCATCATCACGATCTTCATGACATCACCGATTGCTTGGCGGGCAGGCGGAAAAGAATGCTGATCCGGTTACGGGTTCGGAAAAGGCATCGCCATTGCTGCGTGAGGCGTTTCTATCCTCGTCGCATCCCGCCGCGGAGCTTCGATCCGAGGCATGCCGATGCGAGGTTGTACAGCACGGGCCTTCCGCGTGTGAGAGGCAATGGTGCCCAGAAGAGGACTCGAACCTCCACACCTTGCAGTACTAGTACCTGAAACTAGCGCGTCTACCAATTCCGCCATCTGGGCACGGACCTCACGGTCCTTGGGGCGGGATGTTTAGGAGCGGGCCGAAGGAGTGTCAACGAGCGAGCATTCCACCCTACCCGAGAGCAGCGGTTTCGGCTAAGGAACTAGCGATTCCAACGTTTGCCGGGTCCCGCCATGACCGCAATTCCCTCCACCAAGCTTGCCGTCGTCTATGGCGGCTCGGGCTTTCTCGGCCGCCACATCGTGCGGGCGCTGGCGAATGATGGCTGGCGCATCCGCGTCGCGGTGCGGCACCCGAATACCGCGCATTTCCTCAAACCCATGGGGCGGGTCGGATCGATCCAGATCGTCAAGACCAATATCAACAATGACGCGTCGGTCGAGGCCGCGATGCACGGGGCCGATGCGGTCATCAACCTCGTGGGCATTCTGGTGCCGGGCGGCAGTCAGCGCTTCGACGCCATCCATATCGAGGGCGCACGCCGCATCGCGCGCTTGGCGGCGGCGCAAGGCGTGGCGCGGCTCGTCCACATCTCGGCGCTGGGCGCGGCCAAGGATTCCACGGCGCGCTATTTCCGCACCAAGGCCGAAGGCGAAGCGGCGGTACGCGACGCCTATGCGTCCGCCACGGTTTTCCGGCCCTCGCTGGTGTTCGGACCGGAAGACGATTTCTTCAACCGATTCGGCTGGCTCGCGCGGATGTCTCCGGTGCTGCCGCTGATCGGCGGCGGCAAGACGCGCTTTCAGCCGGTCTATGTCGGCGATGTGGCGCAGGCCATCGTCCAGGTGCTGGCGAAACCGGAAACCGCAGGGAAGGTTTTCGAGCTGGCGGGGCCGCAGGTCTACACCTTCAAAGAGATCATGCAGCTCGTTTTGCGCGAAACCCGCCGCAAGCGGATTCTGCTTCCCCTGCCCTTCAGGATCGCGCGCATCCAAGCTATGTTCCTTGGCCTATTGCCGAAGCCGCTGCTGACGCTCGATCAAGTGCGGATGCTGGCAACCGACAACGTGCCTTCGGATGGGTCGCTGGGCTTGCGCGATCTCGGCATCGCGCCGACGGCGGCGGAGACGATCATTCCCTCTTATCTCTGGCGCTTCCGCAAGCACGGCGAGTTCGAGGCGGCGGTCTCTTAAAGCGCCATGATGGTGAGAATCACCACGCCCGCGGCGATGCGATACCAGCCGAAGGGCTTCAGCCCATAGCGGCCGACGAAGCCGATGAACGTCTTCACCACGACGAAGGCGACCAGGAACGACACCACGAAACCGACCGCGATGGTGAACCCGGCATCGAAGGTGAGAAGCGCGCGGTTCTGGTAGAGATCGAGCACGGACGCGCCCAGCATCGTCGGCACCGCGAGATAGAAGGTGAATTCGGCCGCCGTCTTGCGCTCGATGCCGAGCAATTCGCCGCCGAGGATCGTCGCGCCTGAACGCGACACACCGGGAACGATGGCGAGCACCTGGTACAGTCCGATCTGCAGGCATTTCGCAAACGGCAAGCGGTCGGCATCGCGATAGATCGGCCGCGGCGCGACGCGCTCGAACAGAAGGATCAGGACGCCGCCCAAGATCAGCGCGATGGCGATGACATAGGGCGCGATGTCGGGCGAGAACAGCACGGTCTTGATGAAATCGTGCAGCAGAAGTCCGACCACGGCCGCGGGCAGGAATGCGATGACCACACCAGCTGCGAAATGGCGCGCGCGCGGATCGCCGGGCAGCCCCGTAAGGACGTCCCAGAACTTCCGCCAATAGGCCGCGACCACCGAAAGAATGGCGCCAAATTGAATGACGATCGGGAACACGTCGCCCGGCGGCTTGAACCCAAGCATGTCCTGGAACAGCAAAAGATGGGCCGTCGACGACACCGGCAGGAACTCGGTCAGGCCCTCGATGAAGCCCAGCAGAATTGCGCTCACAATGTCGTTCATACTGCCTCCCGCCTCTCTCCTAACGCGATTCGCCCGATGCGAAAGCCCAAAACGCCGGGTTTCAGGCCCCTCACGCGCTCGCTGGTGTAAACGATCAGGGAATAAGCCTAGAATTGCGTAATTACAATGAGAGCAGGTGCAATATGAAGTCTAATGGATTTCGTCATATCGCGGCAATCGTGGGTCTCGCGGCGCTGTTCGTTCCGTTGCTGGCGAGCCAAGCCTTCGCCCACGGCATGGCCGGCAAGGATGCCGAATTCGTCGCCAACAATGTCGGCCCCGAGATTCTTCCCTTCATCTATCTCGGCGCCAAGCACATGTTCACCGGCTACGACCATCTGCTGTTCATCTTCGGCGTCGTCTTCTTCCTCTACCGGATGCAGCACGTCGCGCTCTATGTGACGTTGTTCAGCATCGGCCACAGCATCACGCTGCTGTGGGGCGTGCTCGGCGGGATTCAGGTCAATGCCTATCTGGTGGACGCGGTGATCGGGCTCTCGGTCGTCTACAAGGCGTTCGAGAATCTGGGCGGCTTCAAGACGGTGTTTGGCATTGCACCCAATACGAAGATCGCGGTGCTCGGCTTCGGCCTCTTCCACGGCTTCGGCCTCGCCACCAAATTGCAGGATTTGAACCCGTCGGCGGACGGCCTCGTCACCAACATGATCTCGTTCAATGTCGGGGTCGAGCTCGGCCAATTGCTGGCGCTTTCGTTCATTCTCGTCTTCATGCTGTGGTGGCGCCGGACGGCGAGCTTCTCGCGCTACGCGGTGGCCGCCAACGCACTCATTCTCGCCGCAGGTTTCGCGCTGACCGAATATCAGCTCACCGGCTATTTCCTCAACCAGGGAGCTTAAGATGGAAGGTCAGATCTCGCGGCCGCCGTCGCGCAAAAAACTCGCGATCATCATGGCCGGCGCGGCCGTGGCGGCGACCGCCATCGTCGTGCTGTTCATTTTACCGGCGGAATTCAATCGCGATCCGACAGGCTTCGGCGCACTCACCGGCATCGACCGCATCGCCGGGCCGGAAGTCATCGATGTCACCGCGGCGCCCGCCGGGCCGAACCAGACCGCGCGCAATTACCCGACGCAGCTCCGCAGCGACACAATCGAGATCACGCTTCCGCCCGAGTCGGACGGGAGCGAGCTGGAATATAAGGTCAAGATGAAGGCGGGCGACACGCTGGTCTATTCCTTCACCGTGACCGGCGACGAGCAGCATCCCGAATGGTTCTATTACGACTTCCACGGCGAATCGCGGCCCGTTCCGGAAGGCCATAAGCCGACCGTGATCGAATATCGCCAGGCCACCGGCCTTTCCAACAATGGCTCCCTGGTGGCGCCGTTCGAAGGCGTGCATGGCTGGTATGTGCAGAACCAGTCCGACAAGCCGCTGGTCGTTCACCTGAAAATCAGCGGCTTCTACGAGCTGGTCCCGCCCGGCGATTACGGCAATGAGCGGGGAATTCAGCCCGTGGCGTCCGCCGAGACGAAATGAGGCGGGAATAGACGCCGCCCCTGTTCGCGGCCGCATCGCTTGCGAAGACTCTGTTCTCGCAAGGCAATAGTGCCTAAAACACGATTGATGGCGATTCAATCAGACAGCTACGACGACACCCCGGAAACCTATCCGCAAGCAAAGCGGCGCTCGCGCCTCGCCTTGCGGATCGCGATCTGGTTCTTCGCGGCGACCATCGCCCTTCCCATATTGCTGGTTCTCATTTTCCGCGTGGTGCCGCCGCCGACGACGACGGTGATGCTCGGCACCGCGCTGATGGAGGGCCCGGTCACGCAACGCTGGGTGCCGCTCGAATCCATCTCGCGCAATCTCGTCCGCGCCGTCATCGCCTCGGAGGACGGAAAATTCTGTTCCCATTGGGGCTTCGATTGGGATGCCATCAATAATGCGCTGGAAGACAACGCCGCCGGCTCGCGGCTGCGCGGCGCCAGCACGATCAGCCAGCAGACGGCGAAGAACCTGTTCCTGACGCTGAACCGCACCTGGTTCCGCAAAGGGGCCGAAGCCTATCTCACGGTTTTGATCGAAGCCCTGTGGCCCAAACAGCGCATCATGGAAACCTATCTGAACATCGTGGAATTCGGCCCAAGGCGCTTTGGCGCCCAAGCTGCCGCGGAAGGAAATTTTGGGAAATCGGCCGCCAACCTGACCGCGCTGGAAGCTGCCCGCCTCGCGACCGTGCTGCCCAATCCGAAGGTCTATCGCGCCGACCAGCCCGGCCCCTATGTGACCCGGCAGTCCGCAGTGGTTTACGCCCGGATGGGCGATGTGACCCGCGACCAGCTTGACGCCTGCGTGTTTCGGTAGACATTTGCGCGCCATGCGTCGCCTCAGCCATCTGTTGATGTCGCCTGCCTGCCGCCTGGTGCGCCTCGCGCTCGGCGAGAAGCGCGTCGCGTGCGATTTGAAGGCCCCGGACGATCCGCTTGCCCATGTGCCGGACTTCACCGAAATTTCCGGCGAACGCGCCATCGGCCTGTGGGCCATCATCGATCATATCGAGAACGAGCATCCCGAACCGCCGCTGGTGCCCGCCGATCCGCGCGAGCGCGCCGAGGCCTTGCGGCTGATCGATTGGATCATGACGAAATTTCACGACGAAGCGACGCGCCGCATCGTCTTCGAGAAATGCGCGCAGGCCCATACCGGACATCTGACACGCGATCCGCCGGACATGGCGACGGTGCGCGCCGGCCGTGTGGCCTTGCGCAACGCGCTTGCCGTGCTGGGACCGCTGGCGGAAGCGCGCGGCTTCCTCGCCTGCCGCGATGTCACGCTGGCCGATCTCGCCACCGCCGCCCATCTTTCCGCCATCGATTATTACGGAGAAGTTCCGTGGGCGGAGTATCCGTCCATCGCGGAATGGTATGGGAAGATGAAGTCGCGTCCCTCTTTCCGCTCGCTGCTCGCCGACCGCGTGCCGGGCCAGCCGCCGGTCCTGCATTATGCGGAGCTCGATTTCTAAAACGGTGGGGAAAGAAAATCCTCGCGAAGCCATTCGCGCCCGCGCGAGGCAAGAAGGCTTCGACGCGGCCGGCTTCGCTGTTGCGCAGAGCCCCGAAGGCGCGCGCGAAGGCTTGGCTGCGTTTCTTGAAGGCGGCCATCACGGCGATATGGGCTGGATGCAGACGACCGCCGAACGGCGCGCCGATCCCAAAGCCCTGTGGAGCGAGGTCAAAAGCGTGATCGCGCTGGGCGTCAATTACGCGCCCGCAGGCGAACCGATGGAGGCGCTGGCGCATAAGGAGCGCGGTACGATCTCGGTCTATGCGCAAGGCGCCGATTATCACGATGTCATCAAACGGCGGCTGAAGAGACTGGCGGGATGGATCGCCGAGACCTATGGCGCCGAGGTGAAAGTGTTCGTCGACACCGCGCCGGTGATGGAAAAGCCGCTCGCCCATGCTTCCGGTATCGGCTGGCAGGGCAAGCACACCAATCTGGTGTCGCGCGAATATGGCTCGTGGCTGTTTCTGGGCTCGATCTTCACGACGCTCGATCTGGAACCGGACGCCGCCGAGGCCGATCATTGCGGCACCTGCCGCAATTGCCTCGACATCTGCCCGACCAAGGCGTTTCCCGCGCCCTATCGCATCGACGCGCGACGCTGCATCTCCTATCTCACCATCGAACATAAGGGCCATATCGCGCGCGAATTCCGGCAGCCAATCGGCAACCGCATCTATGGCTGCGACGACTGCCTGAGCGTCTGCCCGTGGAACAAGTTCGCTAGCCAAACGCAGGAGTTGGCGTTCCAGCCGCGCGCCGAATTGTCATCGCCGCGCCTCGCCGATCTCGCCGCGCTCGACGATGCGGCGTTTCGCGACATCTTCCGCGGCTCGCCGGTCAAGCGGATCGGCCGCGACCGCTTCGTGCGCAATGTTTTGATCGCGGTCGGCAATTCGGGCGATGCGGCGCTCGCGTCCGTCGCCGAGGCGCGCCTAGCCGATGAATCGCCGCTCGTGCGCGCGATAGCGATATGGGCGTTGTCAAAGCTGTTGCCGAAAGAGGTGTTTGAAAAACTGAAGCAACGCTACGCCGCGTTGGAAACCGACGCCGCTGTCTTGGAAGAATGGAAAAATAATCCCCTCTCCCCTTGAGGGAGAGGAAGAAAAATCATTCGTGTTAACGGAGCGCCAGCGACGCTCAACCGATTGATTTTTCAGGTGAGGGGTGAGTAACGTGTATGCGCTATACTCCCAAGAGATGTACCTATCCGAACATCCGGCAAGAGATTTCTAGGTGACCGAGCTTAAATTATCAAACTTGGAAACTATCATCCTGAGGACATTTCACGAGACGTACAGCAACCTTGGATTTCCTCCACCAGAGAACATTGCCGTGCGACGACGTGAGAACACCGGCGCTGGACGATACGTTGATTTAGCATCCGCAGACACGCTGACCATTGAGGACGGATACCTGGATCTAGCTGGTAGATACATCAGGATGTCCGGCGTCCCGAATGGCTTGATGGCGGTGGTCGCGATTCAGCACGGTAAGCTCGATCAGCTCGAAATCGCCACGTATGGCGACGTTTCGTGGGACGGTGAAGAGCGAACGTGGGCAATAATTTAAGGAACTAAGGATCGCGGACTTCGAGCGCTTCGATCCGCGTTCTCACCGCATCGGCCGCCGGGCTCGTCGGCGCCTGCACCAAGACCTCGATCCAATCGGCGCGCGCGCCATTCTTGTCGCCCGCTGCCAGCTTGATGGAACCGCGTTCGACCAGCGCCTCGGGGAATTTCGGATCGAGCGTAAGCGCCGCTTGGATGTCGGTGCGGTATCCCGCCAAGTTGTTCTGCGCCCTACGGGCGGCCGCGCGCAGGACATAGGTCTCGGGCTTCGTCTTGTCGAAAGTCAGCGCGTTGTTGAGGTCACGCTCCGCTTCGGGCCAATTCTGGCGGTCGGCGCGGGCGCGCGCCCGGTCGACCCAGATGTCGGCATCGCGCGGGGTGAGCTTGAGCGCCGCGGAAAAAGCGGCTTCGGCGTTCTGGGGCTGATCGGCGAGCAGCCAGGCATTGCCCGATTGCGAGAGCAGCGAAGCGCGATCCGCCAGCAGGCCGGCATCCGTCCGCCGCGCCAGCGCGTCCAGCCGCGAGGCGGCCTCACCGGGCTCGTCGAGCGAAATCAGCGCCATCGCCGCGCAGCGTTCGGCGAGCAGCCCGCCGCCGCGGTCGCGCCAGGCGAGCGCCTGCTCGAAGGCCTCTTCGGCGTTGGTGTTTATCGCCCGCACGCAGGTCTGATAGGGATCGGAGAGCAAGGGATTGGCCTGCGCGGCGCGCGCGGGCGCGCTCATCAAACCCATGTGCGCCGCAACCAGGACGAGGCCGATCATCTTCCGCATGGCCTTAGGATGAGCCGGGCGGCGCGGCAAAAGCAAGGCGCGAGGCGGCGATTCCCGCAATAAGTGCGTCCAGCGCCACAGTGATGCGGGCAAGGTCTTCCGGCGTGGACAGGCGGTGGTCGCCTTCCTTGATCAGCGTGAGCATGGGATTGCCGGAAAGACGCTCGACCAATTTCAGGGCGTGCCGCCATGGCACATCGGGGTCCTTCATGCCTTGGATGATGTGCACCGGACAGGGAACCGGAATGGGTGCGTCCAAGACAAGATTGCGCCGCCCGTCTTCGATCAGCGCCCGCGTGATGGGATAGGGATCGTCGCCATAGGCCGATGGGCGCTTCCATTCGCCCTTTTCCATGATGGTGCGGCGGACGTCCTCCGACATTTCGGCCCACATCAGCTTTTCCGTGAAATCGGGCGCAGGCGCGATCAGAAG
>SHWE01000039.1 GCA_009693985.1 Alphaproteobacteria bacterium | reverse complement strand
GTCAGCGCGCATCTCGATACGGTGTTCCCTGAAGGCACGGACGTGACGGTCAAACGCGACGGCAACAAATTGATGGCGCCGGGAATCGCCGACGATACACGCGGGCTCGCTGTCATGCTGGCCCTCATCCGCGTGCTGGACGCAGGAAAAATCGAAACCGCCAGCGATATTCTTTTCGTCGCGTCCGTCGGTGAAGAGGGACTCGGCGACCTGCGCGGCATGAAGCATCTTTTCCTCAAAGGGCCTTACAAGGACAAGATCAAGACCTTCATCGATCTGGATGGCGGCGTCCCCAACCGGGTGGTGACGACCTCGCTCGGAAGCCGCCGCTATCGGCTGACCTTCACCGGGCCCGGCGGCCATTCTTACGGCGCCTTCGGCACGGTCAATCCGATGTACGCGATGGGCGAATTCCTGGTCGAGTTCGGCAAGACGAAAGTCGCGCCGCAATCGAGCTACAGCGCGAGCGTCGCCAGCGGCGGCACATCGGTCAATGCCATCCCCGGCGAATCGTCGATGGAAATCGACATGCGCTCGGCCTCGCCAGCCGAACTGACGCGCATCGAAGCGCGCATGAAGGAAATCGTGGAGGCCGCCGCCGCCAACGAAAATAAAGCGCGCTCCACGAAGAGCGGCAGCATCGGGGTGAAATTCGTGCTTCTCGGGGATCGCCCGGCAGGGTCGATGGCATTGCCCAAATCCGTCAACGCGGGCGATTCCAACATCCCTGTCACGGTGAAGACCGAATCGCCGCTCCCGCTTTTCGCCTATGAGGCGATTAAGAAACACGGCCTGACTCCGGAATTCACCGCCAGCAGCACCGACAGCAATGTCGCCATGAGCATCGGCATTCCGGCGATCACGATATCCGCGGGCGCCGGCGACCGCGCGCATGCGCTCGACGAATGGGCCGATGCCGGCAAGGAAATCAGCATGCGCCAGTTCGGCATCGTCATGACGACGGTGCTGGCGACGGCGGGGATGAAATAATTACTTCGACGATAGCCGCGTGATGTGACCCATCTTGCGTCCGGGCCGCGCGACGCGCTTGCCGTAGATGTGCAAACCACCCGGCGTTTGCGCAAATTCAAGCCAGTCGTCGACTTCCTCGCCGATGATGTTTTCCATCACCGCATCGCAATGGCGCGAGGGATCGCCCAAGGGCCAGCCCGCCACGGCACGGATATGCTGCTCGAACTGGCTCACCGCGCAGGCTTCGATGGTCCAATGTCCGGAATTGTGCACGCGCGGCGCGATCTCGTTGACGATGATCTCGCCGTTTCTGCCGATGAAAAGCTCGACGCCGAGCACGCCGACATAGTCGAGCGCCTCGGCGATGTGCCGTGCGATGGCCACCGCGTCGCGGAAGGAAGCAGCCGACAGCGGTGCAGGCACCGTCGAACGGCGCAATATGTGATTCTCATGCTCGTTCTTCGGCGGATCATACGCCGCAAAGGCGCCGTCGCGGCCACGCGCCGCCACGATGGACGCCTCGAAAGCGAAATCCACGAATTTCTCGAGAATGCAGGGAGCGCCGGAAAGGCTGGCATAGGCGCGCGCAGCGTCTTCCTCGTTTCCCACTTTCTGCTGGCCCTTGCCGTCATAACCGAGCCGCCGCGTCTTCAGGATCGCCGGCCCGCCCAGCGCGCGAAAGGCCGCGCGCGCATCGGCTTCGCTTGCCACGTCGCGGAATGGCGCCGTCGCGATTCCGAGCGCGGCAACAAAACTTTTTTCCACAAACCTATCTTGCGCCACCGCGAGCGCCCTGGAATTGGGCGCGACCGGCACATAGCTGCTCAGGAAATGCGCCGTCTTTTCGGGCACGTTCTCGAATTCGAAGGTGACGACGTCGCAAGCGGCGGCAAATTTCTCCAGCGCCGCTTCGTCGTCATAAGCCCCTCGCGTCGTCGCCGAGGCGACGAGGAAGGCGCAGGATTCCGTTTCGTCCGAATAGATATGCGTCTTGAGACCGAGCCGGGCGGCAGCGAGCGCCAGCATCCGCCCCAATTGCCCGCCGCCGAGAATGCCGATCATGGCCCCGGGTTTCAGGGGGCCGGATAAGGACGATGGCTTGCTCACTTTTTGCGGGCTCGTTTCGTCTCGGGCGTCAACGCCACGGATTTTGTCTGCCGCGCGCGCCAACGCTCCAACCGTTTGGCAAGGGTCGGATCTTCAAGCGCCAGCAAAGACGCGGCAAAAAGCCCGGCGTTCTTGGCGCCCGCTTCGCCGATGGCGAAGGTCGCGACCGGAATGCCGCCCGGCATCTGGGCGATGGATAAAAGACTGTCGAGTCCCTTGAGCGCCCGGCTCTCCACCGGCACGCCGAGCACCGGAAGCACCGTCATCGACGCGGTCATGCCGGGAAGATGCGCCGCGCCCCCGGCCCCCGCGATGATGGCTTTCAGCCCGCGCGCTCTTGCAGATTTTGCGTAGGCGTAAAGGCGGTCGGGCGTCCGGTGGGCGGACACCACGCGGGCCTCATAGGAAACCTTGAGCGCGTCGAGGATGATGGCGGCATGTTGGAGCGTGGGCCAATCCGACTGGCTGCCCATGATGATGCCGATAGACGGTTTGGCGGGAGACTTCTTGGCGGGCATGAAGGTGGGTATCGCTTCAGGATGCGCGAACGGTCTGCCCGCGCGGAAGCGGCGGATTATAGGGCTAGAAGGACAGGAAGAAAGCGATTTTCCGGTCTTTTGCTGCCAAATGGCCGGCGGCGCGGCTTTGCGGGAGGCACGATTTGGTGTCAATTTGTTGCGGGCGCGCGAAGTGAGTCGCCAGTCGTCAGGTCGGGGCATGAGCGTCGGTAAAACGGGCGGAATCGGTATCCATAACCCCGATAACGCCGGTCGCGGCCGCCGCCGTCCTCGGCATTCCCGAAGAAGAATTTACGCCCCGCGTGCGCGACGCGATCATGGGATTGATGCAGGAAGTCGACCGGCTGCGGCGCGAGGTCGAGCAGACGCGCACGCGGCTGGAAGAGCTCGCGCGCACCGCCGACCAGGACATGCTGCTGCCGATCCTCAACCGGCGCGCCTTCGTGCGCGAGATCACGCGCTTCGTCGCGCTCGCCGAACGCTATGGCGTTCCGTCCTGCGTGCTCTATTTCGACCTCGACGCCTTCAAAGAGGTCAACGACATGCACGGTCACGCGGCGGGCGATGCGGTGTTGCGCCATTTCGCCGATCTTATCTCCCACCAGATTCGCGAAAACGACGTGCTGGCGCGGCTCGGCGGCGATGAGTTCGGCGTCATTCTCTCCCATACCACGCTCGAACAGGCATCGAAGAAGGGCGCCAGCCTGGCGCAGAGCCTGCGCGATCATCCCGCTTTGTGGGAAGGCAAGAGCGTGTCGCTCGGCTTTTCCTATGGCGTGTACGAACTGCACGCCGGAGAAAATCCCGACTCCGCGATCAAGCAAGCCGACCGCGCCATGTATGCGCAGAAGCGCCGCGGAGCGGAGGGAGCTAAGCGGTGATGTCGGGCAGCAGCTCGTCCTCGATGCGCGCGATCTGATCTTTGAGCTGGAGCTTGCGTTTTTTCAGCCGCGTCAATTGCATTTCATCGCGGACTGCCGACTCGGAGATGGCCGCGTCGAGGTCGCCGTGCTCCTTACGCAATTGCGCCAGCTTGGCTTTGAGCGCCTCTTCTTCTTCCTCTTCGGTCATGGCATTGGCCGCGCAACTCTAGGCCCGCGCCATCTAAAACCTCCGGGCGGCTTTCGCCAAGCGGGTTCAAGCGATTGGCGTTACAGCCACGGGTTTCAAATTTACCCCTGATAAGGGATGTGACCTATCAAGGGGGTGACAAGCCCCCCGAGGAGTGATCTAATTTCCCTGTCTGAAACGATGAGGGACGAGATGGCCACAGCCGTTAACGTCAAGGAACTCTCGGATAAACATCAGAAATTGCAGGAGCTTATTGAGACGGAGATGGCGCATTCCGCATGGGATGAAATGCGCGTCGCGGCTCTGAAGAAAGAAAAGCTCCGCTTGAAGGACGAACTCGAACGGCTGCGAGCCACCAGCCACTAATTCGCGTTCGTCGGTGCGTTTGAGTCCCGCGTTAGCCGAGGGCTTTCGCCTGCTCGCGCAAACGGAATTTCTGGATCTTGCCCGTCGTCGTCTTCGGCAATTCGCAGAACACGATCGCCTTGGGGCATTTGAAATGCGCGAGGTTCTCGCGGCAGAAGCGTAAGAGATCCGCTTCACTGACCGCATCGTGTCCCGGCTTCTTCTCGACAAAGGCGCACGGCGTCTCGCCCCATTTCTCGTCCGGCTTGGCGACCACCGCGGCGAACATCACCGACGGGTGCCGGTAGAGCGCGTTCTCCACCTCGATGGAGGAGATTTTCTCGCCGCCCGAGATGATGATGTCCTTGGAGCGATCTTTCAGCTGGACATAGCCGTCCGGATGCATCACGCCGAGATCGCCGGAATGAAACCAGCCGCCGGCGAAAGCGTCTTCGCTCGCTTTGCGGTTTTTCAGATAGCCCTTCATCACGATATTGCCGCGGAACATGACTTCGCCGAGCGTGACGCCGTCGGCGGGCACCGGTTCGAGCGTTGCGGGGTCCACCACCGTCAATTGCTCGAGCGCGGCGTAGGGAACGCCCTGGCGGATGCGCTTGGCGCCGATCTTCTCCTTGGAGAGCGCGTCCCACTCGGGATGCCATTCGTTCACCGTCGCGGGCCCGTAGGTTTCCGTGAGCCCATAGACATGGGTGAGGTCGAAGCCCGCCTCCAGCGTCGCCATCAGCACGGCTTCGGGCGGCGGCGCGGCAGCGTGGATGAAACTCACCCGATGCGAGAACGCGCGCCGCTCCTCCGGTTTGGCATTCAGCAGAACGGCCATCACGGTCGGCGCGCCGCAAAGATGCGTGACCTTGTGCTTGGCAATCGCCGCAAAGATGTCCTTCGCGCGCACCCAGCGCAAACACACATGGGTGCCGGCAACGAGCGAGAGCGTCCAGGGAAAGCACCAGCCATTGCAGTGGAACATCGGCAGCGTCCAGAGATAGACCGGACGCTCGCCCATGCGGCAGGCGAGGATATTGGCGTATCCTATCAGGGCGCCGCCGCGATGATGGGAAACGACGCCTTTGGGATTGCCGGTGGTGCCCGACGTGTAATTGAGCGAGATCGCATCCCATTCGTCCTCGGGCATCACCCAGGCGAATTCGGGATCGCCGCCCGCCAGGAACGCCTCGTAATCGACAGCGCCGTCGAGTTGGCCCGTTTGGGGAAATTCCGGATCGTCATACAGCACGAGGCGCGGCTTCGTTTTGGCGAGCGCCACCGCAGCCGATGCCAGCCCTGCGAATTCGCGGTCGACAAGCAGGAGCTTCGCCTCTCCATGATCGAGCATGAAGCCAATCGAGGCGGCATCGAGCCGCGTGTTCAGCGCATTCAGCACGCCGCCCGTCATCGGCACGCCGTAATGGGCTTCCAGCATGGAAGGCGTGTTGGAAAGAAGCGCCGCCACCGTATCGCCACGCCCCACGCCTTCGCGCGCCAAGGCGGAGCCGAGCCGGCGCGAACGGGCATAGAATTCGGAATATGTCGTGCGGCTCTTGCCGTGCAGAATCGCGGTGACCTCGGGATAGGCGAGCGCCGCGCGCGCCAAAAACGACAGCGGCGTCAACGGCTGATAATTGGCGGCGTTGCGGTCGAGATCGGTATCGTAAGGATTGGCCGAAAGCGGCTTGCGGCGGTCGGCGCCGGTTGCCGGACGCGGCTGCGGCTGGGCGGACCTTGGTCTCGGACGGCGGCCAGAAGCGGGAACCGGATTCGCGACCGGTTTGCGTAAGGTTTGCGGCGTCTGCGGAGCCGCTGCTTTCGGGGCCTGAGCGATTTTGCGCGTCTTGGCCGGCTTGGCGCGCGGCTTGGCTTTCTTGGCCGCGACGATGCGCCGGCGCTTTTCCGGTTTCTTCGGTCTCGACTTTGGGGCGCGAGGCTTTCGCGTGGCCATGATTCGACGGAACTCTTTCGGGGAACGCGCGGAAAGCTAATGAACCCGCGCGCGCGCGGCAACCCTTCGACAGGGCTCAGGGAGAGAGAGTTTTTTGACTTAAGGTCTGGAATTGCTTAGCCAGCACGGCCTTTCGGGCTCTGAAAATGGCGTCGCAGATTTCCAGCCTGGCCGCGA
The DNA here is from genome assembly GCA_009693985.1 of Alphaproteobacteria bacterium. Lineage (GTDB taxonomy): Bacteria > Pseudomonadota > Alphaproteobacteria > Micropepsales > Micropepsaceae > CAIYRG01. Next base: position 14,593 of record SHWE01000039.1, on the reverse strand, counting down.
TTCTGCTCTCGACCGCCTTCTTCCTGATGGGGAACGGTCTGATCGGAACGCTCAATCCGTTGCGGGCGCATCTCGAAGGGTTCTCGGACATCGCCATCGGCCTGCTCGGCGCCTGCTATTTCGCGGGCTTCGTCGTGGGCTGCTTCGCAGGCCCGGCATTGGTGACGCGCGCCGGCCATATCCGTGCCTTCGCGGTCGCGGGCGCGCTGAACGCCGTCTGCCTGATGATGCAGGCGATGTGGACGGAGCCGGTGCCATGGTTCGCTTTGCGCGCACTCACCGGCGTGTCCAACGCGGTGCTGTTCATGACCATCGAGAGCTGGCTCAACGACCGCGCCACCAACGAAACCCGCGGGCGCATCCTCTCGACCTATGTCATCGTCAATTTGAGCGCGCTGGTGGCGGGCCAATGGCTGCTGCTGATCGCGGCGCCCCAATCCTTCGAACCGTTCAGCGTTGCCGCGATCCTCTATTGCCTCTGCATCGTGCCGATCGGGTTGACAAGACTGCCGCCGCCGCAACCAAGCCCGGTGCCGCGCCTCGATCTCGCACGCATATTCCGCATCTCGCCTGTGGGCGCCGCGGGCTGCGTGACGGTTGGACTTTCCAATGCCGCGTTCTGGACGCTGGCGCCCGTCTATGCGCAATCGCTGGGCTTCGACACCAGCCAGCTTGCTCTTTTCATGAGCGTGTTCATCGCGGGCGGCGCGCTGACGCAATGGCCGCTCGGACGCCTCTCCGACGGCATGGACCGGCGCTGGGTGATTGCGGCGACGTGCACATTGGCGTCCGCCGGCGGCCTCATGCTGGGCTTGAGCGGGCTCGTCCTCCTGAACCTCGCGCCTATTCTTTTCTATGGCGTGGTCTTCACGCTCGGCGCGGCGATGCTGCCGCTCTATTCGCTCTCGATCGCGCATGCCAATGACCGGCTGCCGCGGGTGCAATTCGTCGAGGCGTCGGCGGGCCTTCTGATGATCAACGCGGCGGCCTCCATTCCCGGCCCGTTGCTTGGCTCTTTCGTGATGTCTGCGGCTGGGCCTGCGTCGCTGTTCCTCTATACGGCGCTGGCTTATGCGGCGATGGCGTTCTATGCGTTTACCCGCATACGCATCAAAGAGCCAGCGTCGGCGGCCACGCGCGACAGCTTCACGCCGGTGCCGCAAGGATCGCCCGCAAGCCTGCCGCTCGATCCGCGCGGTCCCGAACAGGTGGAATGAAATGAGTGGGAAGACCCAACCGGAAGGACGGCGCGGGATGTTGCGCGGCCTCTACGATTGGACGATGGCGAACGCTGCGGGACGGCACGCCTGGGCCATTCTCGCAGCAGTCTCCTTTGCGGAAAGCTCCTTCTTTCCGATCCCGCCCGACGTGATGCTGATTCCGATGATGCTGGCCGACCGCAAGCGCGCATTCCTGCTGGCGGCGTGGTGCGCGTTTTTCTCGGTGCTTGGCGGCATCGCGGGCTATGCCATCGGCGCGCTCCTCTACGACACGCTGGGCCTTTGGCTGATCGCGCTCTATGGCGGCGGAGAAAGCGTCGAAACCTTCCGTGAAGGCTATGCGCAATACGGCACCTTGATCATTCTGATCAAAGGCGCCGTGCCGATGATCCCCTACAAGTTCGTCACCATCCTGTCGGGTTTCGCCGGATATAATTTCTTCGCCTTCGTGATGTGGTCGATCGTCGTGCGCTTCTTCATGCGCTTCGGATTGCTGGCGCTGCTGATCTATTGGTTCGGCGCGCCGATCCGCGACTTCATCGAAAAACGGCTGGAACTCACGATATTGGCCACACTCGGGACCATCATCGTGGGCTTCCTGATCGTGCGCTACGCTTTCTAGCTTTCGGTCTCTTCCGACTCGGCGGGCGCCGCGGTGGTTTCCCCAATCGTCTTCAGCGTTTCGCCCGGCGCCTTCCTGGCCAGGCGCGGCTTGCGGTTGGCGGCACGCGCGACGATGAAATCGAGCTCGATCTGCGAGCAGAGGCCGAGCGTCACCGGATCGACCGCCTTGATGTTCTGCGAATTCCAATGGCCGCGGTCGCGGATTTTCGCGATGGTCGCCTTGGTGGTGCCTATCAATTTCATAAGATCGGCGTCGGTCAGCTCCGCATGGTTGCGTAAGAGCCAATAGATCGCGTCCGGCTTGTCCTGGCGCTTGGAGACGGGCGTATAGCGCGGCGTCTTCTTGGCCTTCACATGGGGCATCTTATATTTGGGCGCCGCCATTTTGAGCGGCAGTTCGGGGTTCTTCTCGCAAGCCTCGATCTGCTCGCGGGTGAGCTGGCCCGAGGCCACCGGGTCGATGCCCTTGATCCCCTTGGCCACGTCCTCATCGGCGATGCCCTTCACCTCGAGGGGGTGCATGCCACAGAAATCGGCGATCTGTTCGAAGGACAACGAGGTGTTGTCGACCAGCCAGACGGCCGTCGCCTTGGGCATCAGAGGTTTGTCGGACATGGTTTTTTCCTTCTCGTAGCGAGGCTTTTCAGGACCCCACTTCCGCTCTTTAGGTTCATCCTATCAAGGATAGGCCCTTCATACCGCCGAACCTTGCTAGGGCGCGAGTAAAATCTTGCCGATATGGCTGCTTTCTTTCATCAGACGGTGGGCGGCACCGGCTTCCGCCAGTGGGAAAACACGGTAGGTGACGGGTTTGAGGCTTCCTGCATCGAATAGCGGCCAGACCTCCTTGGCGAGCGCATCCCGGATGGGGCCTTTTTCGCTATCGGGGCGGCCGCGCAGGCCGGTCGCGCCCAGGGTCAGGAGCCGCGCCTGGACGATGCGGAAATCGACCTCGGCCTTGGCGCCCTTCTGATAGGCGATGTTGGTAAGGCGGCCGCCGCGCGCGAGGCTCTGCAGATTGCGCATCACATAATCCCCGCCCACCATGTCGAGGATGACATCGACGCCTTTGCCGCCGGTTTCCGCTTTCACCACGGCGACAAAATCTTCCGTCCTGTAATCGATGGCGCGGGTAGCGCCGAGTGCGACGCAGGCGGCGCATTTTTCCGCGCTGCCTGCCGTCGTGAAGACCTTGTGCCCGCGCGCATGCATGAGCTGGATCGCGGCCGTACCGATGCCGCTGGAGCCGCCATGGACGAGGAAGCTCTCGCCCGATTTCAAGCCCGCCGTGTCGAAGACATTGCTCCACACCGTGAAATAGACTTCCGGCAAACCGCCCGCATCCACGAGGCTGACGGATTTGGGCACCGGCAGCACGCAGGGCTCGGTGGCGATCGCATATTCGGCATAGCCGCCGCCCGGCAGCAGCGCGCAGATCGCGTCCCCTACGCTCCATCCGTTGACGCCGGGCCCCACCGCAACCACGGTGCCCGAAGCCTCAAGCCCCGGGGTCGCGGGCGCGCCCGGCGGCGGGGGATGATGCCCCTCCACTTGCAGAAGATCGGCGCGGTTCACGCCCGCCGACGCCACTTTGAAAAGGATCTGGCCCGGCCCCGGCTGCGGCACCGGGATATTCTCCGGCACAAGACGGGTTCCGTCGGGCCCGCGCTCGGCGCGGATAGCGGTCATGGCGGCGGGAAGAGTCATGGAATGCTCGTTTCTTGGCTGGGCGCCCTTATGCCAAGATTGGGGGCCAGAGCAAAGGAGGCGGTATTGGCCATCGATCTGGACGAGCTCGCACCCAAGAAGCCGAAGCCAGAAATCGTGTTGGGCGAAGATCTCTCCGCCAGATCGGCGCACGAGTTGGAAGACCGCATCGCCGCCCTGGAAGCGGAGATCGTCCGCACGCGCGAACAATTGAAAGCACGAATGGCAACACGCTCGGCTGCCCATGCTTTTTTCAAGCGTTAATGCGGGATTCGATCGTACGGAACAGTACATATCGATGCGACTGCGCGCGTTAACACTAACCGCGCTGTCGCTTTGCGAGCACATCGTAACCTTGAATTGAGTCTGTCACGCTTGCCGCTTTGCGCCAACGAATGACGCTGCTAGCTTGCCTCTCAGGGGAAACGGGCGGTTATAAAAAATGAGCTTTGAGCTCCAGGACGACGACGTGTTGCGTACAATGTCGCTGAGCAGCTTTACCGCGTCGGCGCTTTTCGAACGCACGTTCGACGAGGGCATGGCGCTGGTGGAAGAATGCGCGCGCTATCTCGACGGCCGCGGCCGCGATGAATCCCGCGAGCTGCCGCGCAAGGCCGCCCTCGTCTATGCCGGCGAGTCGATGCGCATCACCACGCGATTGATGCAGGCGGCAAGCTGGCTGCTGATCCAACGCGCGGTGCAGGAAGGCGACATGACGGCGGAGGACGCGTCGTCCGAACGCTATCGGCTCGGCGCCCGTGAAATCTGCATGGCCAAGCGCGTCGAAGGCGTCGATGCGATGCCCTCGAAACTGGTCGAACTGCTCGAACGCAGCGAAAGCCTTTACCGGCGCATCGCCCGCCTCGACGACATCCTCTTCAAGAAAGGGGAACCCGAGGAAGGCGTGAAGACGCATTTCGCCATCCTCGAAGCCGCTTTCGGCGACGCCAAGCCGGAATAGCGCGCACCGCTTCGCCGCCCTATATTCTCTCGATGATCGAACGTCACCCGAAGAATGCTCCGGGCGATTGGTATGTCGACACGCGTTGCACCGATTGCGGCGCGGCGCGCAATGTCGCGCCCGGCCTCATCGTCGAACAAGACGGCCAATCAATATTCGCGCGCCAGCCCAAGACGAAAGCGGAAATCGCGATGGCGTGGCGGGCGCGGCTGCTCTGCCCGACGGCCTCGGTGCGCACCGAGAACCGCAACGAAGCGCCGCCCGGAACTTTTCCGGAAAAGCTGACGGAGAAAGTCTATCGGCTGGGCTATAACGCCGCCTCGTCCTATGGCGCCCATTCCTTTCTGATCACGCGGAACGGCGGCAATGCGATGGTCGATGCCCCGCGCTGGACGAAACCGGTGGTGAAGGCGCTGGAAGAACGCCGCGGGCTCGGTCTCGTGCTTCTCACCCATCAGGACGACATTGCCGATGCCGAACGCTACGCCGCGCATTTCGGCGCCCGCGTGTTCATCCATCAGGCGGATCGCGCGCGGGCGCCTTTCGCGACCGACATTCTGACGGGCCGCGAGCCGACACGCATCGCCGAGGATCTTCTGGCGATCCCGGTGCCCGGCCACACCAAGGGCAGCGTCGCCTTTCTCTATGACGAACGCTGCCTCTTCACCGGGGATTCGCTGGCCTGGAGCTTCGAGGAAAACGACCTCGCCGCCTGGAAGGATTATTGCTGGCACTCATGGGCGGAGCAGACCCGCTCGCTGGCGCGCCTTCTCGAATTTCCGTTTTCCTTCGTGCTCGCCGGTCATGGCGGCAGCCGCGAATTGCCGCAAACGGAGATGCGCGCGCGTCTTGCGGCGCTCGTCGAACGGATGAAACAGGAATAAGGGGTAGTGCTACTTCTTGACGAAGTCGCCGAAGCGCTTGTTGAAGCGGGTGAGGCGGCCGCCACGGTCGAGCAGGTTCTGCTGGCCGCCGGTCCAGGCCGGATGGGTGGTCGGATCGATATCGAGGGTCAGCTTGGCGTCTGACTCGCCCCAGGTCGTGCGCGTCCGGTACGAGGTGCCGTCGTTCAGCTGCACCGTCACGAAATGATAGTCCGGATGGATGCCCTTTTTCATGCCACGGCCCTTGCTGGCGCGCCAATTGCGCGAGGCCGGGCTTATAGGCGATTGAAGCCCGTTAAGGCAAGTCGGGGGGCGGCTTACCGGCTAGAAGGCGGGGGGTTGAAATTGAACCCGCCAAAACCGGCGCTGTTCTGGCAGCCCTGGCCGTTGCGCGGGGCGGCCGGGCGGCCGGGCGCCGCCAGCCGGGGGGGTGTTTGCGCGACCCTGACCAAAAGCGGGTTGCCCCGTTCGGCGGGGAGGCTCGCGATCTCCTGGATCAGCTTGTTGCGGATGGCGCGGGCGAAATCGCGGAACCCCTTTGCCACCACGACGAAGGCCCCCGACCCGCCGATCACGCAATTCTCGAAATATTTGTCGAGATCGCGATAGGTGCCGAAGCCTTCATCCTCGACGATCGGAAGCCCGTTGATGGTGATGTGCTTGGCAATCGCCTCGTCGCGGACCTCGTTGATCGCGCGGCCCCAATTGTTCGGACCATCGCCGGAAACGTCGATGACCTTCTTGGTGCCTTCAAGATTGTTCGCTTCCAGCAGAAATGCGCCCAGCTCGATCGCTTCGGAAATCGAGGTGTGGCGGCCATAGCCGGGCGGGGCGTTGCGGATCGCCGCCGCGAACGCGGCCGCGCTTGCGCGATCTTTGATCACCTGCCATTCGACGACGATCTTGTTGTATTGGCGGCTCGAGAAATCGACATAGACGACGCCGATCTTTCCGAGCGAGCCGGCGCCGATCGCCTGGATCACCTGCGGATCGAGGAAGGCTTCGGCCATGCCTTCGCGTTGGAGCTGCGCCTCTTCTCCGTCGATGCTCGGCGACACGTCGGTGGCGATGACGAGTTCGACATCCACCGCTTCCATCCGCGCTGCTGGTTTGGCCGGCGCGATCGCGAGCGTGGCCATAAGGCCGAACGCCAGTGCCAGCCCCTTCGCGAATCGTGCCATTTCGATCTCCCTCGGAGCAAACGATAGCGTTGCTACCCTTAGCTGGGCAATGTCGTCCCCGCTTGCGCAGCGATTTTCACGCAATCTGTCGCAGGCGATGCATCGCGCCTATGGACGCGCGGAATGGGCCCTTCTAGCATTTGGCGTCGAGAACGCGGGGCCGGGGAGCCCGCCCTTTGGGGCGAATACATCGCATGAAAACACTGAAAGGGTCGGGGAGCGTCATCGCGGCACTCTGCCTGTTTGGGTGTGGCGGCGGAGGAGGAGGCGGCGGAACCGGCTCGGTACCTATACCGCAGCAGCCCGCAGTCGTGATTCCTGATCCACCGCCGCCCCCCCCACCACCACCTCCGCCCCCGCCACCTGCGGGGCCGACCGCGGATTCGTTCCGCACCACCGAATACAATCTGATGGGCCCGCTCGAAACGCTCCATGCGGCGGAAGCCTATGCGCTCGGCTATACCGGCGCGGGCGTGACCATCGGCATCGTCGATTTCAATTTCAATTTTTCATCGAGAGAAATTCGCTTTCACGCCGCCAGCGCAGGGCCAGATCCCAATGTGATCGCGCTCTACACCGCGCAAACCGGCGAGACGACGGAACTCGACCCGCACGGCACGGCGGTCGCCGTGACCGCCGCCGGAATCAAGAACGGCACCGACGTCCACGGCCTCGCCTTCGATGCCCAAGTGCTGGCGGTGGATTATTTCTCCGGCGTCAATGAGCGCCAATTCGTGCAGAACGGCACGCTCTATCACGTCTCCGATCCATGGACCTACATCACGTCGCGCGGCGTGCGCGTCATCAACGTTTCGCTTGGCTACGATGAGGGCGATTTCTACAACATTCCGTCCAATGTCACGGAAGTCTATGACACGGAGACGCCCGCTCGAGCCGCCATCAATGGTGCGCTGCTGGTGGCATCGGCGGGAAATTCCAGTCCTTTTGGAGAACCCGATCCCTCGCTGTCGAATTTCGACATAAGGGATATTTTGCAGGCCGCCGGGACTCTCAACAGCGGGCCGGGCGCGTTCATCATCGCCGGTGCTGTAAACAGCAGCAATCAGATCGCCAATTTCTCCGACCGCGCAGGATCGCTCAGGAATCACTACATGGTGGCGCCAAGCGTGAATCTTGTCCTTCCCTGGACACCATGCTCAAACGGCCAATCTCTTTGCTTCGGCCTCTCCGGCACATCCTTTTCGGCGCCGCTGATTTCGGGTGCGGCGGCGATCATATTTCAGCGCTGGCCGCACCTTACGGCGCGCCAAGTGATGCAGATTCTTTTCGACTCGGCGACCGATCTCGGCGCACCAGGGATCGACGGCACCTATGGGCACGGGCTGCTGAATGTCTTCGCCGCCTTGCAGCCCAACGGCATCACGACATTCTCGACCACCAATGGCGGCACGCCGGTGGTGAGCGGCACGGCGGTCGCGCTCGGCCCCGCTTTCGGCGATGCGCAAGCGTTCCGTTCCGCGCTTTCTTCCGTGACGATGTTCGACCGCTTCGGCCGCGATTACGGAATCGATTTCTCGGGCGGCGTGCATCCCTGGCGCGGCCCCGATCTCTACGGCACGATTCTGCAGGCCCTGGGCTGGCGCGGCACCGGTTTCCGTTTGGGAAGCGCCACCGCGTTCACCTTCCATATGCGCGATGATCCGCTGGACGGAATCGCGCGTTTCGGCGCGCCCGGCGGACCGGAACGCGATTATTCGCATCAGGCGATTTTCCGCTTTGCCGGATCAGACGCGCAGAGCGGCATGAACTGGACCGCCGGCAGCGGGATTTCATTGCATGACGCGCTGGCGCCTTCTGGCGAGAGCGATCCCTTCGCCGGCATCTCGATCACGCAAGGTTTCGCGTCGGGTGCGGGCACAGCGCCCGGCGCTTTTGCGACGGCAAGCTTCAAGCTCGACGAGGCGACGAGCCTCTCCTTCGGGTTTTCGCATTCGCTGAATCTGGCTTCCCCTTATCGTTCGCGCATCGCGTTCCGCGACGCGTCGCAGAATGCGGCGCTGAGACTCGATCACGACGCAGGCCTCGTACAGCTCGGCTTCGAACTTGGCGCCAGCGTCGAACAGGGCGGCCTCTTGGGCTCGATGGCCGCCGGCGGTCTGACGATGGCCGACCGCGCTTCGACCGCCTGGACGACGCTCTCGGCACAAATCGCGCTTGCCCCGCGCTGGTCGCTGAAAGGCGCCTTCACGACGACGGCGACGGCAGCGACGACACCGGCCACGAGCCTTATCGCCTCCATCGGGCCCGTCTATGCGACCGGCTTTTCTCTCGGCCTCGCCCGCGAGAGTTTGTTCGGCGATGGCGATGCGCTGACTTTCCGGGTCAACCAGCCGCTTCGGGCGGAGCAGGCATCGCTCGTTCTTCTGTCCGGCATGGGACGCGATCCCGCGACGGGCGCGATGGCGATGGGGCGCAAGGAAACCTCGCTGCTGCCGTCGGGACGCGAGATCGATTTTGAGACGGGTTATCGCTTCCCGCTCGGCGAGTGGACGGGCGCCGCCAATGTCGCCTACAGCATGGATGCCTGCCATGTGCGCGGCGAAGAGGCCGTGTCGGCGCTATTTTTTATTTCCAGGAAGTTCTAACTCCAAATTGTCATTCCCGGCCGAGCGGCGGAACGCCGCGAGGGGAAGGGAATCCACTTCTAGAAATGGATGCCCTTCCCCTCGCCATACTCCGCATGGCTCGCCGGGCATGACAACTTGGTACTTAGCCGGCAGCCGGATTGTAGTCGCCGCCACCCAGCACAATGTTGATGACCTTCTCTTCGGTATAGGAGAGCATCTCGCTGATGCCTTCCTCGCGCCCGATGCCGGAATTCTTGAACCCGCCATAGGGCACGCCGCGATAATGCTGGCCGACGCCGTTGATCCAGATATAGCCGGCCTGCACGGCCGTCGCGACGCGGATGGCGCGGCTGATGTCGTTGGTCCACACCGCCGCGGTGAGACCGAGCTCGATCGCGTTCGCCATCTGGATGGCTTCCGCTTCCGTCTTGAATTTCAGGATCGACATCACCGGCCCGAACACCTCTTCCTTGGCGATGCGCATCGACATGTTGACGTCGCCGAAGACGGTCGGCTCGACCCAGAAACCGCGCTTGAATTCGTCGCCCTGGGGCACATTGCCGCCATGCAGCAGCTTGGCGCCTTCCTTCTTGGCGATGTCGATATAGGACAGCACCTTCTGGTATTGCTGCTTGTTGTTGATGGGACCCATATTCGTCGCCGGATCGGTCGGATTGCCGACCTTGATCTTGCGTACGCGCTCCAGGATCTTTTCCACCACGCGGTCGTGGATTGATTCATGCAGCACGATACGGCTCATCGAGCCGCAGGATTGCCCCTGCCAGCCGAAATTCATCCCACCGACGGCGCAGGCTGCGACCTTTTCGATGTCGGAATCCTCGAACGCGATCAGTGGATTTTTGCCGCCCAATTCCAGCGTGACCAATTTCACCGCCGTCTCGGCGGCGGCCTTCTGGATCGCCATGCCCGAAACCGGTTGGCCGATGAAGGCGATGCGCTTCACGCGCGGATGGCGCACCAGCGCTTCGCCCGTCTCGCGTCCGCCGGTGACGATGTTGACGACACCGGCCGGCATGATCTCCTTGCAGATCTCGCCGAGGATCGACGCCGACAGCGGGCTCTGCTCGGACGGCTTCACCACGATGCAATTGCCCGAGATGATAGCGGGCGCGATGCGCGAGGCGGCGAAACCGATCGGGTGGTTGAACGGAATGATGCGCCCGATCACGCCATAGGGCTGGCGGATGGTCATGTGAATGTTGCCGGGGGTCGAGGGGATGGTCTCGCCCTTGAGCTCATAGGCTAGCCCTGCGGCGAAGCGCATGCGCTCGACCGCGGTGCGCACGTCGCGCTTCATGGGCCCTAGCGTGTTGCCGGTGTCGAGCGATTCGAGCTTGGCGATCTCTTCCTGGCGCTTCATCAGCGCGTCGCCGAGTTTGTGGATGTATTCGGCGCGTTGCGACATCGAGAGCGCGGCCCAAGCGGGTTGCGCCTTCTCGGCCGCTTCGACGGCGGCATCCATGTCAGCCTTGGAGCCCATCGGCACGCGGCCGATCTGCGTCTCGTCGGCGGGATTGATCGATTCCAGCCAGCCGCCATCTTTCGATTCGACGAGCTCGCCGCCGATCAACATGCGCCCGGTGAAATAGGGCATCGTCTTTCCGTGCATGGAAGTTCCCCACCTACGATGAATTTGTGAATGCGTTCAGTCTAGCAAGCCCAACCTAACGCGGCAAACTGGCTGCCGCATCGCAGCCGGAATCGTCGCTCTTACGCGTGGCCAAAACCGCGGTCACGCGAAACAGGCCGTCATATTGCGTGGCGAACCCGCCGCCCCTCTCTTCCGTCGCGGGTCCGTCATAGTACCCGAACACTTCCGCGAATATTCCCTCATAGTTTCCCATCGTGAGGGTCTGGTGTGCGTCGCGCAATTGAAGCCATAGCGGTTCGGTGGTGAGGACCCACCATGTCTTATCCATACCGCAGGGCGTGAAGGTTTCGACTTCGGGCCCCCAAGTATAGAAGCCCTTGTGAATCGTCGATGGCGTCGCGCACCCGCACAACATCGCAAGGAGCCCTGCCAAGGCTGTGGAGCGAAAGTTCATCTAGTACGCGCTTGCATGATCGAGCGCCGCGATATCCGCCGGCGTCAGCTTCAAATGTACAGCGCGGCTGAAATCCTTGAGCTGTTCGAGGCTGGTAGCGCTCGCGATCGGCGCGGTGATGGAGGGCCGCGCGATCAGCCAGGCCAACGCCACCGCCGCCGGCGTCGAGCCATGGGAAGCCGCCACCCTGTCCAACCCGGCCAAAATGCGGACCCCGCGCGCATTGAGGAAGTCCGCCATCCGCCCGCCGCGCTGGCTTTTGCCGAAATCGGCGGCGCTCCGGTATTTGCCGGTCAGAAAACCGCTCGCCAGCGCGTAATAGGGAATGACGCCGACCTTTTCCTTGAGGCAGAATTTTTCCAACTCCGTCTCGTAACCGGCGCGCGAATAAAGATTGTAGCCCGGCTGCACGGCCTCGTAGCGCGGCAGATTCTTTTCGCGGCAGATTTCGAGCGATTGCTGCATGCGTGCAGCGCTGAAATTGGAGGCGCCGATAGCGCACACTTTTCCTTCCGCGATCAACTCGGCATAGGCCTCCATCGTCTCTTCCATCGGCACGCTCGCATCGTCGCGATGCGATTGATAGAGGTCGACATAGTCGGTCTTCAGCCGCTTCAAGCTGTCTTCGAATTCCGCCTTGATGTAGCGCCGCGACAGGCCCTTTTTGTCGGGCCCCATTTCGTGGCCGACCTTGGTGAAGATCAGCACATCGTCGCGCTTGCAACGCCCCTTCAACCAATTGCCGATGATGGTTTCGGATTCGCCGCCTTTGTTTCCCGGCACAAAGCGCGAATAGGTATCGGCGGTGTCGATGGCGTTGAAACCCGCATCGACGAACGCGTCAAGAATCTTGAACCCCGTCACCGGGTCGACCGTCCAGCCCAGCACATTGCCGCCGAATACGATGGGCGCGATTTCGAGCCCCGATCTGCCCAGTTGCCGCTTTTCCATAGGCTCTCCTCTCACGGGAAAGTTTGATTATTCCATCGTGTCACGGCCCGCAAAAGCGCGCCAGGACGGGCAAGATCGACTCCTCTTGCCAAGCCGCCATAGGTATGATTATTCCTACAAAACCTCATACAGGGCCTGAGGGCCGAAGGAGGACGCATGCAACGCGTCACCATCACTTTGGACGATGAATTCGTTGTCGAGCTCGACCGCGTGATCGCCTCGCGCGGCTATCAGAACCGTTCGGAAGCGATCCGTGACCTCGCGCGCGGCGGCATGCGCCAAGCAGCGGAAGGCTCGGGCGAGACCGGTCAGTGCGTCGCCGCCCTCGTCTATGTCTACGACCATGAGGAGCGCGAATTGGCGAAGCGCCTCACCCATCTGTTTCACGACCATCACGATCTCTCGCAAGCCGGGATGCATGTCCATCTCGATCACGGCAGCTGCATGGAAGTCGCGGTCCTGCGCGGGGATGCGCACGAGGTGCGGCACCTCGCCGATCACGTCATCGCCGAGCGCGGCGTGCGCCATGGCCGCCTCGTCACCGTGCCCGTTGCGATCGAGACGGAAAAGCACGCCCATGACGGCGAGACGAGCCACAAACACACGCATCTTCACGTGCGCAAGGCGGGATAGTTTTGGTGCTTCAACAGGAACTTCCGCGCCGTAAGATCATCGTCATCGTTACCGCGCTCGCCCTCGCGAATGTCGCGGCCTGGCTGTGGGCGTTCATGGCGTTCCACGATTCTCCGGTGCTGCTCGGCACAGCGCTGCTCGCCTATAGTTTCGGCCTGCGCCATGCGGTCGATGCCGACCACATCGCCGCCATCGACAATGTGACGCGCAAGCTGATGCAGGAGGGCCAGCGGCCGGCGTCCGTGGGCCTGTTCTTCTCGCTCGGCCATTCGACGGTGGTGGTGCTGGCAACCGTCGCCGTCGCCATCGGCGCGAGTTACCTGCAATCCGACGAAAGTTTCCGCGACGTCGGCGGCGTCATCGGCACGTCGGTGTCGGCGCTGTTCCTGTTCGCCATCGCGATCACCAACCTCGTCATCCTCATCGGCGTGTACAAGACGTTCCGGCACGTCAAGAACGGCGGACGCTTCGTCGAGGAAGACCTCGACATTCTGCTGTCGCAACGCGGGCTGCTGCTGGGGCGCATCTTCCGCCCGCTGTTCCGTTTCATACGCGCGAGCTGGCAGATGTATCCGCTGGGCTTCCTATTCGGACTCGGCTTCGACACCGCGACCGAGATTGGTCTCCTTGGGATTTCGGCGGCGCAAGCAGCCGACGGGCTCTCACCCTTCGCGCTGCTGATCTTCCCGGCGCTGTTCACCGCCGGGATGGCGCTGATCGATACGCTGGATTCCGTGCTGATGCTGGGCGCCTATGGCTGGGCCTTCGTAAAGCCGATCCGCAAGCTCTATTACAATCTCACCATCACCGCCGTGTCGGTGCTGGTGGCGCTGTTGATAGGCAGCGTGGAAGCGCTCGGCCTCATCGCCGAGAAGCTCCAATTGCACGGCATGTTCTGGGATTGGATCCTGATGCTGAACGATCAGCTCGGTCCGCTCGGCTATGTCATCGTCGGACTGTTCGTCGTGAGCTGGCTCATCTCAATCGCGATCTATCGCCTCAAGGGCTATGACCGGCTCGAACTGTCCCGCGAATTCCCCTGATATATCAATAGAGTATTACCCCCTCACCCGGCGCGCGAACACGGCGCTAATGCGCCGCACGCGCCGCCCTCTCCCACGAGGGGAGAGGAGATTTTTATTGCAGCAGCTTGATCGATTTCGGATCGGGCGCTTTGGGAATTGACGCCAGATACGCATAGATGTCCGCCACCGCCTGATCGGAGATCTGGCTCTCCGTATAGGGCGGCATCTCGTAACGCGGCGTGCGCACTTGCGCCAATAGCGCCGGATAGGGCATCGGCGGATTGAGGCGCGGGCCGTCGCGCAATGTGCCTTGACCCCAAATGCCGTGACAGGAATAGCAGCCGAGTTTCTGGAAATGCGTGGCGCCCGCCTTGGCATCGCCCTTAGGCTCATTTTGCGCCGATGCGCCGCCCGCCAGCAAAGCGAATGCGGCAGCGGCAATAAGAATGTTCCGTACCATGATCATTGTCCTCAGCGTCCGTCCGACACGACGTCGATCAGGGCGGGCTCGCCCCTCTTCACCACTTCGATGCCGCGCCTTATCGCCGCCGCCAGATCCTTCGGGTCCGAAACCGGCCCCTGCGCAAAAAGCCCGTAGCCTTGCGCGATCTTGGCGTAATCGGGCGCCGGATCGTCGATCAACGTGCCGACATAGATGTTCTTGTGGTTCACGCGCTGGCGGCGCGCCGCCATCTTCAGGATCATCATGACTTCCTGATGATAGGAGCGGTTGTTGTGGACCAGATAAAGGAT
>SHWE01000038.1 GCA_009693985.1 Alphaproteobacteria bacterium | reverse complement strand
CGCGCCAATCGGTGAGGAAGCCAAATCCGTTCGTCGTTTCCGCCAGCGCGCCACGCTTTGTGGCGAGAACCGCCGCGCCCGCCGCCATCGCTTCGAGCGCCGCGATGCAGGACGATTCCGGGTCCGTCGAAGGATAGGCAAGCGCCGCGGCGCCGGTCATCTCTTGCGCCAGCCGCGCCTGCCCGACGACGCCTTCATATTCGACGCCGTCGATGGATTGCGCGTGACGGTAGAGCTCGCGGAACGGATCGTCCTCGGAGCGAACTTGATAGACACCCATGCCGGAAAACAGTTTGAGGCGCGTGCCGGGAAGGGCCGCGCGTATGGTCGGGAACGCCTGAAGCAGCACATCGAGGCCCCGATAGGGCGGGCTCGTATAGAACAGCACCGGCGGTTCACTTACGGCAAACCAGGGCGGAGCTTCCGGTATTTCCGCGAAGGCAGGCGACACCG
Organism: Alphaproteobacteria bacterium; assembly: GCA_009693985.1. Classification (GTDB taxonomy): domain Bacteria; phylum Pseudomonadota; class Alphaproteobacteria; order Micropepsales; family Micropepsaceae; genus CAIYRG01. The sequence continues at coordinate 20,425 of SHWE01000038.1, read as the reverse complement.
CGTTGCGCAGGACGCGGCTTTTTTCGCGCGGAATGGCAAAGCGCTTCTCGAATTGCTCGCGCTGCCAATTGCTGACGAAGACAAAGCCCGTCCAGGAATCGCGCTCGGCTGGGCGGTGCAATTGCGCAACGGCTAATTCCTCGGTGTTGCCGGCATGGATCCATAGAAACCTCGGAACGGTCACGGCAGAATCGCGCCGCAGCCGCTCGCCGATTGCATTGGTGCTGACGATGACAGCGTCGAAATCGTTCAGCGAACCGGGCCTAAGAATATCGCCATAGTTGCGGAATTGAACGCCGCGGCTCTCCGACGGCGACGGATTTCCGTTCGCAATCGTGACGGCGTGGCCGAGACGCGCCAGCTCGCAGCCGAGATAGCACATGGCCGATTGCGTTCCGCCCAAAGGGCGGTCATAGGGCGTGTCGGCGTCGTATTGCCAACCGACATGATCGAGCAAGGCAATGCGCATGAACGCGTTTCAAGCCGCCATCAGGCGCCTTGAATCCGCCGGCCGCCGAGCACCGTCCCGGCCGGGAACAGCCGCTGCCGCCCGGTGATCTTGCCCTGGTAATTGTCGAGGAATTCGAAAGTGCCCTCGCGCAATTCCAGCAGCGCCACATCGGCCGGCGCGCCGACATTCAGCGTGCCGCGATCGTTGAACAGCGGGAACATGCGCGCCGGATTCACGGTGCCGCACGCAATCGCCTGATCGACGCTCATGCCGTAATTGAAAAGCTTCGACATGCAATTGGGGAAATCGACGACGCCCGTCGTCTTGCTGTTGGCGTTCCAATCGGTGGAGAAGGAATCGGGCCAGAAGCCCGCTTTCATGATGCGCTCGACGATGTCCCAGCGCATATGGCCGGTCTGCCCATTGCCGACATCGAACCAGACGCCGCGGCGCCGGGCCGCCAGCACTTCGGGCAGAATGCGGCCGGCATCGTCGACGATGGCGTTCGGCGGCGGCGCGAACATATGGGTGACGATGTCGCCCTTCTTGAGCAGCGGGAAAAGTCGCGCCAGCGGTGAGACCGTCTGGCCCATATGGATCATCACCGGCAGATTGAAGGGCGTGGCGACTTCCTGCGCGCGGCGCAGCACTTCGTAATCGTTCATGCCGGCGACCTCGCGCGACAGGCGCGCCTTGATGCCGACGACGAAATCGCGGTTCTTGGCAATCGCGTCGCGCGCGGCCGCCACATCGGCGCGGGCGAGGTCCATGGTGTCGCCGTCGGGCAGGATGCCGGCGCGCCCCATATTGACGAGCACGCGCCCCTGCTGCGGCGATGATTTGGCGACGGCGATGGTCTCGGCGATCTTGTCGGCGCCTTGCGAGCCGGCATCGATCCAGCCCGTCACGCCGTCCGCGAGCACAAGACCGGGACTTGTCGCGGCGCGCCCCGTATGGGTGTGGATGTCGATGAGGCCGGGCACCACAAGTCTGCCGCGCGCATCGATGGTTTCGCCGGCGGCGGCCGTGATGTTGGCCTCGACGGCGGCGATCCGCCCGCCCGTGATGGCGACGTCGCGAATCTCGTTGAGGCGCACCGAGGGATCGACGACGCGCCCGCCCTTGATGATGAGATCGTATCGCGCCGCTGCGGCGGCGAGCGCGGACGAAGCGCGGGACAACACCAATGCGGCCGCGGCAGCCGTGCCGGCAAACTGACGACGGTTCATCATAACAATGGCCTCCCCACCCTTGTTTTCACGCGATGTTGAGCGCGCCAAACCGGGCTGTCAACGAGGGCGGGAAGCCTTTTGCGGATGGTGCGGGCGGAGTAGACTTCGGATAAGGCCATATCGGACGGCAACCGCCGGGAAGGCGAGGAGGAAACATGCATACGACGAAACTTGCATTCCTGGTGGCGGCGAGCTGCTCGGCCGTCTTGATGCTGAGCGCCGATGTCGCGGTTGGGGCAGCGGCCACGCCCGCCGGCGAGCCGTTCAGCAAGACCTGCCGCGAGGGCGCGCGCGCGCGCGAGGTGCCGATCCAGTTCATGGAGCCGTTCAAGGTGTTCGACAATCTCTGGCATGTCGGCCCCTGCTACGTGTCGGTGTGGCTGCTGACGACGCCGCAAGGCCATATCCTGTTCGATACCGCGCAAGAGCCGTTCGTCGACATGGTGATGGCGAATATCCGTAAGACCGGCGTCAATCTGCGCGACATCAAATACATCTTCGTCAATCACGGCCATCTCGATCATGCCGGTGGCGCCGCGCGGCTTCAGGAATTCACCGGCGCGCGCGTCGGCGCGGTGGCGGAAGACTGGACGATGATCGAAGAGCTCGCCGGTAAGCCGGGCGGCCGCGATCCCGACAAGAAACCCAATGTGGTGCCCAAGCGCGATCTCGTCGTGAAGGAAGGCGACAAGATCGACGTTGGCGATCAGCATTTGACGATGCACAATGCGCCGGGCCACACGCCGGGCGTGATGTTCGTCGAAGGCATCGTGCTGAAGGACGGCGCCAATACCTATAAGGGAATCTGGGGCGGCGGCGGCGCGGGCGGCGAAGGGCTCGCGGGCGCGCAAACGGGTCTGGTCACCGCCAACGAGATCAACGCCATCAAGGGCGTGCAGGTCTATCTGCAAACCCATTCCTGGCAGGAGCCCAATGGCTATCCCGGCGGTGGCATCCATGAGCGGGCCAAGCTGCTGGCGACAAGGAAAGCGGGCGACCCGCATCCGTTCGTCGATCCGGCGACGTGGGACGCGCGCGCCAAGCGGCAACTCGAAACCGCGCAGCGCGTGCTGGCGGAAGAACGGGCGAAGGCCGGCGGCGCACGGTAATTGAATCGCGTGAAGTGTAGCGGGCGGTGGTGGTTTCACCGCCGCCCGTGTCGCTTCAGACATGATAATCCGAGAAACGTGAAGGCCGTCATGAAGCGCATAGCGTCTATCGTTGCCATTGGCGCGTTCTTGCTCGCGTCTCCGTTGCTCGCGGCCGAGACCGAGGCGGGCAAGGAAGGGTACACCTTCAGCATCGTCGGCAACGGTCTCAATTCGTGCAGCGCCTGGACAAGATCGCGTAAAGCACAAAATCCTCCCGATGCCGCCTGGGTGCTTGGCTACATTTCCGCTTTAAACTTTTGGTTTCTTCCGAAGGACCACGGCGCGGCGCGCAATCTTGCGGAAGGCACGAATGTGGCGGGCGTCTTCGCGCAGATAGACGCTTACTGCGAGGCCTTCCCGCTCAAGCAAGTGAATGACGCCACGCGAACCGTCGTAAGCCGGATGGTGACCAAATGGCACGCGGCGCATCCCGTCATCCCGACGAAGCCCGCGCCGCGTAAACGCGCACAACGTGCCGCCGCCGAAGTGCCGCCGCGCTGATTGGGACTCCCGCAGCCACCTTCGTTTTCAAACATGGCCATTTCGGATAATATATCGCATCGCCTTGGGGGCCTCGCGATGAACACCAGATTGGTCGCGTTTTCGACGTGCTTTTCTCTGGCTTTGACGGCCTCCATGCAGTCAGCGGTCGCGCAGGACTCAGCCGCGTCGGCGGCAGCTATCGATTCACGCAATCCCCCCGCGGGATATGTCGCGCCAAAGCCTGATGGGCCGCGCGATCTCTCCATGACGACCTACGCGCGCGAATCCTTTCTCGACGGCGAGGAAGGTGTCGTCGGGTTGCGTGTTCTGGTACGTGGGGATGGCTCTGTCGGTGACGCACAAATTACCGATACAAGCGGTTCATCGCGTCTCGACCAATCGGCGCTGAACGTTGTCAAGGATTGGCGCTACCAGCCTGCCACAGTGAACGGCACGCCCGCAGAGACTTGGGTTCCGGTAAACATTGTTTGGTCGCTGAAAACCTTACGTTTCCAGGTTACTCGGGATCTGGGAAGCATTCTTTATACTGATGAACTTGGAATGTTGCCGGTCGGCATTTCTACCATTCGGTTTCTGGTCATGCCTGGCGGTCGTGTCGCCAAGACCATTCTCGAACGGCCAAGTGGCGATCCTCGGCTTGATGACGTTCTCCTTCGCAGAATCAAAGAATCGTGGCGCTTTAGACCAGGAAGGCTGACCATCGACTGGAAGCAAGGTGGGTGGTACCGAACCAATATCCTATGGAACGGCGCAAACGAGCAGTCCATAGATGGCCATGACTGCCTGGAGCCGCAAGACGAGTCTCAATCGGACGCCATTATCGTTGCTTGTTCACAATTCCTGATGAAGGCGAACCTCACGGCGTTCCAGAAGGCTAACGCCTATGCGATGAGAGGATTTGCCTATCGAGTCAAACACGAATTCGATATGGCCATTACCGACTACGATCTGGGCATACGGTTGTATCCTAGCGAAACGACGCTATTTCTCGGCCGTGCACGCGCTCATTTCGGGAAAGGGGAGAAAGCGCTGGCTTTCGCGGATTTAGATTTAGCGGTCGAAGTCGAGCCACTCAGTTTCCGTCCCTATGCAGTGCGTGCCGACTTTTATTTCGATGATGGCCAACGAGATCGGGCGTTAGCGGACGCCGATACCGCGTTGCGTGTAGCCAAAGAAGTAGATCTGGCGAACGCGTACAATAAGCGCTGTCACTACTTGATCGCCGTTGGAAGGACGCAGGACGGCATAAGGGATTGCGAAAAGTCTCTGTTTAGACGGGCACAGGATTTCATTACCTTGAATTATCGTGGATATGGGTACCTCAAGCTCGGACGGCACCAGCGAGCCGTCCAGGATTACGATGCGGCGCTTCTGGTCAATGCACGCTTGGCGGCAGCTTTCTATGGACGTGGTCTCGCGAAGTTGAAATTGGGTGATGCCACAGGCGACGGGGACATAAGCGCCGCAAAAGCAATCCAATCCAATATCGCCGAGGAGATGGCAAAAATCGGTCTCGTACCGTAGTCGCTGAGATGTCTTTACGCCTCGGGGCGGCGCCATATCCAGGTGCCGCCAATGACGGCGGGCACCAACGGCGCCAGCGACCAGGGCAGGGGCAGCAGGACAAGCGACAGAGCCGAACTGAACGCGAATGCGCATAAAGCCGCGCGCTTGCCGGCGCGCGAGATGGCGCCCTTCTCCCGCCACAGACGGATGGGCGCTCCGAATTTCGGATGATCGAGCAGCCAGCGTTCGAGCGCCGGGTTGCTGCGGATGAAGCAGAAGGCGGCCAATATCCAAAAGGGGACGGTTGGAAGAAGCGGCACCACGATGCCCACGCCGCCCAACCCCAAAGAAACAAACCCGATGGTGAGATAGAGCGCCTTCAGCAAACGCGGCCCGGCACGCTCACCGGAACAAGCCCGTAGGCGGGATGGCGCTCCTCGAATGTCAGCACGCAATCCAAACTCTTGATCGTCGGGCTGTTGTCCAGCGCGCCGGCCTCGATGGCCTCGGCGCGGAGCTTCAGATGGGCGAACATCGGCCGTATGTCGTCGCCATAGAGATCGCCCTCCTGCGGATTGACGGCACGCAGATTGCCATTCTGGCCGCGCACCGCCGGCAACAGTTTCAACGTCACCGAGCGGCGCACATTTCCGCCGATCGCGTAGATGCGGTTCGCCGCTTCGTCCACTTTCACGACGATGTCGCAATGGGCTCTTGCGCCGATTCCCATCTGGCGGCGGCGGTCGGCGATGCTGCGATAGACCGGCCGCCGGCTGCTGCACAAAAGATCGCCGGGCACGACGGCTTTCTCGCCGAGGTCATGGGCGATGAAGCCGGCTCTCGGCGCATTGCCGTCGCGGGCGCGGATGGCCTGGTCGATATAGGACCAATGGGCGATGGCGCGCTGGAATTGGCCGGTATCGCCGAGGCCAGATTCGCACATCACCCAGGACACGAACGCCGCCGACCACGGATCGGCCCAGCGTCCTTCGATGCCCCACGGCCCGTTCCAGGCGCTGTTCTGACGTGCCACCATACCGGCGCCCTGCGGCGTCGCCGCCCAATAGCCCGCGACGGAATCGGCGACGCGCACGACCTCTTCTTGAGGAAGTGAAGGAAAGCGCGCTCTCCAGCTTGAAGGGCCTTCGAACGCCGTCTCATCGTCGAGGCGCGTTTGGTCGAGGATGGGGAAGCCGAAATAGCTCCACTCCTGCACGGCCACATCGACGATGCGCCGGCGCGTTTGGGCCGCAGGCACCGCACGGCAGGTGATCGGGCGAACACTCATCTGTCCGATGCCGCCGCGGACGTGCTCCGATGGCGGCGTCACGTCGAGCACCTTCCCCGGCAGACGCCGATAATCCATAGCCTGCGCCGATGCATCGGACACAGCGGTCAGGGCCGCCAGAAACCCAAGCGAGGCAACGACCAAAGATTTCAAACCGCACTCCCGCAAAGAGGCTGAGCCTAGCATAGGCGAAGCCGGCCGGATCAGTTGGCCTTGGTCAGGGTTGGAAACTTCACGCCCAGTTGTTCGAGATAGGTGTCGTATTTCGCCGCGTCGTAATAGAGCTTGCGCATCTCCGGCCGGTACCGCTCCATGGTCTCGCGGTTGATCTGAATCTGCGGCTGATCGGTGTCCGCCAGCAAGGGCAGCACCTTGTTGTTCTTCAGCTGCACATCCGTGAAATAGGTTTTCGCGTCCCGGATCACATCCGGGCGCAGCAGCAGATCGACAATCGTCATCGCCATGACTTTGGAGCCCGCGAGCACGCCCTTATGGGCGATAGGCGTCGCCATCGCGATAGCATTGGCCCAATTGTGGCCCGGCAGGTTCGGAATGTTGGCGGGATAACGCAAAGTGACGGTCGGCACCGCCCAGGACACGTCGCCGATGTCGTCGGAGCCGCCGCTCTCGGGTTCGGCGACGGGCGCCGCGAGCTTCTGCACGGCGAGACTGAGCCCGTCTTCTTTTCCCGCGGTCAGGCGTTGCACGGCCCTTGCGAAGGTCTGTTCCTCGTCGGTCCATTTCGGCAAGCCGATTTTGTCGACATTGGACTGCATGATCTCGGCAATCGGCTTGTTGAAGTGGCGTGGCGCCGCGGCCCCGATGACCTTCTGCGTCACCTTGGTGTCGGTCATCATCGCGGCGGCTTCGGCGATGCGGTTGCCGGTCTCGTAATTGAGCTTGATGTTCTCGAAATCGGTCTCGCGAAAGAAATACCAGACCGAGGCGAGCGAGGGGATGACGTTGGGCTGATCGCCACCATTGGTGATCACGTAATGCGAGCGCTGCTGCGGGCGCAATTGCTCGCGGCGAAAATCCCAGCCGATATTCATCAGCTCGACGGCGCGAAGCGCATTGCGTCCGCGCCAGGGACGCGCCGCCGCGTGCGCGGATTCGCCCGCGAAGGTGTATTCGACCGAGATCATGCCGGTGCCTTCCGATGCGCCCCACGACGTCGAGAAATTGTCGGCGACATGGGTGAAGAGCGCGGCATCGACATCCTTGAACAGACCGGCGCGCACCAAATGCGCTTTGCCGCCGAGCAATTCCTCGGCGACGCCCGGCCAGATGACCAGCGTGCCGGGAAGACTCTCGCGTTCCATCATCTCCTTGACCGCGAGCGCCGCGACGATGTTGACCGCCTGTCCGGAATTGTGGCCTTCGCCATGCCCGGGCGCGCCTTCGATCAGCGGCTCGCGATAGGCGACGCCGGGCTTCTGCGATGCCTTCGGAAGACCATCGATGTCGCTGCCGATGGCGATGATCGGACGACCCGAGCCCCAGCGCGCCGCCCATGCGGTCGGCATGTTCGCGATGCCGCGCTCGACGGTGAAGCCGTTCTTCTCCAGAACATCGGTCAGATATTTCGACGTCTCGACTTCCTGATAGGCGAGCTCGCCGAAGCTGAACACGGTGTCGTTCATCACTTGCGACAGCTTGCGCCGCGCTTCGACGCCCGCGACCACCGCCGTCTTGAGTTTTTCTATCCGCGCGGCATCGCCGTTGGCGGGGCGGGTTTGCTGCGCATCGGCGGCGAATCCCGCCAGCAGAAGGGCGGCAAAAGCCGGTCCCGCGATGGCCGTGGCGATCCAGGTTCTGCGGTGCATTGTGCCCTCCAAGAAAGTGATCCTATCCGTGAAGCTGCGAGCGGCCTCAATGTATCATATTCTCAGACATGATGGTCGGGCCGCCAGACGTCGAAGCGCGATTCGATCATGCGCAGCACGCCCGTCAGCGCCATGCCGGCCGCCGCGATGATGATGATGCCGACCATGACCTTGTCGGTCTGGAAGGTGGCGCCCGCGGTCTGCATCATGAAGCCGATCCCGGCGGAGGCGCCGTACATCTCGCCGACCACGATGCCGACCAGCGCGTGGCCGAGTCCGAGGCGCAGGCCCGTAAGCAGGTTGGGAACGGAGGAGGGCAGCGCGACAGTCAGGAACAATTGCCCGTCGCTGGCGCCGAAGGACCGCGCGACCTTGACGAAATCGCGTTCCATCGTGCGCACGCCCGTCATCGTGTTGACGATGATCGGAAACACCGTCGCCAGGAAGATGATCGCGATCTTGGCGGAGAGATCGACGCCGAACCAAATGATGATGAGCGGCATCAGCGCGATGCGCGGCGTCGCATAGAGCGCGTTGACGAAGGGATCGAGCAGCGCGTTCAGCCGCGTATACCAGCCCATCAGGATGCCCATCGGAATGCCGACGATCACCGCGAGCCCATAACCGAGGGCGAATTCCTGCGCGCTGACGAGAAGGTCCGGATAGATGCTGCCGTCGGCGAACATCTCGTAGGCGGCGTTGAAGATGCGCGACGGCGAGGAGATGAACAGCGGATTAGCCCAACCCGACAACACCGAGAATTCCCAGAACAACAGGAAACCCGTCACCGAAAAAAGGCCGAGAAGAAAATTCTCGTTTCGCTGCCACAGCGATTGGTGCGGCGGCGCATTGTCCGCTTCGGTCACCGCGATCTTGTCGATTTGGATTACCGCCATTGTAAACCGTTGCCTGTCATTCTCGGCGAGCCGCGCAGCGGCGAGGGAAGGGAATCCATTCGCCCACGAAAATAATCCGGCTCCAGATGGATGCCCTTCCCTCGCATGGGCTCGCCATGGCTCGCGCACGCTCGCCGGGCATGACAATGAAGGATCTGGCTGTTGCCATCGTTTCAGCTCGCGCCAATCGCAATGGGCGTTCGCACCGCTTCTTCCTGAATCGAGCGCCACAGATAGTCGTGCAGCTCGCGGAAGCGCTGGTTCAGCTTCACATCCAGCCCGCGCTGCGAAGGAAGATCGACGGTGACGATCTCCTTCACGCGGGCGGGCCGCGCCGAGAATACCGCGACACGGTCGGCCAGAAATACCGCTTCGTCGATCTGATGGGTGATGAAGAGGGCGGTCTTCTTGGCGCGGGCGAGGATATTCAACAGCTCGCTTTGCATGAATTCGCGCGTTTGCGCGTCGAGCGCGGCGAAGGGTTCGTCGAGCAGCAGCAATTCAGGATCGGGCGCCAGCGCCCGGGCGATGTTCACCCGCTGGCGCATGCCGCCGGAAAGCTCGTGCGGATAATGCTCGGCGAAACCGGTCAGGCCGACCAGCTCGATCAGCGTGGCTCCCCGCTCAGCGATCTCCGCCTTGGAGAGACGCCTTTGCAGTTCGAGCCCATAGGTGACGTTGCGCATCACCGTGTACCAGGGGAACAGCGAGTCCTGCTGGAACACCACGGCGCGGTCGGGGCCGGGCGCCGTCACCGCATGGCCGTCCACTTTGATGCTGCCTGCATCGGTCTTGACCAGTCCGTCGACGGCGGAGAGGAAGGTCGATTTTCCGCAACCGGAGGGACCAACAATGGCGACCAGCTCGCCGGTGAAGACGGTCAGATCGATGCCGTCCAGCACCAGAAGCCGGCGCTTCATCCGTTCATTGTAGAAGGCGAGGCGGACGCCGTCCGATTCGAGTTTGACCTGAGCGCTCATTTCAGCTTCGCGAAGAAGCCTTCCTTCTCGAGCTGATCGAACGGCACCGTGTAGACGATGTCCTGCGGCTTCACCTTTGCCGCCGCCGGCACTTTGGTCGCGAGTTCCTCCAGCACAAGCTGGATGCCCTTCATCGAGGGACGCGGAATGTCCGGATAGACCTTGGCGGTGAAGATGTCATAGGCCTCCGACAGCGCTGCGTTTGGCTGCATCTTCAGGAAGGCGCCGGTGACTTTCAGCGCGTCTTCCTTATTCGTCTTATAGGCGTGGATACCGTCGGAAATTCCCATGATGAAGCGTTTCACGATGTCAGGATTCGCGGCGGTGAAGCGCTTGGTCGAAACATAGGAGGTGTTGGGATAATCGGCGGCGATGGCGAGCCCGTCAGCCAGCACGCGATAGCCCTTCTCCGTCAGCTCCGCCGTGCGCGGCTCTTGTTCCAGCGAGCCGTCGATCTGGCCCGACAGCATCGCGGCGGTGCGGGTGCCTTCGCCGCCGAGTTGCAGCAGGACGACATCGGTGCGTTTCAGCCCGAGATGGCGCAGCGTATAGGTCGCGGCGATGTCGGATGAGGCGCCGAGCCGCGAGATCGCGATCTTCTTGCCTTTGAGATCGGCGGCGTTGCGGATATTACCCTTGACCACGAGCTGGAACGGCAATTGGTTGGAGATGCCGCCAATGAAGACGAGGCCGGCGCCTTGCACGGCCGCCGCCGCCGCCGGGGTGTAGCCGTTCTGCGCAATATTGATCGAGCCGCCGACGACCGCTTGCGACAGCGTGGTGCCGCCGTCGATATAGACGATCGAAACGTCGAGGCCGTATTTTTTGAAGATGCCCTTCTGCACCGCGTAATTCATCGGCGCGGTGGTCATCGAATAGCCGTCATAGGCGACTTTGAGCGGGATGAGCTTTTGCGCCGGCGCCTGCGCAGCCGCGGGAGAGACGAAACCCGCGAGCAGGCAAAGGGCAGCGAAACGCAGAGCGCGCAAACTCTCCTCCATTTTCGTCATTGTGACGGGTGGCCGGGCCTTCGACAAGCGCTCGCTGCTATTCCAGCAAAGCCTTCATTTTTTGTTGATTCATCCCCTTCATCAACTGATCGACCAGGGCCGTCAGCGGCACCGCCATTTTGGCGTCCTGGGCGAGTTCGAGCGCCACGTCCATGTCCTTCTCGGCCCATTTTCCGGTGCTCTCGCCCCATTTTTCCAGCGACCAATTGGCGCCGGAAGAATGCTGCAACGCCGCCACCAGTTTCGGCACATCGGCGCCGAGCTTCTTGGCGAGGCTCAGCACTTCGTAATTGGCCGACATGCAGGCCCAGAGCAGCATGTTGTTGGCGGTCTTGGTGAGCTGGCCGGTGCCGCTCGCGCCCACATGCATGACATTCTTGCCGAAGGCCGACAGCACCGGCTTCGCCTTTTCGAAGGCGTCGGCCTTGCCGCCGCAGAAGACGGTGAGCGTGCCCGCATCGGCGGCCGGTTGACCGAGCACCACCGGCGTATCGAGGCAGCCTAGCCCGCGCGCATTGCAGATGCCTTCCAATTCCTTCGCGGTCTCGGGCGAGGTGGAAGACGAAATGCAGATGACCGAACCGTTGACGAGCCGGTGCAGCAGGCCGGAATTCACCACCACGTCCGCGACCTGATCGTCGGTCGCCACCATGACGATGACGACCTCCGCCTCCGCGCCGACCTCGGCGGGACCGGAGACGGTATGGATTCCGGCCTCCTTCGCCTTCGCCATCGCTGCGGGCTGCACGTCATAACCCGCGACGTGGAAACCCTTCTTCACCATGTGGCGGGCCATCTGATAGCCCATCGCGCCCAGACCGATGATTCCGGTGTTCTTGACGGTCATGATTTTCCTTCCCGTAATGTTTTTGTTTTCACTTCGTCGATGATCCAATTGTTTCCGTCGCGCGCGACTGCGACGCCGTAATCGGAAAGCGCGTGCTCGGGCGAGACATAGCCTTGCGCCACATCGGCGAGAACTTTCTTGGGCTCGCGCTTGAACGCATCGCCCAGCCCGCCGCCGCCCGGCGTGTCGAGGCGGAAGATGTCGCCCGCTTTGAGCGGATAATCGGCGTAGCGCGTCGGAAGATGTTTCTCGTCTGGCGTTCCCGGATTGATGGTGAGATCGCCGGTGCGGCCCGGCCCGCCATCGGCGGCGCCCAGCGGCGGGATCACATGCTTGGACGAGCGGATCGAAAAGCGTGCATCCGCGAGATTGAGATATTCCCGTTTGATTCCCAGCCCGCCGCGGAATTCGCCGGCGCCGCCGGAATCCGGGATCAGTTCGAAGCGCAAAATGCGCGTTGGAAATTCGCTTTCCATGATCTCGATGGAGGCGATCTTGGCATTGCTCTGATTGACGGTAGTGCCCGAGGCGCCGTCCTTCATCGCGCGGCCGCCCGCGCCACCGCCCACGATCTCGTATTGCACATATGTTTTTCCCGCCGAGGTCGAGCGCCCACCGATGATGATGGAGCGGCTGCCGCAGCCATCGGCGCGCGCGCGCGCCGGCATGACATGGGACAGCGCCGCGAACAGCGATTCCACCATCGCATGGACGGTCGCGTTGTAGGTGTTGACGGGGGCGGGGAAGCGCGGGTTCAGCACGCTGCCTTCCCGCGTGGTGACGGAAAAGCTGCGCATGATTCCGCTGTTGATGAAGATATGCGGATCGACCAGCGAGATCAGGCAATAGGCGATGGCCGCCTTCACCAAGGGCGGGCGCACATTAGCCGGCCCCTTGGTCTGATCGGCCGAGGCCGAGAAATCGAAGCTGATGGAACCGCCCTTCTTCTCCACCACGACATGCACGCGCACGGGCTTGTTCAATTCGATGCCGTCATCGTCGATGAAGCGCTCGGCTTCGAAGCGGCCATCCACCCATTCGGCGATGGCGGCCCTCATGCGAAGTTCGGAAAGCTCCAACAGCCGGTCGAAACAGGCGACGGATTCCGCAGGTCCAAATTTGGCGAGAAGCTCGCGCAGACGCTGTTCGCCCAGGCGGCTGGCGCCGAGCTGACCGCGTATGTCGCCGAGCACAAGTTCGGGCGTGCGCGAATTGGCGGCGATGATGCGCTCGATATCGAGATTGCGCTGGCCGCCGCGCACATAGCGGATCGCCGGCAGATGTAGGCCCTCATTGAAAATCTCGCGCGCTTGGCCGGAACAGGAACCGGGCACGGGGCCGCCGATATCGCTCTTATGCGCGATGGAGCCGCAAAAGCCGATCAGCGCGCCCTCGAAGAACACCGGCGTGATGACCGCCATGTCGGGCGCGTGCGGACTGCCGCCTTCGTAAGGATGATTGATCAGGAACGCATCGCCGTCGACGATGTCGCCGCCATAGGAACGCAGCACGCCCTCGCAGCAGGCGGGGAACGCGCCCATATGCAGCGGCAGCACGACGTGCTGGGCGATGACGTCGCCTTTCGGGTTCATCAGCGCGCAGGAGGCGTCTTGCGATTCACGCACGATGGTCGAGAAGCCGGTGCGGAAGAGCGAGTTCTGCATCTCCTGCACAATGCCCGAAAGGCTCGCCTTGACGATTTCGATGGCGACGGCATCCATGTCAGGCGCCTCTCGCGGAGATAACGATGTTCTTGAATGCATCGACGCGCGCGGAATGGCCGGCGGGGATGACGGTCGTGGCGTCGAGCTGATCGACGATGGCGGGGCCTTCGAATTGCACGCCGACATCGAGTCTGTCGCGAAAATAGACCGGGCAATCGAGCATCTTCCCGGCGAAGCGCGCTGTCCGCGTCTCGCGCAACGCGTCTTTGAGGCTGCGCCCTTCCGGCTTGAACTTCGGAAGCTTCACTTCGGGCACGCGGCCGATGCCGCGCAAGCGATAGGAGACGATCTCGACCGGCTCATCGGGCGCGGTGTGGCCGAACATCTGTCTATGGGTTTCGTCGAAACGCCGCCGCAAATTTTGCAGCGAGTCCGCTTGCAGCGGAAAATCGATTCCGACGGTGATCTCGTAGCCCTGGCCGGCATAGCGCAAATCGAGGCTACGCTCGATGGTGATGCGATCCGCGCCGAAGCCTTCATCGCGTAAATCCTGTCGCGCGAGCGCTTCAAGCTCGTCGAACAGGCGCCCTACATCGGCGGAATTCGTCTTCGCGAGGCCGCCGATCCTGGAACGAATGTAATCGTGCTTCACATCCGACATCAGCAATCCCATTGCCGAATAGACGCCGGGATAGAGCGGCACCACGACGCCCGCCATGCCGAGCTCGGCGGCGATGCGCGCGGCGTGCAGCGGCCCCGCGCCGCCGAACGCGAGAAGGTAGAAATCGGAAAGATCGTGGCCGCGCATGGTCGAGATGGCCTTGATCGCTTCCTGCATTTTCACATCGATGATGCGCACGATCCCTTCGGCGGCGTCGGCGGCCTCCATGCCGAGCTTTTGCGCGACGCTTTCGACCGCGCGGTGGGCTGCCGCCGCATCCAGCTTCATCCGCCCGGCGAGAAAATTGTTCTCGCCGAGATAGCCCAGCACCAGATTGCAATCGGTGATCGTCGGCTCTGTGCCGCCATTGCCGTAACAGGCCGGGCCCGGCACGGCGCCCGCACTCTCGGGGCCGACCTGAAGCTGGCCCAACGCATCGACGCGCGCCAGCGTGCCGCCGCCCGCGCTCACCGTGTTGATCTCGATCATCGGAAGCGAGATGTGGCGGCCCTCGATCGTGCCGCGGTTCTGCACGCTTGGCTGACCGTCCTTGATCAGTGCGACGTCGCAGGATGTGCCGCCCATGTCGAAGGTGACGAGATTGGCGTAACCGGTGGTGCGGCAGGTCTGCACGCTGGCGGTGATACCGCCGGCGGGGCCCGACAGCACGGTCGCCACCGCCTTCTTGGCGCTTGCCGCGAAGGTCGCCATGCCGCCATTCGATTGCATGATGTATTTCTGCGGCGTCGTTACGCGCGCCGCCGACAAGCGCCCTTCGAGATTGGCGATGTAGCGCGCCAGGATCGGCTCGAGATAGGCGTTAATCACCGTCGTGGAGAGCCGGTAATATTCGCGGATCTGCGGCACCACTTCCGACGACAGCGAAATCGCGCATTGCGGAATTTCTTCGGCCACGATGGTGCGGGCGCGTTCTTCGTGTTTGGGATGCAGGAACGAAAACAGCAAACACACGGCGAGCGATTGTACGCCCTCAGCTCCAAGCGCGCGCACCGTTTGGCGCAAGGCGTCTTCATCGAGCGGCAGCAACACATCGCCCACGGCCGAGACGCGCTCCCTCACTTCGGCGGTGCGGCTCGCGGGCACCAGCAAAGGCGGTCGGTCGTAGAAAATGTCGAAGATCGCCGCGCCGTGCGGGCGGCATTGCTCGGCAACTTCATAGATGCCGCGGAAACCTTCGGTCACCAGCAAGCCCGTGCACACGCCCTTGCCTTCGAGCAGCGCGTTGGTGCCGACCGTGGTGCCGTGACAGAAATAAGAGATATCGGCGGGCGCCACGCCCTTTGCCAGCAGCACCTCGACGCCCGCGAGGATCGCCCGCGACGGATCGTCGGGTGTCGACGGCAGCTTGGCCACGGTGATTTCGTCGGTTCCTTCGTCGAGATAGACGAAGTCCGAAAACGTGCCCCCGGTGTCGACGGTTACGCGGTAACGGCCCATTGCCCAATGCCTGTTGTTGGATGCGGTTTATAGGAGGAGCTTTCGGCCAACAAGCGTGCGATTTTACCCTCTCCCCTGGCGGGAGAGGGCGGCGCGCCGCGCACCATGTGCGCTTCTGGCGCGCCGGGTGAGGGGGAGCGGCAATACCCCTCATCCGGCCGCTGCGCGGCCACCTTCTCCCAGAAGGGGAGAAGGATATACATTGCCCTATCTCAACCGGAGGGCACGGATTTGGCGTTTACATCCTGGCGCGGAGTCGTCGGCAACATCAAACCGACCATGCGGCCCGGTTCGGTCGAGGAATTGTGCCGCATCCTGCCCGAGGGCGTCGGGATCATTCCCCTGTTCCTCGACATCAAGCGGGGCGTACGGGAGGAATTCGCGACCGTGCTGAGGCATTACGAGCCGCTGATCGACAAGCTGGCCGAATGCGAGGTCGATCTGATCCACCCCGAAGGCGCGCCGCCCTTCATGGTGCTCGGCTATAAGGGCGAGGCCGAGCTGATCAAGAAGTGGGAGAAGAAGCACAAGATCCCCGTCTTCACCTCGGGCACCAACCATATCCGCGCGCTGCATGCGCTGAAGGTGAAGCGCTTCATCGGCGCCTCCTATTTCTCCGGCAAAATCAACGAGACATTCGGGAAGTATTTCGTCGATGCCGGTTTCGACGTGCTCGGCATGGAGGGGATCGACATTCCCTTCCACGATGTCGGCAAGCTTTCGCCGGAACAGGTCTATGCCCACGTCAAGAAGCTGTTTCTGAAGCACCGCAAGGAAGCGCAAGGGATTTATCTTCTGGGCTCGGGCTGGCGGGTGACGGGAATCATCGATCTGTTGGAGCGCGATCTCGGCGTGCCTGTGATCCATCCGGTACCGGCGCGCTGTTGGGAAATCCAGAAGCGGCTGACCATTCATCATCCGGTCGCAGGTTATGGGCGGCTGCTGGCGGAGATGCTACCGGGATGAGCGCTTTGGCGCGCATGTTCGCCCGCATTGTTTTCCTGCTTGTCGTGGGCTGGCAGTGCTTGCCGCCGGTGTTGGGCGCTCCGGCTCCGGCGCCCTTCTATCGCGGCAAGCAGATCACGATGCTGATCGCGAGCGGCGCCGGCGGCGGCTACGACGCCTATGCGCGCAGCCTTGCCCGTCACATGTCGCGGCATATTCCGGGCAATCCTTCCATCGTGCCGAAGAACACGCCGGGCGCGGGCGGCCTGATCGCGGCCAACACACTCTACAATTCCTCGGCGCCCGACGGGTTGACCTTTGCCGCATTGACGAATGGCGCCGCGATGGACCCGCTGTTCGGCGAGCGCGCCGCGCGTTTCGACGGCCAGAAATTCGGCTGGATAGGCTCAATCGGCAAACTGGAGAACATCTGCGTCACCTGGAAGGGCAGTCCGATCACGCGCATCGAGCAGGCGAAGACGCGCGAGGTGACGGTCAGCGCCACCGGCGCCACCGGCAATTCGGCGATCATGCCGCGGATCGTCAACGAATTGCTTGGCACCAAATTCAAGGTGATCGGCGGCTATGCCGAAGGCGCCGGGCAGACGTTGGCGCTCGAACGCGGCGAGGTCGACGGCATTTGCGGGCTTTCCTATTCGACGCTGAAGGCCTCGCGCCCCGATTGGTTCCGCGATGGGAAGCTCAACGTGCTGTTGCAGATCGGGCTCGAGAAGATTCGCGATCTGCCCGACGTGCCCAACGCCATCGATCTCGTCGCCGATCCCGAACGGCGCAAGGTTCTGGAACTGATCTTGATCCGCCAGGAGATGGGGCGGCCTTTCGCCGCACCGCCGGGGACGCCTTCCGACCGTCTGGCGATTCTGCGCGCCGCGTTCGAAGCGACGCTGAAGGACCCGGCTTTCCTCGCCGAAGCCGCCAAGCTGCAATTGGAAATTGACCCGCTGACGGGCGCGCAAATCGAGACGCTTCTGAGAACCGCCTATGGCACGCCGCGTGGAATCGTGGCGCGCGCGGCCGCTTTGGCGCGGTGAGCATCCCTCTCATGTCATGGCCCGACTTGATCGGGCCATCCATCCGGCGCGTGTCTACGCGCCGACGGAACTCTTCATCACCTGGATGGCCCGCTGTTGCGGGCCATGACATTGTTGGGGGTATGAAAACCCGGCGAGCAAATCGTGGATAACAACTACGACTACATCATCGTCGGCGCGGGCTCTGCCGGTTGCGTGCTGGCGAACCGGCTGTCGGTAGACGAGGGCGCCCGCGTGCTCGTCCTCGAAGCGGGCGGGCGCGACTCCCACCCCTATATCCATATCCCGCTCGGCCTCGGCCTCATGCACAAGAAGCGCATGTTCGATTGGGGCTATGACAGCGAGCCGGAACCCGCGCTGAACGGACGGCGCATCGAGGCGATGCGCGGCAAGGTGCTGGGCGGTTCGTCGTCGATCAATGTCATGGCCTATACGCGCGGCGATCCCGGCGATTACGACCGCTGGGCGCAGAAGGGCGCGCTGGGGTGGTCCTATGCGGACGTGCTTCCCTTTTTCAAACGCGTCGAGCGCTGGGAGGGCGGCGAGAATCAATGGCGCGGCGCGAACGGTCATATCGGCGTCGAATGGGCGAAGACGAAAGACCCGCTGTTCGCCGCCTGGATCGAAGCGGCCAAAGCAGCGGGCTATCCGCATGTCGAAGATTACAACGCCGCGACGCATGAAGGTTTCGGCCATAGCCAATATTCCATCCGCAACGGGCGGCGCTCATCGGCGTCCGCCGCTTACTTACGGCCCGCGCTGAAGCGGAAAAATCTCACCGTCGAAACGGGTGCGTTGACGACGCGCGTGACGATGCAAGGCACCAAAGCCACCGGCGTCGAATATTTGCAAGGGAACGAGACGAAGCGCGCGACCGCCGAAAAAGAAGTCATCCTCTCCGGCGGCACATTCAACACGCCGCAAATCCTAATGCTGTCGGGCATCGGACCCACCGCGCACCTCCACGAAATCGGCATCAAGCCGCTGCTCGATCTTCCCGTCGGAAAAAATCTTCAGGATCACGTCGCCGCGCTCATCATGGTTTCGCGCCCCAATGCGGGTCCGTTCCGCGATGCGATGCGGGCCGACCGCATGGCGCTCGGCATGATCGCGGCCTATCTCTTCGGCACCGGCGTTGCCACGGTGGTGCCCGGCGGCTTGCACGCCTTCGTCAAGACGCGGCCTGAGTTGGCCGTGCCCGACATTGAGTTCATGTTTCGCGGCGCGCCCACCAACGCGCATCTGTGGTTTCCGCTGGTGAAGCGCGCCTACACCGACGGCTTCGGCATTCGCCCGACGCTGCTGCATCCCGAAAGCCGGGGCGAGGTGAAGCTTGCCTCAGCCGACCCGCGCGCGCACCCGCGCATTTTCATGAACCTGCTCACCGTGCCGTCCGATCTGGCGAAATTGCGCGAAGGCTTCCGCCGCGCCCGCGACGTGGCGGCACAGGCACCGCTCGCGCTTTATCGCGGCGTGGAAACCTCGCCCGGCGAGAAAGTGAAGACCGACGCAGACATCGATGCTTGGTTGAAGAAGACCGTGGTGACGGCGCACCATCCGGCCTCCACCTGCATCATGGGCACGACGCCCGATTGCGTGCTTGACCCGGATATGCGGGTGAAGGGCGCGCAACGCTTGCGCGTGGTCGATGCCTCCGCGATGCCCGACCTCGTCTCGGCCCACATCAACGCGACCGTGCTGATGATGGCGGAGAAAGCGGCTTCCATGATCCGGGGGAGCGCCTAACCGCGCGGTTTCGCGCGTGCCTCTTCGATGCTGTCTTCGTAGTTCGCCAGCGGCGGCCTCAATCCGTGCGCGAAGAGCTCCTGCCGCACCGCGCGCGAGGTTCCCGTCAAATAGAGACGGGCGCCGCGCTTCTCGGTCTTGCGCGCCAATCCCATGATCGTATTGGCGGCGGTCGAATCGAGGAACGGAACGGCGCTGAAATCGACGATCAGCACCCGATAATGGTCCGAGATGCGGTCCAGCACGCTGCCGATGGACGACGCGGCGCCGAAGAAGAAGGCCCCGCTGATGCGGTAGACGACGACATCGCGATCCGCCGCCAGCGTTTCATCGTAAGGCTCACGCGGCGCCTCGCTGTCCGGCCGGTCGTCCGGTATCAGCGGCGCATGCGTGGCGATGCGCGTTGCCTCCGACATCCGGTGGATGAAGAGGATCGAACCAAGAACGAATCCCACCAGGATCGCCTCGGTCAAATCGCGGAACAAAGTCAGCAGAAAGGTCGACATCACCAGGACCGCATCGCCGCGCGAGGCCCGCAGCAGGATCGCGAAGGCGTGCTTCTCGATCATGCTCCAGGCGACGACGGTAAGACCGCCCGCAAGGCTCGCCAGCGGAATGAAGGATGCCAGCGGTGCCGCCACGACCATGAAAGTGAGCAGGAAGATCGAATGCAATATGCCGGCGACCGGCCCATGCGCGCCCGCGCGGATATTGGTCGCGGTTCGCGTGACCGTGCCGGTCACGCAAATGCCGCCGAACAGGCCCGACGTGATATTGCCGAAGCCTTGCGCGACGAGCTCGCAATTCGAGCGGTGCCGCCGCCCCGTCATGCCGTCCCCGATGGTGGCGGAAAGCAGCGACTCGATAGCGCCGAGCAAAGCGAAAGAGAACGCAAACGGCAGCACTTCCTGAATGCGCGCCAGCGAGACGGGCGGCAGCGCGGGGAAGGGAAGCCCGCGCGGAATTTCGCCGAAACGCGTTCCGATGGTCTCTACCGGCAGTTGAAGCAATCCTGTCATAGCGGCGGCTCCGCCGACGGCGATCAGCATGCCGGGCCAATTCGGCTTCCAACGCTTGACGCCGATCATCGCGGCGATGGTCGCGAGCGCGATCCCGACCGTGGTAGCGTCGGTGGTTGGAAGGCTCGCCCACAGCACGGGCAGCTTCTCGAGAAACGGGCCGGGCTCGGGCGCCGCGAGCTTAAGGCC
>SHWE01000037.1 GCA_009693985.1 Alphaproteobacteria bacterium | reverse complement strand
GTCGCCATCCGCGGTCTGCACGACGACCTTTGTGCCCACATTGATGTGCGGCGGCACCATCGTGCGCACCCCGTTCGACAGCACCGCGGGCTTGAACGACGATTGCGCCGTCTGGCCCTTCATCACCGGCTCGGTCTCGACGACCTCGAGCGTGACGCGGGCGGGAAGCTCGATCGAAATCGGCACGCCATTATACTGGCTGAGCGAGACCTCCATGTTTTCCTGCAAATAGGGGGCGGCGTCGCCGAGAATGTCCTTGCCGACATGGATTTGCTCGAAGGTGGTAGGCTCCATGAAGACGTATTGCTCGTCGTCCTTGTAGAGGTAATTGTATTTGCCTTGGTCGATGAAGGCCTTCTCTACCGATTCCGTGGTCTTGTAGCGCTCCTGCGTCTTCACGCCGTCGGAGATGCGGCGCATTTCCAGATGGGTGACGGGCGTACCCTTGCCAGGATGGATGTTTTCGGCCCGTATGACGACGTATAGCTTGCCGTCCTTTTCGATGACGTTGCCCTTGCGAACGCTGCTGGCGATGATTGAGACCACACTATGCCTCTCTGCCGGAGACCGGCTTGCAAACCGGCGCGGTCATAGCAGTCCGTCCTGCGGCGGCCAAGGGTGCCTTCTATGACGCCCGCCTCGCCCTGGTGGGACGCTTCGGTGCATGAGGACCGCCGGCCGCTGCTGCTGGCGCGCGGCCGGATAAAGGAAGCGATCCGCCGTTATTTCACGGATCATGGCTTCATCGAGGTCGAATGCGGGGCGCTCCAGGTATCCCCCGGAAACGAGGCGCATCTGCACGCTTTCGCCACGACGCGCATCGCACCGGGCGGCGCGCGGGAGCAGCTTTATCTCCACACCTCGCCGGAATTCGCCTGCAAGAAGCTGCTTGCGGCAGGGGAGAGGCGGATTTTCACCTTCGCCCCCGTCTACCGCAATCGCGAGCTTGGGCGTCTGCACGCACCCGAATTCACCATGCTGGAATGGTATCGGGCCGATGAGGATTACGATGCGGTGATCGCCGATTGCCTCGCCCTTGTGCGGCTGGCGGCCGATGTGGGCGGCGTGCGTGAGTTTCACTACCGCGATGCCGTGGCGTGCGCGCATGCCGACGCCCAGCGCCTGACAGTCGCCGAAGCGTTCCGGACATTCGCCGGCATCGACCTTCTCGCGACCATCGGTGCGGATGGAACGCCCGATACGACGCGCCTCGCCGTTGCGGCGGGGAGCAAAGGCATCACCATCGCGTCCGACGACAGCTGGTCGGATATTTTCAGCCGCGTGCTGGTGGAGATCGAACCGCGTCTGGGTTTGAAACAGCCAACTATTCTCGACCGCTATCCGCGTGCCGAAGCGGCGCTGGCGCGGAGCTGCCCGGACGATCCGCGCCTCGCCGAGCGGTTCGAGCTTTATATTTGCGGGGTGGAAATCGCTAATGGCTTCGGCGAGCTGACCGACCCGGCCGAACAGCGCCGCCGCTTCGAGATGGAGATGGCGGAAAAACAGCGCGTGCACGGGATGCGCTATCCCATCGACGAGGATTTTCTAGCGGCATTGGCGCATATGCCCAAAGCGTCCGGCGTGGCGCTCGGTTTCGACCGCCTGGTCATGCTGGCAACGGGCGCCGACCGCATCGCTCGCGTGATGTGGACGCCCATAGAGGATTAGAAGAATGCTCGACAGACGACGGACGCTGAGAACGCCGCAAGAATTGGCGGCTGCGGGCCTTATTGCCGAGATGCGCGTGGACGCGCTGGCGCGCGTTGCCGAACGCTATGCGGTGGCCATCACACCTGCGCTGGGCGACCTGATCGACACAAACGATCCGAACGATCCAATCGCGCGGCAATTCGTGCCCGCCGAAGACGAGCTTGAAACGGCCCCCGAGGAACGCGCCGATCCCATCGGCGATGCGCGCCATTCGCCGGTCCCCGGCATCGTGCATCGTTATCCCGACCGCGTGCTGCTGAAGCTCACGCATGTGTGCCCGGTCTATTGCCGTTTCTGCTTCCGGCGCGAGATGGTCGGCCCCGGCGAGGATCAAATCTTGAGCCCAGAGGCGCTCGACGCCGCGCTCACTTATATCGGCGCCCATCCGGAGATCTGGGAAGTGATCCTGACCGGTGGCGATCCTTTCATGCTATCGCCGCGCCGCCTGAAGGAAATCGGCGCCCGCCTCGCCGCGATCCCGCATGTGAAGATTTTGCGCTGGCATACGCGAATGCCGGTGGCCGATCCGATGCGGGTGAGCGATGAATTGGTGCGCGCGCTTCGGTGCGGGAAGACCGTTTACGTCGTCGCCCACGTCAATCATCCGCGCGAGCTGACCGAAGCGGCGGTCGCAGGCGTCGCGCGGCTGATCGATGCGGGCATACCGGTGCTCTCGCAGAGCGTGCTGTTGAAAGGCGTCAATGACGATGAGGACACGCTGATCGCGCTTTTCCGCGCCCTCGTGGAGGCGCGCATCAAGCCCTATTACCTGCACCATGGCGATCTTGCACCGGGCACGTCTCATTTTCGCACGAGCGTCGAGCACGGCCAGGCGCTGATGCGCGCAGTGAAGGCGCGCGCCTCCGGTCTTTGCCAGCCTGACTACGTGGTCGACATTCCAGGCGGTCACGCCAAAGCGCGGCTCGCCTCGAGCGATATCGAGCAAATGGAGGCGGGATTCCGCTTGCGCGACGCAGCAGGCAATTGGCACGTTTATTCGGTGCAATCGCCATAAATACTGGGCCGTACTGGACAATCCGCCTTCTCTATTTCCTTGAAACTACTTGTGATTGCAGCTGGTCTTGCTAGGCTTAGGTTTGTCGTATTTTATGCTCCACGAGTCTGTTTTTGGGGGGCTCCTGCAGGCTCGCCCCAGAGGTGGAGATCTTATGAAGACGCGCTTCATTTTGACCGCGCTGCTGGTCGCTGCGACGTTCACGGCTCCGGCATCCGCGAATTGGTTCCACAACACGCGTATGAACGTGAACCGCTACATCGGTTCGGCGCCGAATCCGAAGCCGGAAGATGTTCGCAACAACGTAGTGCCCGTCGTCGTTCAAAACGACCAGAACGCGACGCCGAAAAAAACCGACCCGGGAATTCTGACACGCCTTTTGGGTCCCCGCTATAAGACGCAGCCGCAGCAGAACGTGGCGCAGTCCAAATAAGAATCGTGCCGGCAGCGTGGGCGCTTCATGGTGCTCGCGCTGCCGCGCAGTCTCGCCGACGATGTGGAGAACGCTATGAAGACCCGCATCCTTGTACCGGCGCTTCTACTGGCCGCAATGTTCGCAACGCCGGCTCCTGCGAATTGGTTTTCCAACCCGTACCAGAGGCATTTCATCGGCTCGGCGCCCAATCCGAGGCCGGAAGATCTTCGCCAAGAACGCTTCCCAACGCTCCTCCAGGCCGCGGTCGATATCACCATCCCGAAAGTAGCGGTGCTCCGCCCCACGCCGGCCTTCTGGGCGAAGCGTTTAGACGGCCAGACGAAGCCGCAAATCGTCGCCCAGGCGCGATAGTCCCTCAACGTGACCTTCACGGCAAAAGCCGGCCGGGCAGCCCATAAAAGGGGCCGCTTCGCCCCCCCGATTGCCGTCTCATGGCCTCGATTTAACCCTCTAAAATCAAATAGTTCCGCCGGATGCGATTTTTTACGCCACCCCCCGCCGTATGGTGTAAATAGACGGTTCGGGAGGGCCGTTAGAATCGTGCGACAAGACACGACGGCTGCTTGAAAAGGTAGAACCTAGGAAACGGAATTTACGAACAAGCAGCCCGTGGTGCGCGCAGGTATGCGCAAGTTCATACGCGGCTCATTCGCTGGAGCGACGTCAAAGACATGAGTGGTAATTCGGCTATTGGGCAAGCCGGGAAAACGGCTGCTCCGCCATTGAGTCAGAGTGTGATTCAAAATCCTGGACAGAATCCCGGCCAGACACCTGGAATGAATCCAACCGACATCAAGAATCCGGATTACTTCCACAAAGTCGTCGATTGCCAATGGGCGTGCCCCGCCCATACGCCGGTGCCGGAATATATCCGCCTCATCGCGGCCGGCCGTTACTCCGACGCTTACATGGTCAATTGGAATTCGAACGTGTTCCCCGGCGTGCTCGGGCGCACCTGCGACCGTCCATGCGAACCCGCTTGCCGGCGCAGCCGCGTCGAGGAAACCAGCAAGGCGGCGCAGCCCGTCGCGATCTGCCGCTTGAAGCGCGTCGCCGCCGACAACAAGGACAAGGACGACGTCAAAAGCCGCATGCCGAGCGCGGCGCTCGTCAAGAACGGCAAGCGCGTCGCGCTGATCGGCGCGGGGCCGGCCTCGCTCACCGTCGCGCGCGATCTGCTGCCGCTCGGTTATTCCTGCGTGCTGTACGATTCCGATCCGAATGCGGGCGGCATGATGCGCACGCAGATTCCGAAATTCCGCCTGCCGGAAACCGTGCTCGACGAGGAAGTGAATTACATCCTGGCTTTGCAGCCGGAATTGCGGCTCGGCCAGCGCGTCACCAGCATGAAGGCGATCCTCGACGAGGGCTATGATGCGATCTTCGTCGGCTGCGGCGCGCCGCGCGGGCGCGAGCTCGAAATCCCGGGACGCAAAGAGGCGTCCGCCAATATCCATATTGGCATCGACTGGCTGTCCTCCGTCTCGTTCGGCCACACCACCGCCATCGGTAAGCGCGTCATCGTGCTCGGCGGCGGCAACACGGCGATGGATTGCTGCCGCACCTCGCGCCGCCTCGGGGGCGACGATGTGAAGGTGGTGGTCCGTTCCGGCTTCGAAGAGATGAAAGCGTCTCCCTGGGAAAAGGAAGACGCCATGCATGAAGGCATTCCGATCCACAATTTCCTGGTGCCGAAGGAATTCCTCCACGACAACGGCAAGCTCACCGGCGTCGTGTTCGAGAAGGTGAAGGCCGAATACGACGCCAAGGGCCGCCGCAATCTGGTGAACGCGGGCGAGCCCGATGTCCGCATGGAATGCGACGACGTGCTGGTCGCGGTCGGCCAGGAAAACTCTTTCCCCTGGATCGAGAAGGATCTCGGCATCGAATTCGACCGCTGGGAAATGCCCAAGGTCAGCCCGGCGACGATGCAATCGACCAATCCGAAAATCTTCTTCGGCGGCGACGCGGCATTCGGCCCCAAGAACATCATCTGGGCGGTGGCGCATGGCCACGAAGCCGCCATCTCCATCGACCTGCATTGCAGCGGCGATAATGTCGCCGACCGCCCGCCCCCGCTGGTCAATCTGATGAGCCAGAAGATGGGGATTCACGAATGGAGCTATGACAACGATATCTCCGCCGACAAGCGCTACAAGGTTCCGCACGCGCCGCCCGAGCTGACGCTCAAGGACGTGCGCATGGAGGTGGAGCTCGGCTTCGACGTGAAGCAGGCCTTCCTCGAAGCGGAACGCTGCCTCAATTGCGACGTGCAGACCATCTTTGAAGGGCCCAAATGCATCGAATGCGATGCTTGCGTCGACATCTGCCCAATGGATTGCATCACCTTCACGCCGAACGGGCCGGAAGCCGAATTGCGCACCCGCCTGACCGCGCCGACGACCCATGCCGACACGCAAGACCTCTATGTCTCCGAACCGCTCAAGACGGCCCGCGTGATGGTGAAGGACGAAGACGTTTGCCTGCATTGCGGGCTGTGCGCCGAACGCTGTCCGACCGGCGCCTGGGACATGCAGAAATTCCTGCTCAATACGCCGAAGGCCGGGTGTCATGCCTAAGGGAATCACGGCCTCGAACGACTTCGTCATCAAATTCGCCAATGTGAACGGCTCGGGCTCGGCCTCGGCCAATGAATTGTTCGCGCGCGCGATCCTGCGCATTGGCGTGCCGGTGGCGACGCGTAACATCTTCCCCTCGAACATCCAGGGGCTTCCGACCTGGTTCGAAGTGCGCGTGTCGGGCAAGGGCTGGCTCGGGCGGCGCGGCGGCGTCGATATGATGGTCGCGATGAATCCGCAGACCTGGGACAAGGACGTCGCCTCGATCGATGCCGGCGGCTATCTGTTCTACGATTCGTCCAAGCCGATGCCGGAATCGAAGTTCCGCGCCGATCTCAACATCATCGGCATGCCGCTGACCGAGATCTGCAACCGCACCTATTCCGATCCGCGACAGCGCCAGCTGTTCAAGAACATCATCTATGTCGGGGCGCTGGCCTCGCTTCTGAACATCGATCTTGCCGTCATCGAACAGCTGATCCGCGACCAATATGGCGCCAAGCAGCAGCTTCTCGATTCCAACATCAAGGCCGTGCATATGGGCCATGATTACGCGGAAGCGAATCTGAACGGCATGTGCGCGCTGGACGTCGTCAAGAGCGACGGGGTCGGCGACCGCATCTTCATCAACGGCAATGACGCCGCCGCGCTCGGTTGCGTCTATGGCGGGGCCACGGTGGCCGCGTGGTACCCGATCACGCCCTCGACCTCGGTCGCCGAAGCCTTCATGAAGCATTGCCGCAAATTGCGCGTCGATCCGGACAGCAAGAAGAACAAATTCGCCATCATCCAATCCGAAGACGAAATCTCCGCCATCGGCTCGGTGATCGGTGCGGGCTGGAACGGTGCGCGCGCGTTCACCGCGACCTCCGGCCCCGGAATTTCTCTGATGCAGGAATTTCTCGGCCTTGCCTATTTCGCGGAAATCCCCGCAGTGATCTTCGACGTGCAGCGCGGCGGTCCTTCGACCGGCATGCCGACGCGCACCCAGCAGGCCGACCTCCTGCTCTGCGCCTATGCCAGCCACGGCGACACCAAGCATGTTCTGCTGTTTCCCGAAGACCCGCGCGAGCTTTTCGAAATGGCGGCGCAGAGCTTCGATCTCGCAGAACGGCTGCAAACGCCGATCTTCGTCATGGAAGATCTCGACATCGGCATGAACGATTGGCTGTGCAAGCCGCTCGCCTGGGACGATTCCCGCGCCTATGACCGCGGCAAGCTGATGAGCGCCGACGACCTCGATTCCGGCAAGACCTTTGGGCGCTATCTCGACGTCGATGGCGATGCCATCCCCTATCGCACGCTGCCCGGCACCCATCCGACCAAGGGCGCCTATTTCACCCGCGGCACCAGCCGCGACCGTTTCGCCAAATACAGCGAAGAGGGCGCCGTCTATGCCGACAATATGCAGCGGCTGGTGCGCAAATTCGAAACCGCGAAGAAGCTGGTGCCCGCTCCTGTCCGGCGCAACGCCAAGGAAAAGACCCGCTACGGCGTGATCTATTTCGGCTCGACTTCGGCCGCGATGGAGGAGGCGCTCGCCGCCCTCGAAACCAAAGGGCTGCACCTCGACACGCTACGCCTGCGCGCCTTCCCGTTCTCGGACGACGTGATCGAGTTCGTCAACGCGCATGACCAGGTCTTCCTGATCGAGCAGAATCGCGACGCGCAGATGCGGATGCTGCTGGTCAATGAATGCGCCATCGACCCGGCGCGCTTCATCTCCATACTGCATTATGACGGCGCGCCTATCACCGCCCGCTTCATCACCGGCGCCATCGCCGAGCGTTTGAACGTGAATATGAAATCCAAGGAAGCCGCGGAATGACCTATCTCGCCAAGCCGAAATTCCATCACCCGGACTTGCCGAAGAACGCGCTCGGCTTCACGCATCGCGATTACGAGGGCTCGATCTCGACCCTGTGCGCGGGCTGCGGCCATGATTCGATCAGCTCCGCCGTCATCCAGGCCTGCTTTGAGCTGAACATCGAACCCCATCGCCTGGCCAAGCTGTCGGGCATCGGCTGTTCGTCCAAGACGCCGGATTATTTCCTCGGCCAGAGCCACGGCTTCAATTCGGTGCATGGCCGCATGCCGTCGGTGCTGACCGGCGCCAATCTCGCCAACAAGGAGATGATCTATCTCGGCGTCTCCGGCGACGGCGATTCCGCCTCCATCGGGCTCGGTCAGTTCATCCATTGCATCCGCCGCGGCGTCAACATGCTCTACATCACCGAGAACAACGGCGTGTATGGGCTGACCAAGGGTCAGTTCTCGGCCACCGCCGACCGCGGTTCCAAGAGCAAGGCCGGCGGCACCAACAATGATTCCGCGCTCGATCTCGTCGGCATGGCGCTTCAGGTCGGCGCCACCTTCGTCGCGCGCAGCTTCTCGGGCGACAAGAAGCAGGTCGTGCCGCTCATCATGGCCGGGCTGAGCCATCCGGGGCCGTCCTTCATCGATATCATCAGCCCGTGCGTTGCCTTCAACAATCATGCGGGCTCGACCAAGAGCTTCGATTACGTCCGCGAGCACAATGAGGCCGTCAACCGGCTCGATTTCATGAGCCCACGCGCGCCGATTACGGTCGAGTATGAACCGGGCACGGTGGCCGCTGTGACGCTGCATGACGGATCGGAGCTGAAGCTCGCCAAGCTGCATCCCGATTACGATCCGTATGACCGCATCAACGCGATGACCTATATGCAGAACCGCGCTGCCGCGGGCGAAGTGGTGACGGGCCTGATCTATATGGACCCGCAGGCCCGCGACATGCACGCCGGCCTCAACACGGTGGATGCGCCGCTCAATCGCTTGAGCGAGAAAGAGCTGTGCCCCGGCTCCGCGGCGCTGGAGAAGATCAACGCGTCTTTGCGCTGAGGCTCGACATTGGCGCGGATCATCTTCCTTGCGCCCTTCGCCAAGTCCGAAATCTCCGGCGGCATAAAGACCGTCTACCGGCACGCCGAAATGCTGGCGGAGCTCGGCTTCGATGCGTCCGTACATCAGCCCGAAGGTCCGCCCGCCTGGTTCGAGACGCGCGCAAAGGTCTTACCCACTCTCGCGCCCGAAGCGGGCGACGTTCTGGTGTTCCCTGAAACGCTCAACGGTCCCTTAGGCGAATGGGCGCAAAGGCCCATTCCGGCGCGTAAAGTTCTGTTCTGCCAGAACCAATATTACATGGCGCTGAATCCTATTCCCGCCGACCGGCTTGCGGGTCTGGGCTTTTCCCATTTCGCCGCGTCGAGCTGCGCCGCGCGGGACTTCATGCGAAGCGTGCTTCACATCGAAGGTGCCGCGCTTATCCCCTATTCCGTCGATCCGGCGATTTTCGCAGCCCGCCCGAAGGCGATTCAGATCGCGTTGGTGCCGCGCAAGATGCCGCGCGAAGCCTCCCTTATCGGCCATATCTTCCGCGAGAAATATCCGAAGCTTCAACACGTGCCCTGGCAGGTGATCGACAATGCGCCGGAACGCGCGGCCGCCGACATACTCGGACGCTCGGCGATTCTTCTCTCGCTCAGCTTCTTGGAATCCTTTGGACTTGTACCGGTCGAGGCGATGGCGGCGGGCTGCATCATCATCGGCTTCGACGGTTATGGCGGACGCGAATATGCGAGCCCAGAGAACGGCTTCTGGTTCGCCCCCGACCAATTGGAGGAGGTGGCCGACGCCCTCGCCACCGCCATAACGGGCCTCGAATCCGGCGACAAGAAATTGGAAGCGATGCGGAATGCGGGAACAGCGACGGCCGCGCGCTACAGCATGGACAACACGCGCGGCGCGCTGCGCGAATTCTACGGCAGGCTGACATGAGACGCGATTCTTCCCTCCCAGAAGGCACGGTTCGGCGCCTGACCGTCGACAGCAAAGTGCTGATCGGAAATTTCCTCGGCGATTCTCCGCACCGGGCGATCGACGTCTACATTCCGCCGGGCGTCAGCGGACGCGACCTGCCGCTGCTCGTCTGCCTCGCCGGTTATGCCGGCAGCGGGTTGTCGCACACCAATTGGCGCAATTTCGTCGAGAGCGTTCCCGAACGCGCCGACCGCCTGATCGGCTCGGGCGCGATGGTGCCCGCGATGATCGCGTTTCCCGATTGCTTCACCAAGCTCGGCGGCAATCAGTACATCAATTCCGCAATCATGGGCCGCTGGGCCGATTTCCTCACGGAAGAAGCGGTGCCGGCGGTGGAAGCGGCCTATGGCTGCGGCGGTCCCGGCAAACGCGGTGTCTTCGGCAAAAGCTCGGGCGGCTATGGCGCGTTTCTGCATGCGCTGCTCCATCCCGATTTCTGGTCGGCGTCCGCCTGCCATTCCGGCGACATGGGCTGGGAGCTGCTGCAATTGATGGACATGCCGCGAACTTTAAGGGCGCTGGCCAAGGCCGGTGGCATAAAGCCCTGGCTCGAATCCTTCTTCGCCAAGGACAAAATCAAGGACGACGACACCCATGTGCTGATGGTTCTCGCCATGTGCGCGACCTATGACCCCGATACCAGCGCCTTCATGGGGGTGCGACTCCCCGTCGATCCCGAGACCTGCGAGATCATTCCGGATCGCTGGGCGAATTGGCTCAAATGGGACCCGCTGACCCTCGTTGAAACCCACGCGGGCGGCCTGAAGAAGCTGAAAGCGCTCTACCTCGATTGCGGCGATATCGACCAATACAATCTGCTCTATGGAGCGCGGCGCATGAAACGCGCGCTTATCCGGCACGCAGTGCCGCATATTTACGAAGAATTCAGCGACGACCATTCCGCCATCGACTATCGGATGGACCGCAGCCTGCCGTTTCTGTCGGCCGCGCTGACCGCCTAAGCACAGAACGAGAAAATGTCGTCCACCGATACTAACGCGCGACAATAAACCCTTCGCGATTTCTGCAAACTCCCTTTGTACAAACGAAGTTCCCTTGGAATTTCAGCCTTTCTTAAGGCAATCCCAAGCGTTCGGTAACCAATCTCAACTACCGTTAGCGCCCATGGGGAGAGAGTATTCAGCACTTGGCGCTGCTCTGCTGCTTGCGATCTATGGATCGGCGGAGGCCCCCACATTTACGGTGACTGTCTCCGATCAGAACGGCCGCGCCGTCGAGAATGCGGTGGTCACTCTCGTGCCGCAAATAAAAACCTCGATGCCCGAGCCATCTTCGCGGCTGGCCGGGGAAAAAAAGATCGACCAGCGCAATGAAACCTTCCTCCCCCTGGTGACGATCGTTCCCAAGGGCGGCCGCATCGTCTTCGAGAACAACGACCAGACGACACATCAGGTCTATTCCTTCTCGACGGTGAAACAGTTCGAAATCACGCTGGCGCGCGGCCAGGACTCCTCGCCCATCCCGTTCGACAATGCGGGAATCGCCGCGCTCGGCTGCAACATTCACGATCATATGATCGCCTATGTCTTCGTGGCCGAAAGCCCGTGGACCGCCCTTTCTTCCGCCAATGGAACCGTCGCGGTCGATCTGCCGCCCGGCAATTACCAGATGCAGGTCTGGCATCCCAAAATATCGGGCGGCCGGCCGGCCGCGCCCACGCCCGTGGTCGTCAACGCCCAGGATGCGATCCTGCCGGTGACGCTGAAAATCTCGGCGCCACGTCCGGCGACGCGATCCCACAGCGGCGGGTACTAGGCGGCGCACGATCTCGGCCTATGCCGCGGTCTATGGCTGGAACGATCCCACCGGCATCCTGCTCGCGGATCGCGGCTGGGCCATCCATGACCGCATCACGGCGCTGGGCGACAAGCCGAGGCTCCCCAACGCCTATGCCCGCGCGCGGCGGCGGGCGATTCCCTACTACACCGAGGAATTCATCGAGGTCGACGGCCGCGCCGGCTGGTATGCCGGCGCCGCCTGGGACGAGGCCAATATCGGGCGCCTGGACTTCATGTTCTACAACAACGAAGCCGATCCGCGCGCCGTCGGCAAGCAGACCCCCTGGCGCACGCGCTTCTGGAATGTCGGCCTGCGCACCAATATCGGCCCCGTCACGCTGCTGGCCCAAAGCATGGCCGGCGAGACGTTCTTCTGGCCGAGCGCCACCTTCTTCAGCGAGACGAATTTCGAATCCGCCTATCTGCTGGCGGGTTGGAATGTGAGCGAATCTTGGCGCATCGCCGGGCGCGCTGAATGGTTCCAGACCGCGGAGTACAACCCGCGCGGCAATTACATGAGCGAACACGGCAGCGGTCTGACCTTCGCGGTGAACTATCTGCCGAACGATTGGCTGCGCATCACCGGGGAATATTTGCGCGTCAGAAGCACGCGCACCTATCGGACGTTGGTCCCGGATTCGGCCAAGGCGGACGAGAATCAGTTCCAGATCAGCGCCCGGTTTTATGTCCCTTAATTGAAGGGCTCGCCGCGCAAACTTTCGACGCGGTAGACGGCATATTCCTCCATCACATAACCATTGACGCGGCGCGCGATGCGCGCCAGCGGCTCGACCCGCGTGAACTTCGCCGCCATCTCGGCCGATTTGTCGTTGCGAACGTCAGTGACGTAAAGCAGCGGGCCGGCGAACATTTCCAGCGGGGGCACGGGCTCGTTCAGCCAGCGTTCGCGCTCGTTCATCTGGATGATTGGCGGATGGGTCGGCAGATAGAAGGCGAGCCAGCCGGTCGGCGCGTAGCCCGTGGTGAGGATCGCGGCGGCGCCGGTCTCGGCGCGCATTTTTTCGATCTCCGTGGCGACAGGTTGAAATCCGAAGGCCAGAAGACGCGCGGCGGGATCGCGCGGCAAGGGGACGATGCCCCAAAGCGCCTGGGCATAGACGAGTGCCGTCATCATCGCAGCGACCGGCACCGCAAGGCGCGATGAAATCCTGACGACGACGCCAGCAGCGAACGACGACGACGCCACCGCCGCGATGGCGAGCGAAGGGTATAGGAAGGACGGCCAATTGCCCTGCACGCTGGCATGCAGCGAATGGCCTAGAAAATAGGCGATTCCCGGCACCATGATGGCGGCGATCAGCGTCAGATTTTCGAAGCACCTATCGCGCGTGCGCAAGATGAAGACGAAACCCGCGACGCCAAGGATGGCGATGAAGGGCGTCGCCAAGCCCAATTGGGTGCCGAGGAACTCGCCCAGAAAACGTAAGGTCAAACCGCCCGTGGTGACGCGGCCGAATTGCCGGGCGAAGGAAATCCAATCGTGCTCGGCATTCCATAGGACGACGGGGACGAAGATGAGCAGCGCGATTGCGCAGCCGAGATAGGGCCAGAAGGAGAGGAACCAGCGCCGCTCGCGTTTGGCCAGCACGAGCCATACGAGAATGCCGCCGCCGAGGAAGAAGCCGGTATATTTCGACAGCAGCGCGCAGCCGGCGGCGATGCCTGCCGCGATCCACCATTCGCCGCGTCCCATTTCGGCGACCTTTGCAAGAAACAGCAGCACGAAAGCGGCCGACGCGATCTCAGGCGCGTCCGGCGTGGCGACGAGCGATTCGACGCCGATCATCGGCATCAGATTGAAGAACAAAGCGGCAAGCGCCGCGGCGGAATCGTTTTTCAGAAGGATCGCGGCCGTGCGCCACACCGCCCATGTCGCGGCGGCCGAAAGAACCAGCGCGCCTGCGCGCACGCCCGCGCTCGTGTCGCCGAGAAGCGCGGTGCCGGCGCGGATGACGAACGCGATGGCCGGCGGATGATCGAAATAGCCCGCCGCCAGATGTTTCGACCACAGCCAGTAATAGGTTTCGTCATAGGAGAGCGGCGTGACGAACGCGACGATCCCGCGCAAAACGATAAGGCCAACCGTAAAGATGAGCAGAACGCGCGCGCGATCCGAAAGCGATGTCACTTCACGCGCCACACAAGGACGTTCGACAGCGCGTAATTCCATACCGCGCCCACCAGCGCGCCGGCGATGCCCGCCAGCCACCACACCGGCTCATAGGCATAGAGCCAGGACGCCGCGCCCACATTGGTGAGGGCACCGACCGCGCTCACCGCGTAGAAGCTCAACAGACCCCGGCCCGCGGACCAACCGGTCAGGCGCTTGTCGCGATAGGTGAGCTGATTGTTGAGGAAGAAATTGCCCGTCATGGCAACCATCGTCGCCAAGATCTGCGCATAGACGAATGGCAAAGCGAGGCCGATCAGTCCCGCCCGCAACGCGATGAGATGCACGCCGAGTCCGATCGTTCCCACCAGCGCGAAGGAGAAAAAGCGCGGCGTCACCGCGCCGCCCGTCAGCTTTGTCAACAGAAAGCCGAGAAAATCGAGACCGACCTGTGCGTCGAGCTTGCTCTGGCCGTGCTGGCGCGTGCCGAAGACATAGGGTTCCTCCACGATCCGCAATTTGCCGTTCGCGGTGATGACGATGTCGAGCAATATCTTGAAACCCTGGGTCGACAAGGATGCGGCCAGCGGATCGAATTTGTCCCGCCGCATCATGAAGAACCCGCTCATCGGATCGGTCAGCCGCACAGTGGTCCATCTGTGCGCGATGGATGTCGCCACGCGGCTCATGGCGCCGCGCGTCTTCGACAGGCCTTCGGCGCTGCCCCCGGCGACGTAACGGCTTCCCACCACCATGTCGGATTGGCCCTGCTTGAGGATGGCGAGCATCTTCGGCAGCAGGCGTTCGTCATGCTGAAGATCGGCATCCATCACCGCGACATAGGGCGCGGAAGAGGCGAGCATCCCTTCGATGCAGGCGCCGGCAAGGCCGCGACGAATGACCCGGCGCAAACAGCGCACGCGCGTATCCGACGCCGCGATTGTCTTGACGGAGGACGCCGTGCCGTCGGGCGAATCGTCGTCGACAAAGATGGCTTCCCAGTTCAACCCTTCGAGCGTCGCCTCCAGCCGCTGCACGACGAGCGCGACATTGCCGCTTTCCTTGTAGGTCGGGATGATGATGGAGAGTTCGGGCGCTTCGGCGCGCGCGCGGGCGGCCGCCTCATGTTGGGCGGCGGCTCGCGGCAGGGAAGCGGTTTGCGACATGTTCGGCCCTCCTAGCGGATGGACCCGATGCAAGCAAGGTAGAAGGGGTTTGCGCGGCGCCGATTGAATCAATATTCTATATGTTAATCAGTGTATTAACTGTCATTTCCGGTTTAGAGATGCGCCCCGGTGGAGACGCCCCCTACCCATCATCGTAGGTGCCGTTAGGATTGCCGCACCATTCGGGGGGATGTAGCTGTGAACGACACGCCGCAAGCCGGTTTCAAGCCGAAAAAATCGGTCGCGCTTTCGGGCGTCGTCGCCGGCAACACGGCGCTGTGCACCGTGGGGCGGACCGGCAACGACCTGCATTATCGCGGCTACGACATACTCGACATCGCGGAACGCTGCGAGTTCGAAGAGATCGCCCATCTTCTGGTGCATGAGAGTTTCCCCAATCGGAGCGAACTCGCCGCCTACAAGGCGAAGCTGAAATCCCTGCGGGGATTGCCCGATGCGGTGAAGACGGCGCTCGAAGCGCTGCCCGCAACGACGCATCCGATGGATGTGATGCGCACCGGAACGTCCGCGCTCGGCTGCGCGTTGCCCGAAAAGGAAGATCACAGCATTGCCGGCGCACGGACCATCGCCGACCGGCTGCTCGCCGTCTCTCCTTCGATGCTGCTTTATTGGCACCATTTCGTGACCAGCGGAACACGCATCGCGGTGGAGACGGAGGATGATTCCATCGGCGCGCACGCGCTTCATCTGCTGCATGGTACGCCACCGTCCGATTCCTGGGTGCGCGCGATGCACACCTCGCTGATCCTTTATGCGGAGCACGAATTCAACGCCTCCACCTTCGCCGCGCGCGTCATCGCCGGCACCGGCGCCGATTTCTATTCGGCGATCGTCGGGGGCATCGGCGCCTTGCGCGGGCCCAAGCATGGCGGCGCCAATGAGGTCTCATTCGAAATCCAGAGGCGCTACGCCAATCCCGACGAGGCGCAAGCCGACATCAGAAAGCGCCTCGCCGCCAAGGAGGTCATCATCGGCTTCGGCCATCCCGTCTATACGGTGGCCGATCCGCGCAACAAGATCATCCGCGACGTGGCGCGCCGCCTCTTCCAGGAATCGGGCTCCATGATGCTGTTCGACATCGCCGAGCGCATCGAGAACGTGATGTGGGAGGCCAAGAAGATGTTCGCCAATCTCGATTGGTACAGCGCCATCTCCTATCATCTGCTGGGCTGGCCGACGGCGATGTTCACGCCCCTTTTCGTGATGTCGCGCATTTCGGGCTGGAGCGCCCACATCATCGAGCAGCGCCTCGACAACAAGATCATCCGTCCGACGGCGAATTATGTGGGCCCGGAGAACCGCGTGTTCGTGCCGCTGGACGAGCGCCGCTGATGTCTTCTCATTTCGATGCCGCGCGTCCGAAACCCGATTCCGTGCTGGTCGACATCGCCGATTATGTTCTGGGCAGTGGGACCGGCAGCGCGCTTGCCTACGAGACCGCGCGCAATTGCCTGATCGATACGCTCGGCTGCGGGCTGGAGGCTCTGGATTATAGCGCCTGCACCAAGCTGCTCGGCCCGGTGGTGCCGGGCGCAAACCTTGCGAACGGCGCCAAGGTGCCGGGGACGAAATTCCAGCTCGATCCGGTTCAGGCCGCTTTCAACATCGGCACCATGGTGCGTTGGCTCGATTTCAACGACACCTGGCTGGCGGCCGAATGGGGCCATCCGTCCGACAATCTCGGCGGCATCCTCGCCGTCGCCGATTATCTTTCGCGCAATGGCGCGGCCCTCACCATGCGCGACGTGCTCACCGCCATGATCAAGGCGCATGAGATCCAGGGCGTCATCGCGCTGGAAAATTCCTTCAACCGGGTCGGACTGGATCATGTGATCCTGGTCAAAGTGGCGACCACCGCCGTGGTCTCGCAGCTGCTGGGATTGAAGCGCGATGCCATCGTCGATGCGCTGAGCCAGGCCTTTGTCGATGGGCAAGCGTTGCGCACCTATCGCCACGCGCCCAATACCGGCTCGCGCAAGAGCTGGGCGGCGGGGGACGCCACCGCGCGCGGCGTGAAGCTCGCGCTCATCACGCAAGCGGGCGAGATGGGCTATCCTTCCGCGCTTTCGGCGCCGCTCTGGGGCTTTTACGACGTGCTGTTCAAGAGCAAGCCCTTCGCGTTCCAGCGCGCCTACGGTTCCTATGTGATGGAGAACATCCTCTTCAAGATTTCCTTCCCGGCGGAATTCCATTCCCAAACCGCCGTGGAAGCCGCGATGACCCTACACCGGCTTTTGCACGAGATGGGGCGTTCGGCCGAGGAGATCGAGAGCGTCGACATCCGCACCCATGAAGCGGCCATCCGCATCATCGACAAGAAGGGACCGCTCGCGAACCCGGCCGACCGCGACCATTGCATCCAATATATGGTGGCGGTGCCGCTGATCTTCGGACGGCTGACGGCCAAGGATTACGAGGACGACATCGCCGCCGACTTACGCATCGATGCGTTGCGCGCGCGCATTTCCTGCGTCGAGGACAAGCAATTCACCCGCGACTACCACGATCCCGAAAAGCGCTCGATCGCCAATGCGCTGAGCGTGCGTCTGAAAGACGGCACCGCGCTTCCCGAAATAATGGTGGAATATCCCATCGGTCACCGCCGCCGCCGCGCCGAAGGCATTCCGCTCCTGGAAACAAAATTCCGTACCAATCTGGCGCGCCGCTTTGCCGCCCCGCAACAGAACGCCATCCTTCAGGCGTCGCTGGATCAGGCCCGGCTGGAACGCATGGCGGTCAAGGATTATGTCGATCTCTATTCCGTTTGAAGATTAGGAGTTTCCCATGCCGTTTCTTGTCGGCGCCGATCTGCCCAAGCAATCTGCCGGGGCGCGTTTCCGCGAACTTCTGGCGCGGCCGAACATCCTGCAAATCCCCGGCGCCCATACCGGCATGGCCTCGCTGCTGGCCAAGCGCGCCGGCTTCGAAGCCGTCTATGTCGGCGGCAGCGCGATGACGGGCACGATGGGCATGCCCGATCTCGGCATCATCACGGTGGAGGAATGCTGCTTCTTCATCCGCCAGGTGGCGCGCGCCAGCGCCCTGCCCGTGCTGGTCGATGGCGACACCGGCCATGGCGAAGCGCTCAACACGATGCACATGGTGCGGAGCTTCGAGGATGCGGGCGCGGCGGCCGTCCACATCGAAGACCAAATTCTCCCCAAAAAATGCGGCCATCTGAACGACAAGAAACTCGCCGACGCGCGCGAAGCCGCCGCCAAGATCGCCGCCGCCGTCAGAGCGCGGCGCGATCTCTATATCATCGCGCGTACCGATGCCGCCGATTCCGAAGGCATGGACGGCGCCGTGGCGCGCGCCAAGCTCTATCTCGAAGCGGGGGCCGACGCGATTTTCCCCGAAGCGCTGACGAGTGCGGAAATGTTCCGCACCTTCGCGCAACGCGTGAAGGCGCCGCTTCTCTGCAACATGACGGAGTTCGGCCGCACGCCGGTGTTCACCGCGTCCGAATTCGAGAGCATGGGCTACCGCATGGTGATCTGGCCGGCGAGCGCGATGCGCGTCGCCGCCAAGGCCCAGGAGGAGCTTTACGCCGCGATTGTGCGCGACGGCGGCACCCACAACATGCTTTCGCGCATGCAAACGCGCAAAGAGCTGTACGACGCCATCGGCTATGGGGACTACGAGAAGCTCGACCAGACGATCGTCGCCAGTATCGCGCCTTAGATAATAGCTCATATCTATCAATTTGTTGTCGGATCGCTCCCGGCCGCAACATGGCAGCGTCACAAAGCCGCTTGACCCAAGCGCTGCCGTAACGTTCCATTTCGCACATGCAGCATGACGGTTTCGCGCCCGCGGAGGAAATCGCGCGCCTTCGGGCGGCGGCGCCCGCGCAAGCCAAAGCCGGCCAGGACGGCCCCTATTCCCGCTATTGGCTCGGCGCTTCCTATGACGAGATGTTCGCGCCAGACGGCAGCATCCTGCCGTCCTATATGCCGTTGCATGAACGGATCGCCGATCTTTCGCCCGACGAATTGCGCCGCCGTCAGCACGCCTGCGAGCAATCCTTCCTGCATCAGGGCATCACCTTCACCGTCTATGGCGACAATCAGTCGACCGAGCGGATCATCCCGACCGATCTACTGCCGCGCATCGTCGCCGCCGCCGAGTGGGCGCGCATCGAAGCGGGGCTGAAGCAGCGCATCGCCGCGCTCGGAGCTGCATCAGAGCTTGCGCAATTATCAGATCGTCACCAACCCGCGCGCGCAACTTTATGCGTATACGGACCATTTCGGCAACGCCGTCTATTATTTCAACGTGCTGCGCGAGCATTGGGAGCTTCGCATCGAGGCACAGTCGGTCATCGAGGTGAAGGACCTGCCGCCGCTCCCTGACGCCGCGGATTCGCTCGAATGGCAGCGCTACAATTCCTTCAACCTCACCGCCGAACATTACGATTTCCTCGGCGAATCGACATTCGCGACGGGCTCGGCCCAGCTTCAGAATTTCATCGAGGCGCATGGGCTGGAAAAGCCCAAGGGCGATCCCTTGACGGCCCTTAAGCAGCTCAATGAGATCATCTATGCCGCCTTCGATTACGAAGTGGGCGTCACCGAGGTCCATTCGCCCATCGACAAGGCGCTGGGCGAGAAACGCGGCGTCTGCCAGGATTTCGCGCATATCATGATCGCCATCGCGCGTTCCTGGGGCGTGCCGGCGCGCTATGTGTCGGGCTATCTCTATCATCGCCGCCAGGACAAGAACCGCTCGGGCGAGGATGCGACCCATGCCTGGGTCGAGGCGTATCTGCCGAGCATGGGCTGGATAGGCTTCGATCCCACCAACAACATCCTTGCCAGCGAGCGCCATTTGCGCGCAGCGGCGGGGCGCGATTATGCCGATGTGCCGCCGACGCGCGGCACCTTCAAGGGCGATGCCGAAAGCGAGCTTGCGGTGGCGGTGACGATGGAGCCGACAGCCGCACCCGTGCGGCACGAGGAATTCCTGCGCGTGGCGCGGCCGATAGGCGCCAGCAACGACATGCGGCCCACCAATGCCGAGAACTATTACCAGCAGCAGCAACAACAGCAGCAGTAAGCGCAGGCCAGCCGCGTTGTGCTAGACTCGCGCGCATGCTCGGTCTTTTCGGAATTTTCGGCCGCTCGCAAGAGATACAGCGCCTCGACCGCGCGTTCCGCGCCGCCGGCTTGCATCCACGCATCGTCGCCGACGCAGTGAAGATCGCGACAGCCAAACAGCTCAAGCAAGCGCGAAGCGGCGCGTCCGATGAAGTGGCCGAGGCGGCGGAGCTGATCGCCTATTGCGCGCTCGGCCCGCAGGAATTCGCACTAAACAATGGCGCGGAGCGGACCGAAGCGGTGGAACAGCGCATGGAGCGCGCCATCGAAGCGGGCCAGGGATTGGATGCACGTCTCATATTGCTGACGCTGCACGCGAAGCTGACGCATCCGAGCGTGATCGACCGCTACGATCTGGCGGCGGACTGATTCAAAAATCCGGCCGCTCCGCCTGCGGGACCGGACGCACGACTTCGTTGAGGAAATTGTTGACGTTCTCGGCGCAGCGGCAATCCGCGCCTCGACGATGCCGCCTGCACGATGGTGAAGAGGCGCTGGAAATACACACCCGCGACGATCAACGGCAAGCCGTCGGAAATCCAATACATTTCAAAAATCGTATTCCCGCCGCGCTGAGCGGCGGCGTCACACCCGCTCGAGGGCGAGACTGACGCCCTGTCCGACGCCGACACACAACGTCGCCAACGCGCGCCTGCCGCCCGTCTTCTGCAATTGATGCACCGCCGTCAGCACCAGGCGCGCACCGCTCATGCCGAGCGGATGCCCCAACGCAATCGCGCCGCCATTGGGGTTCACCCGCGCATCGTCATCGGCAAGTCCGAGCCCGCGCAACACCGCGAGCGCTTGCGCCGCGAAGGCTTCGTTCAATTCGATCGTGTCGAAATCCGAAATCTTCAGATGCAGCCGCGCCATCAGCTTCTCCGTCGCAGGCACCGGCCCGATGCCCATCATGCGGGGCGGCACGCCCGCCGTCGCCATGCCGAGCACGCGGGCGCGCGGGCGCAAGCCATGTTTCTTCAATGCGGCTTCGGAAGCGAGGATGATCGCCGCGGCGCCGTCATTGACGCCGGAGGCATTGCCCGCCGTCACCGTGCCGGGATCGCGGAAGGGCGCGCGCAATTTCGCCAGATCTTCCAGCGTCGTTTGGGGCCGCGGATGTTCGTCGCGTTCGACCGTCGTGGTTTTGCCTTTGGCATCCTTCGCATGCACGCGGACGATTTCCTCGGCGAAGAAACCGCGCTCCATCGCGCGCCCTGCCTGCTCCTGGCTGCGGCAAGCGAATTTGTCCTGATCTTCACGCCCGATGCCATGTTCCTGGGCGACGTTCTCCGCCGTCTCCGGCATCGCGTCGGCGCCATATTGAGCCTTCATGATCGGGTTGACGAAGCGCCAGCCGATAGTGGTGTCGAAAACTTCCGCCGAGCGCTGAAACGCCGTCTCGGCCTTCGCCATCACCAAAGGCGCGCGCGTCATCGACTCGACACCGCCCGCGATAACGAAGTCCACTTCGCCGCTGCGGATCGCCCGTGCCGCCGTTCCCACCGCGTCGAGCCCGGAGGCGCACAAACGGTTGATGGTGGCGCCCGGCACGCTTTCGGGCAGTTCCGCCAGCAGCGCCGCCATGCGCGCGACATTGCGGTTGTCCTCGCCCGCCTGATTGGCGCAGCCGAGGATGACCTCGTCGAGCGCGCCCCAATCGGCATCCGTGTTGCGCGCCATCAGCGCCATCAGGGGCATAGCGGCCAGATCGTCGGTGCGCACATGGGCAAGCACGCCCCCGAACCGCCCGATGGGCGTGCGCACGGCATCGCAAATATAGGCGTCCCGAAGCTCTTTCATGGCGGGGTTCTTAGCACCTCCGAACGGGGTTGCGCGAGGGCGGACGGGCCGCTTAAAACTCATCCATGACGGAAAAAAAGCTTATCCCGGT
>SHWE01000036.1 GCA_009693985.1 Alphaproteobacteria bacterium | reverse complement strand
CGTATCGAGATGCGCGCTGACGGCGATGAGCGGTCCCCCGCTCCCCTTTCGCAAGCCGATGGCGTTGCCTTCCTCGTCGATGTGGACGTCGGAAAGACCGTATTGCCGCATCAGTTCGGAATAGGCCCGCGCCCGTGTCGCTTCCTTGAAGGGCGGCGCCGGAATTTCGGTCAAGCGGATCCACTCGGCGACGATGCGTTCATGGTCGTTGGAAAGGTAAGCGACGGCGTCGCGGTATTTCGCGCTTTCCATGATGCGCTGAACGGTGTCGGCGGGCTGCGCCTGTGCGAGGGCCGGCCCGGTAACGAACAGCGCCATGACGGCCGCAATAAATACCCGGATCATCTGCCCTCCCATCAGCGGCTCAACGCTCACCGCCGCGTAAACTTGCAAAAATCCCGAACGGATCGGGGAATTTCGCCAAGGCCTCGCGGGCGGTATTTTGGAATTTCCCGATTTGCATGACGTCGCCGATGCGGGCGTCCAGAAAGGCCCAACTCGCTTCGTTGCCGTCGCTGGAATCGGAAAGCCAATAGAGGAAGGTCGCGCCATAGACGCCGCCCAGCAGCGCACGTTTGGTGTAATAGGAAAAATCGCTGGCTTTATCGCCCGCCGCACGCCACATCGCATCGACGCTCTTGGCCATTAGACGGGCGCCACGCGCCGCATGTTGCGGCAGCGCGAGGAATGCGGCGGCGCGGCGCGCCGCTTCGCGGTGGGGAACCATCGCCTCGATCCGCGCGCGCACCGCATGGGTGACTCGCTCGGTCATGCGCGTCGCGGGATCCACCGCCATGCGCGCCACCATGCGGTCGTCCGCCCAATGGGAGAAGGCTTCGACCAGACTCTCCGCGCCCTTGGGAAACGCGTCCATCGCCTCGCGCTTGCCGATGCGCGCGCGTTCGGCTGCGGCCGCAATCGTCGCGTCGGAAAATCCGGATTCGGCGATGAGAGGAAGCGCCTCGGCGAGAATGCGGTCGCGATTCTCGTTGCTCATTCTGCAGCGTCTTCCGCCTTCTGCTTGGCGAGCCAGTGGGAGATTTCGCTCTCGAAGATCAGTTTCGACATGTCGCGCATGCGCGCAGGGTACAGCACGCCGTCGAGATGGTCGCATTCGTGCTGCACGACCCGGGCATGGAAGCCCTTAGCCTCGCGCACGATGCGGCGCCCTTCGGTATCGTAGCCGGCATAGCGGATATGCGTTGCGCGCTCGACCCAGCCGCGCAAGCCGGGCACCGAGAGACAGCCTTCCCAGCCGCCCTCGGGCGCCGGGTCCAGCATCTCGATGGCCGGATTGATCAGCACGGT
This sequence comes from Alphaproteobacteria bacterium, assembly GCA_009693985.1. Taxonomy (GTDB): domain Bacteria; phylum Pseudomonadota; class Alphaproteobacteria; order Micropepsales; family Micropepsaceae; genus CAIYRG01. Next base: position 20,542 of record SHWE01000036.1, on the reverse strand, counting down.
CAGCGGGGCGGCGTGGTCATAGGCTTCCTCGTCCTCGAGCCCGTCCGAACGGCTGATGGGGGCCTGGAACACGACGACGCGCAACGGCACATGCACCTGGGGCGCGGCGAGCCCGGCGCCATTGGCGTCCTGCATCGTCTCGATCATGTCGGCGACGAGGCGCTTGATCTCGGGCGACCGTGGGTCGGAGACGGGATCGGCCCGGCGCGCCAGCACCGGATGGCCCATGCGGGCGATCTTCAAAATGGCCATGGGCGAAATATGGTCTCAGAGGCCCAGCGCGGCAATGCCCGCCAGCGCGACCTGTTCGTCCTCATGGCTTTGGACGCCTGAAACCCCCACCGCCCCGATGATTTCCCCCTGATAGGTGATGGCCACCCCACCTTGGACGGCGAAGGCGTCGGGGAAGTTCACCATGCCGGGGCGCTGCTTGACCGTATCCTCCCAGACCTTGCCGGAGCGGTGGGTCACAGCGGCCGAGCGGGCCTTCAGCGTCGCCACCTGGGCGGTCTGGGGCCGGGCGCCGTCCCCGCGTTCCAGCATCAGGAGGAGCCCCGCATCGTCCACGACCGCGATGGTGACGTTCCACTTCTGCTTGCCCGCTTCGGCCTTGGCCGCCGCCATGATTTTCTGTGCATCCGCATTGGTCAGTACCGATTTCGTACGCATGGGTCCCTCCGGAACGTTTCCGCCGTTAAAGCGTCTTTTGCTTGCCGTTTGCGCGGGTCCCCGTCAACCGCCGGTAGACAGGGTTCCGGCCGTCTGATAGGAAGCCCGGCCTGAATTAACAAGGAGCCTCGCTTGCAGATCATCGTTCGCGACAACAATATCGACCAAGCGCTCAAAGCGCTGAAAAAGAAGATGCAGCGGGAAGGCATCTTCCGCGAGATGAAGCTCCGGGGCCATTACGAAAAACCTAGCGAAAAACGCGCCCGCGAACGGGCCGAAGCGATCCGTCGCTATCGCAAGCTTCAGAGGAAACGCCTGCAGCGCGAAGGTCTGTTGCCGCGCTGACAGGTTAGGGAAGAGGCATAAAAGGCCGCCGGTTTCGGCGGCCTTTTATTTTGCGCTCAGACGCGTTTTTCCTGGCGGATAACCCAATGGCCGGTCACTTCGACGGGGCCGGGATCGACGGGGGCGAATCCGGCATCGCGATAAAGCGCCATGAGCTTCGGACGCGGCTCGCAATCGAGCCGGACGAATTTTCGTCTCTGCGCGCGCGTTTCCGCATCGGCCCAGTCAAGCATGGCGCGGGCGAAACCGCGGCCGGCGAAGTTTCGTTTCACCGCGAGGCGGTGGATGTAGAAGGCTTCGCCGGTTGCGCATTCGGGCCAGAACAGTCGGTCTTCATTGTGCAGGTACATGCAGGCGACGGCTTCGCTGTTAACCCGCGCAAGCACGAGTCCGCCCGCCCGCGCCACCGCGACCAGATCGTCATAGGAGAGTTCTTCCGGCCCCCACAGGGTCAGCCCGCGCCCATTCAACCAATCGGCGGCCTCGCGGATCAGCGCATCGGCTTCGGGAACCGCCTCGATCCTTGCGCGGGCGATGACGAGGCTCATTCGCCTCAGCGCATCGTCGGCATGATGAAGTCGGAATCACGCGGTCCCTTCGGCCAGCGCGCGGTGATCGTCTTCAGCTTGGTGTAGAAGCGCACGCCGTCGGGGCCGTGCTGGTTTATGTCGCCGAAGGCCGAGCGTTTCCAGCCGCCGAAGGAATAATAGGCAAGCGGCACCGGAATGGGCACGTTGATCCCGACCATGCCGACATTGACGCGGCTCGCGAATTCGCGCGCGGCGTCCCCATCGCGGGTGAAGATGGCGACGCCATTGCCATATTGGTGTTTCGAGGGGAGGGCGAGCGCTTCGTCGAAATCTTTCGCGCGGGCGACTTGCAGCACGGGGCCGAAGATCTCTTCTCTATAGGTGCGCATTTCCGGCGTTACGCGGTCGAACAGCGATGGCCCGAGGAAGAACCCTTTCTCATAGCCCTGCATCTTGAAGCCGCGCCCATCGACGACGAGTTCGGCCCCTTCGGTCACGCCCATGGCAATGTAATCGAGCACCTTGGCGCGATGCGCCCCCGTGACCAGCGGGCCATAGGCGGCTTCGGCATCCGTAGGCAACCCGACCTTCAAACCGTCGACGCGCATTTTGAGTTTCTTGACCAGCGCGTCGGCGGTCTTCTCGCCGACCGGCACCACGACGGAGACCGCCATGCAGCGCTCGCCGGCCGAACCGTAGCCGGCGCCCATCAGTTCATTGACGCAAGCATCGAGATCGGCGTCGGGCATGACGATGGCGTGGTTCTTGGCGCCGCCCATCGCCTGCACGCGCTTTCCCGAAGCAGCGCCCTTGGCATAGACATATTCGGCGATTGTCGACGAGCCGACGAAGCTGACCGCGGCGATGTCCGGATCATCGAGAATGGCGTCGACGATCTCCTTGTCGCCATGGATCACTTGCAGCACGCCCGGCGGTGCGCCCGCTTCCATCATCAGCTCGGCCAAGCGCAACGGAACCGACGGGTCTTTCTCGCTCGGCTTCAGGATGAAGCAATTGCCGCAAGCCACAGCGACGGCGAACATCCACATCGGGATCATGGCCGGGAAATTGAACGGCGTGATGCCGGCGACGACGCCCAGCGGCTGGCGTATCGCATAGACGTCGATGCCTGGTCCGGCACCTTCGGTGTACTCGCCCTTGGTCAGATGCGGGATGCCGCAGGCGAATTCGACGACTTCGAGACCGCGCTGGATGTCGCCCTTGGAATCGGCGACCACCTTGCCGTGTTCGCTCGACATCAGCCGGGCGAGCGATTCCATGTCCCGTTCGACCAATGCCTTGAAGTTGAACATCACGCGGGCGCGGCGTTGTGGATTGACCGCAGACCAGGCGGGAAAGGCCTTTGTCGCCGCCGCGACCGCGACGTGCAATTCCGCGGCGTTCGCGAAGGGCACGCGGGCCTGTATTTCGCCGGTCGCCGGATCGAACACGGGACCGTCGCGGCCGCTGATGCCTGCGACAGGCTTGCCATCGATGAAATGGGTCAGGGTTTTCATAGGCGCAAGGATAATGGCAGCTTGTCCTGCCCGCTAGCCCAGCGCTTTGACGATTTCTTCCGTCATCTTCTTGGCGTCGGCGAACAGCATCATCGTGTTGTCGCGGAAGAACAGTTCGTTCTCGATGCCGGCATAGCCCGAGCCCATGCCGCGCTTGATGAAGAGGACGGTCTTGGCTCTGTCGACGTCGAGGATAGGCATGCCGAAGATCGGCGATTGCGGATTGGTCTTGGCGGCCGGATTGGTCACGTCATTGGCGCCGATGACATAGGCGACATCGGCCTGCGGGAATTGCGAATTGATGTCTTCAAGCTCGAACACTTCGTCATAAGGCACATTCGCTTCGGCCAGCAGCACGTTCATGTGGCCCGGCATGCGGCCCGCGACGGGATGGATGGCGTAGGAGACCTTGACGCCTTCGTGCTTCAGCTTGTCGCACATTTCGCGCAATGCGTGCTGGGCCTGCGCTACCGCCATGCCATAGCCCGGCACGATGATGACGGAGCCCGCATTCTTCATGATGAAAGCGGCGTCCTCGGCCGAGCCCTGTTTGACGGGGCGCGTTTCCTTCACGCCGCTCGCCGCCGCGACCTCGCCGCCGAAGCCGCCCGCGATGACGGAGACGAAGGAGCGGTTCATCCCCTTGCACATGATGTAGGAGAGGATCGCGCCCGACGAGCCGACCAGCGCGCCGGTGATGATGAGCGCGGTGTTCTCCAGCGTGAAGCCGATGCCCGCCGCTGCCCATCCCGAATAGGAATTGAGCATCGAGACGACGACCGGCATGTCGGCGCCGCCGATGGGAATGATCAGCGTGATGCCGATGATGAAGGAAAGAATGGTGATCGCCCAGAATATCCACGGGGCCTGCACGCCGATGAAATAGACGACGAGGCCGATGATCGAGAGGGCGATGAAGAGATTGAGGAAATGCCGCCCGGGCAGAAGGATCGGCGCGCCCGACATGTTGCCGTTCAATTTGGCGAAGGCGATGATCGAGCCCGAGAAGGTGATCCCGCCGATGGCGACGCCTAGGGACATTTCGATAAGGCTCTGCGCGTGGATCGCGCCGGGCTCGCCGATGCCGTAGGCCTGCGGGCTATAGAACGCGGCGGCCGCGACGAGCACGGCGGCGAGGCCCACGAGGCTATGGAACGCAGCCACCAATTGCGGCATCTGCGTCATGGCGATGCGCCGCGCGGTGATCGCGCCGATGGCCCCGCCGATGCCGAGGCCGCCGATGATGAGTCCCCAGGTCAGCGCGTCCGTCACGCCTGTCACCAGAAGCGTGGTGAGGATCGCCAGCGTCATGCCGATCATGCCGCGGCGGTTGCCGGTACGCGCCGTTTCGGGCGACGCCAGGCCCCGAAGCGCCAGAATGAACAGCACTCCGGCGACGAGATAGGAGAGGGCGGCGAGATTGGCGGTCATCGCATGCCCCTCACTTTTTTTCTTTCTTCTTGTACATCGCGAGCATGCGCTGCGTGACCAAGAAGCCGCCGAAGATGTTTACCGAGGCCAGGATCAGCGCGACGAAACCGAGGCCCTTGGAGAGCCAGGATTCGTCCGACACGGCGGCGACCGACACCGCGATCAACGCGCCTACCACGATAACGGAGGAAATCGCATTGGTGACGCTCATCAGCGGCGTATGCAGGGCCGGCGTCACGCCCCACACCACGAAATAGCCGACAAAGATCGCCAGCACGAAGATGGAGAAACGGAAGACAAAGGGATCGATCGCTTCCATGCTTTATCCCTTCAAGGCGGGATGCACGACAGCGCCGCCGCGCGTCAGCCCCGCGCCCTTGATGATCTCGTCGTCCCAATTGAGAGCGATGGCGCCCGTCTTCTTGTCGACGAACAGGCTGACGAAATTGAACAGGTTGCGCGCGTAGAGGCTGGAAGCGTCGACCGCAAGATGTCCCGGCAGATTGGTGTGGCCCATCAGCGTGACGCCGTGCTTGACGCAAACCTTGTTCGGTTCGGTGAGCGGGCAATTACCGCCCTGCTCGGCGGCCAAGTCCACAATGATGGAACCGGGCTTCATCGTCTTGACCATCTCTTCGCTGACGAGCACGGGGGCTTTGCGGCCCGGGATCAGCGCGGTGGTGATGACGATGTCCTGTTTCTTGATGGTCTCGGCGATGAGGGCCGCCTGTTTCGCCTGATACTCCTTGGACATTTCCTTGGCGTAACCGGCGGCGGTCTGCGCGTTCTTGAATTCGTCGTCCATCACGGCGATGAAGGTGCCGCCCAGACTCTCGACCTGTTCCTTGGTGGCGGGGCGCACATCGGTGGCCGACACGATGGCGCCGAGGCGCTTTGCCGTCGCGATCGCCTGCAATCCCGCGACGCCGACGCCCATGATGAGCACGCGCGCCGGCGCGATGGTGCCCGCCGCCGTCATCATCATCGGCATGGCGCGGCCGAATTGGGCCGCCGCATCGATCACCGCCTTATAGCCGGCGAGATTGGCTTGGCTGGAAAGCACGTCCATCGCTTGCGCGCGGGAAATGCGCGGCAGGAATTCCATCGCGAAGGCATCGACGCCCGCTTCGGCGAGCTTCGCCGCATTTTCTTTTTCGGTGGCCGGCGAAAGCAAAGCGGCGAGAATGGCGCCGCGCTTCATGGCGCCGATCTCTTCGGCCGTGGGGCCGCGCACTTTCAGCACGATGTCGGCGTTCTTCAGCGCGGAGGCGGCATCGGGCGCGATGGTTGCGCCCGCCGCCGAGTAATCCGCATCGGAGAAGAACGCGGAAGCGCCCGCGCCGGTCTCGACGACGACATCGAGCCCGAGGCCTTTGAGCTTCTTGACCGTCTCCGCGGACGCAGCCACGCGCGTCTCGCCGGCGCGGCGTTCCTTCGGAATCGCAATGATCATGGCGATACTATGAGCCGAGAAGAGGAAAAATCAGTACATCCCATTATGGGTGCGGAAGATGAACAAAAGGACCGCGAGGCCGATGAGGCCGACGACGCCCCATTTCGAGGCCGCCCAGAACACTTCCCAAGTCTTGATGTGATCGGAAATGTCCATGGTGCCGCCGGCGTTGGGATCGTCGTAATTGTGGTGGGATTTGTCGGCCATGTGTCCCTCGTGCGAGCGGTTCGTGAAAGCGCGCCGACTATAGCAAAGCGCCGCCCGGAACAAAGGCCGCGAGGGCGGCCTGCCGGGTGGGCGCACCGATGACTATGGCGACTTTTCGTCGCGCCATTCCATCGCGCCCCCTTGGGGATCGCACAAGGCCAGGATCCGCGTCGTTATCGCGCCGTCGTGATAGCGCGTGAGCTTCAAGGGGTAGGCGCCGCCGCTAAATTCCAGCGACAGACGCCAAATGGGCCGCCACAGGCTCGCGGTCATCAGGATGCTTTCGAGCCCCTCCCGGTCGGATTTGGAGAATTGATAGGTCGTCAGGGTGTGGAAAACCGTCAGCGCGCCGTGCCGGGGCGCTCCGGCCAGCGCATCGGCCAGAAGGTCGAGCGCATCGCCTTTTCTTATGTCGAGGGTAAGCCGTGCCGTCGCTTCAAGGGCCTGTTCGAGCCGTTGGAAGCGCGCCGGATGGTCGGGCCAGACCAGCGCCTTCAGCCAGTCGCGCGCGGAAATGTGCGAGAGGTCCACGGGATCGCGTTCAAGGCCGACGCGCATCCCGATTTGCGGCGTCGCGCCAAGGGGCGGCAGGTTCTTGCCTTCGAGCTGGGTGGTCAGGACCAGGCGCGAATTTTCATCGCCCGCCGGGTGCTCCGTCCCGCCCATCAGGTAGCGGTAGAAATAGCGATCCCAATGCAGGTTCAGCCCCGCGCTCGGGCCCAGCTCGATCAGATGGAGGGGCTCGCCGCTCTCGCTTGCGATGGTGAGAAAGCCGGCGCGCAAATAGGCCGAGCGTCCGGCCTCATTGGTGTTGGTGATGCGGGTTTCGATCAGCGTGCCGATTTCGCTTTCATGGGCACGGCAGAAATCGCGGAAAATGGGGAAGGGGTCTGCCACGGGGGCGGCATCCCCGCCTAAGGTTTGGTAATAGGCCCGTAAAGGATGTTCCGCCCCCCGCAGCAACAAATAGTGAACGGCCCCGAGGATAAGATTGGCCATGGGCTGGCCTGGGCGTGCCCGCGCCGTGAGTGCTGAAAGATAGGGGTCGTTTTTGATGCCTTCCGTCAGAAGCCCATAGAGCGGCGCCTTCTGGCGGCTGCACTCGCCAATGAAGAAATTCCAATATTCCTTGGATCGGCTGGAAAGACTCATTTGCGGCAAATCACACTCGGACTTTGTTAATTATTCAATCATTTCTTGAAGCGTTTCGGGACGATTAAACCCAACTTTACCTTTATGGGGCGAGGATGCGGGCCGCTAATCGATAGGCCCGTGAATGACGCAGACGATTCTGATCGTGGATGACGATCCGGTGCAGCGCCGCCTCCTCGAGACGGCAATTTCTCGCATCGGACTCAATACGATGACCGCGCCCGGCGGCGGGCCCGCGCTCGACCTTCTGCTTTCCCCGCGTGCCGAACAAATTTCTCTCGTGTTGCTCGATCTGATGATGCCCGACATCGACGGCATCGAAGTGCTGACAAAATTGCGCGCCGTCAATCCAGATCTCGCCGTCATCGTGCTCAGCGCCAAGGGCGGCATCGATGCCGCCGTCGACGCGATGCGCGCGGGCGCTAACGACTTCCTGGTGAAGCCGGCGTCCCCCGAACGCATCAAAGTGTCGATCCAGAATGCATTGAAGCTCGGCGTGCTGACGGGCGAAGTCACGCGCCTGAAGAAGAAGAAGCAGCAGAATCGCCTCGTCTTCGACGATCTGATCGCCAAGAGCGCGCCGATGCGCCAGGTGATCCGGCTCGGCCAGCGCGCGGCGCCATCTTCCATTCCCATTCTCATCGAAGGCGAATCAGGCGTCGGCAAGGAGCTGATCGCGCGCGCCATCCAGGGTTGTTCGGACCGCGCCGGCAAACCCTTCGTCACGCTCAATTGCGGTGCGATCCCCGAGAACCTGATCGAGAGCATCCTGTTCGGTCACGAGAAGGGCGCGTTCACCGGCGCGACAGACAAGCATCTCGGCAAATTCCAGGAAGCCGATGGCGGCACGCTGTTCCTCGACGAAATCGGCGAGCTCAGGCTCGACATGCAAGTGAAACTCTTGCGTGCGTTGCAGGAAGGCGAGATCGATCCCGTCGGCGCCAAGCGCCCCGTAAAGGTCGATGTGCGCATTATCTCGGCGACAAATCGCGACCTCAACGAATTGACCCGCGAGGGCCGCTTCCGCGAAGACCTTTATTACCGGCTGAACGTGTTTCCCGTGTTCATTCCGCCGTTGCGCGAACGGCGCGAGGACGTGCCGGCGCTGGCGCAATATTTCGTCGCGCGCTTTTCCGCCGAAGAGAACAAGCAGGTCGTCGGTTTCACCGCCGAAGCGCTGGAATTGCTGGGCTCCTATGCGTGGCCCGGCAATGTGCGCCAGCTCGAAAACACGATCTTCCGCGCCGTTGTGCTGTGCGACGGGGATTTGCTCGACGTCGTCGATTTCCCGCAGATCGCAGCTTCGATGGGCGTCACCACGAACGAGCGCAAAGCGCACGATACGAGCGTGGCGTCGTCTTCCACGGCGCCTTCGCGGGGCACCGCCGCGCCGGCCCGCGCGGCCTGGCCCTATACGATTTCGGCGGCCGATCCTTCCGGGCAGATGCGCAAGCTCGAAGAGATCGAGACCGAACTGATCCGCATGGCGATCGGACGCTATGACGGACGGATGTCGGAAGTGGCGCGCCGTCTCGGCATCGGCCGTTCCACGCTCTACCGCAAGCTCAAGGAATTGGGCATGGAAGGGCTGGAGAATGCCGAGGAAGACGGCAACGAAACGCCGCGTGCCGCCAGCGCGTAAGCGCTATTTCTGCATTCCGAGCGCCGAAAGATAGAGATCGAGAATTGCTTCCTGCTCTTGCAGGTCGGCGGTTTCGAGTTTCCGCAAGCGCACCACTTGGCGCATGATCTTGACGTCGAAGCCGTGTCCCTTGGCCTCGGCATAGATTTCACGGATGTCGGCGGCGAGCGCGGCTTTTTCCTCTTCCAGCCGCTCGATGCGCTCGATCAGCGATTTCAACTGTCCGGCCGCGAAGCCCGATTTCGCCATTGTGCAACCCCGCAATCACCCTGTGGATCGCCCGGATAAACCGGGCGATGACGCATGGGAAGATGCGGCGCCGCTCTTAGCTGTGAGTCTTCTGGGACTTGGCGAAGGCAGCCTGGGCTTCGGAGCTCGCGTCCTTCTGGTAGCTCCGCTTCCACTCGGCGGGCGGCATGCCGTAGATGATGCCGCGCGCTTCGTCCTTCTCGAGCGTGATGCCCTTATCGGCCGCCGCCTCGCGATACCAATCGCCGAGGCAATTGCGGCAGAAGCCGGCAATGTTCATCATGTCGATGTTCTGCACATCGGTGCGGGTGCGCAAATGTCCCACCAGACGCCGGAACGCGGCGGCTTCCAATTCGGTGCGCGTCTTTTCGTCCATGACCGTTCTCCTGAACTAGGTCTTTGAGACAAGAATAGTCGGCGGCCCCATCGCCTGCAAAGCATCGCCTAAACAGCGCGCGATGCGTGCGCCCCAATGTTCGATGCCCGCCCTGCTCGGCGCGCCCGCCGGGTCCGCGATCAGGTCCTGGCGCACTTCGATCAGAACATGCGGCAATCCGTTCATGGTGCCGTGGCGGTAGAGGCAATCGTTTTCGAGCGCGCCCGTATAGGGCTCGTTGTCGCCGACAACGAGGTCTTTTTCCCGGCGCAAGCGCTCCATCATGGGTAGGGCGAGCCGTCCGTCGCGGTCCCACAACACGCCAATATGCCAGGGCCTCTGCACGCCGCGCCAAACCGGCGTGAAGCTGTGCATCGAGACGATGATGGGTACGAGCCCGCGGGCAAGCGCCTCGGTGATCTTCGCCGCCACAGTCTCGTGATAGAGCGCGTGGTAGCGGGCAATGCGGTCCTCCACGCCGGCTCGGTCGAGCGTGGCGTTTCCCGGCACGATCCGCCCGTCGGAGAGCTTTGCCACCACGGTCGGATCATCGGCCCCCCGGTTGAGGTCGACGACCAGCCGTGACCAGCGCCCGATGATGGCGGGCGCCTCGAAGCGCGCCGATAAATCCCGCGTCAGCGCGCCCGCCCCGAGATCGGAGGCGATATGGCGGGCGAAATCGGAATCATCCAGCCCCAGCGTGCCCAATTCGTCCGGTACCGCGCTGGAGGCGTGATCGCAAAGAAACAGAAGCTTCGCGGCCGCGGACTCGTTGTGGGATTCGTAGGCTTTGCCGTTCATGGGGACGGTTCTAATCCAAAATGCGCCTGCCGGTTGACAGCAGACGAGCGAGGCCGTCACTTTTGCCCGCATGAGGAAGGTCATAACCCCTCTTTTGCTGGCCCTGGCTGTGATGATTGGCGCTTTCGTCGCCGCACCGCCGGCCAATGCCGGATTCTCCGTCTGCAACAAGACGACGAATCCCGCTTCGGTGGCGCTTGGCTATTTTGATGGCACCGAGTGGGGCAGCGTCGGCTGGTGGAATATCGTCGCGGGGGCCTGCGCCGAACTGATCACGCCGCCGCTCCCGGCCCGCTACTACTATCTCTATGCCGTGCACCAGGACGTCGGCGGGGCGTGGGACGGCGATCGCAGCTTTTGCGTGTCGACCGGGAGCTTCCGCATCAAGGGCAGGCGCGACTGCTTGGCGCAGGGCCATGAGTTGCGGCGTTTTTTTCAGGTCGACACCGGCAATTCACCCGATTGGACGGAAAATCTGGCAGATTGAGGACGATTCGAGGCCCGGAGTCGTTCCGCCCCTATGCGCAGAAGCCGCAAGACGAAGATCGTCGCCACTCTCGGCCCGGCCAGCAACACCCATGAGCAGCTAAGGGCGCTGTTCGTCGCTGGCGCGGACGTCTTCCGCATCAATATGAGCCATACCAGCCACCCGAATTTGGCGATGCTGGTGAAAACCGTGCGCGCCGTCGAAGATGAGGTCGGGCGGCCCATTTCGCTTCTCGTCGACCTTCAGGGGCCCAAGCTTCGGCTCGGCAAATTGGAAGGCGGCGAGAAATTTCTGGAAACGGGCTCCCACATCACGCTGGTGCGCGGCGAAATGGTCGCGGCCGCCGGCGAGCTTCCGATCCCGCATCCCGAAATCTTCGCCGCGCTGAAGGCGGGCGGCAATCTCTTGATCGATGACGGCAAGGTGCGCCTCCTCGCCGAGCGCGTCTCGGAAGACCGCATCGAGGCCCATGTGGTGCAGGGGGGCCTCGTCAAGAACCACAAGGGCGTCAACCTGCCCGACACGATGTTGCCGATCCCCGCGCTGACGCCCAAGGACCGCGCCGATCTCGATTACGCGCTGTCGTTGCCGATCGATTGGCTGGGCCTTTCCTTCGTGCAGCGCGCCGACGACGTGGCGGAATTGCGCAAAGCCTGCGCGGGCCGCGCAGGCGTGCTTTCCAAGATTGAAAAACCCGCCGCCTTGGCTGCGCTCGACGAGATCATGATGTTGTCGGATGCGGTGATGGTGGCGCGCGGCGATCTCGGCGTGGAATTGCCGCTGGAAGAAGTGCCCGGCCGCCAGAAGGAGATCATCCGTTCGGCGCGCAAAGCGGGCAAGCCCGTCGTGGTGGCGACCCAGATGCTGGAATCGATGATCACGGCGGCTGTGCCCACGCGCGCCGAAGTCTCCGACGTCGCCACCGCCGTGTTTGAAGGGGCCGATGCGGTCATGCTGTCGGCCGAAACCGCCGCCGGCTCGCACCCCGCCGAAGCCGTCGCCGTGATGGACCGTATCGCGCGGGCCGTCGAAGGCGATCCCGTCTACCGCACCATCATGGAGACGCAGCGCGAGCCGCCGGAGGCGACCCAGCCCGACGCCATCCTCGCGGCGGTGCATGATGTCACCCACACCATCAAGGCCTGCGCCATTGTCTGCTGGACCAAGTCCGGATCGACGGGCTTGCGCGCCGCGCGCGAGCGGCCCGAAGCGCCCATCCTCGCGCTCACGCCGATCAAGGCGATGGCGCGCCGTCTGACGCTTGTTTGGGGCCTTCATTGCGTGGAGACCGAGGACGCGCACGACCTCGACGACGTTGCCGAGCGGGCCTGTCAGATCGCCTTTAGCCAGGGCTTCGCCAAGGTCGGCGACCGCGTGGTCATCACGGCGGGACTTCCTTTGGGGACTCCCGGCGCGACCAATCTGCTGCGCGTTGCCTATGTGTCGAAGAAGGCGGGCGGCGGCTAGGCTGTCCCGTCAGACGCCGAGATAGCAGGGCGGGAATTCGAATTTCGGAATGCGGTTCTGCACGTAGAGATATTCTACGGGCCCGCGCAGGCGCGCCTGGAACTCGGTGAGGCTGAGCGCTTCGATCGTATAGGAATGGTCGAAGGTGCCCGGCTTGCCGTTGATCATGTCCGCATTCATCGTCAGCACGCCGCCGCGATAATTCCATTTGCCGCTTTGGGTCTGCTGATAGTCGAGCTTGCCCTTCACGCATTTGCGGTATTCGGAATTGAAGGTGCCGTCGGCGCGATAGGAGTCGATGTAGAACACGTCGGGATCGTTGGGTTGGCCGATGCCGTACCAATTGCCGACCAGCGTGGGCGCCGGTGCGGGCGCCGCGATGGAATGCGCCGCAAAAAGCGCTAGAGCGCAGGCCAACAGGACTCTTACTTTACGCATTGGTTCTACGTGCCCGTGGCGCAAGCGGGGAACTCGAATTTGGCGACCCGGCGCGACGTGAAGGTGAGATTCTGCTGCTCGAATTTGATGCGGCGCTCGGTCTCGGTGAGCATCTCGACGACATAGATGTTTTCCGCGCGCGTCCGTTCGCCGTTGATCATCTCGACAATGAGGGTTTCAACCCCGTCCTTCAGCGACCATTTGCCGGTTTCGAAATAGGCCCCGACCACTTCGCCCTTCTCGCATTTGCGGAATTCTTCGCTGAAGGTGCCGTCGTCCTTGAATTCGATCAGCGACATGACGCCGGGTTCGTCGGGCTGAAAGGCGCTGTACCAGATCCCGACCATGGAGACGCCGGCAGCTTGCGCCGCCATTGCAGGCGCGAGGCCCGCGATGAGGCAAAACAGCGAAGCGGAGAACATTTGCATTTTGCGCATGACGGAAGGACGCGCGATCAAATGCCCTGGCCCTCGACGTCCTTGGCCAACAGGCGGATGCGCTCATCGATCCCGTCAAGATGGGGATCGAGCGCTTTGGCCTGGCGATAGGCTTCGAGCGCGCGCGGCTTGTCGTCGAATTCTTCGAGGATGCTGCCGAGTTCGGCGAGCGCGACGAAATGCTTGGGCTGCAGCGCCAGCGCTTGCCGCAAGGAGGTCAGCGCGTCCTGATAATCGTCTTGGCGCGAAGCGAGCGAGGCGCGGCGATGCCAGGCCGCGGCGAATTTCGGCGCGATGTCGGTCAGCTTGTTGGCGATCTCGCGGGCCGTATCGTAATCCTTGCTCTCCATCGCATCGTCGATGCGCTTCAAGAGAAGGTTTGCGCTCGGGCTTTCGGAATGGGCCCAGCGCGCCTGCAACTCACGCTCGATGGAACGCGCCGCGCGGTCATCGGGCGCCTTGGCGAGGCGGGCGAGCAATTGATCTTCGGTCTCGGGCGCTTTGGGCGCCGGCCGGTTGGTGGCTTGGCGCGGGGCGGGACCGCGGCCCGGCTGAGCCTGGCCTTCTTGGCCCGGAGTGGCCCCGGGCGTCTGGTCGGGCAGCACTTGCAGGTCGGGAACGTCCTGCGGGTTGGCCTTGGGCGGCGCCTGGAGGTTCCTATGGGGGGGCGTGTCCGGCGGCAGTCCCCGCAAAGGCGGCGAGGGCTGAGCCAAGGCGGCGGTCACGGGAAGGACGAAAGCGAGGGTCAGGGCGATCTTGCGCATAGGCCATGCTAACGAAATTCGCCGGCCAGGGCGAGTACACCGCTTAGGAAAACTTGCGTGATAGGGGGCGTCTAACCCTGGCGGGCTTTGAACCGCGGGTTCTTCTTGTTGATGACGTAGACGCGGCCTTTGCGCCGGATGATCCGGCAGTCCTTGTCCCGCTTCTTGAGCGAGCGCAGCGAGTTGCGGACTTTCATGCCAAGGCTCCGGCGTTGTGAAGGCGCGGAACCTATTCAGGGGGCGCTAGCCTGTCAACCTCGCAGAGAGCCTTCTTGGAGGCCTGGAAAGTGGCCACGGAACCTCACGATTCACGCTATCGCGAAATGACCCTTAAACCCCGTTCCGAAGCGGCGCCTGCCGTGGTTTGATCGCGGCCGCAGCGCGCCGTTAACGACGGCCAAGGGGGAGGGGAATGGAACTCAATTTGCCGGTTACGCTTATCATTGTCGCACTGACCATGGGGCTTTTCGGATTTGCCACCATACGGGCGAAGAAGCCCGCCGAGCCGCTGAAAGTACGCTTCATAAATTATCACGTCGTACAATTGGTATGCATTGTGGTGATCCTGCTCATGGCCGCGCATCTGATGACTCTTGTGGCCGGTAATGCGCCGGGGAATCGGTTCTGATGAAAGTCCGCCACCGCGCGATCCTGACCGCCGCCGCACTGTTTGCGGCCGCAATGGGATATGCGCATGCGGCGGCCACGCAAGAACAAGAGACGCGCTTCCGCGCCTTTCTCAGCGCATTCCGCGACGATGCCTTGCGGGCGGGTATCAACGCGCAAACCTATGACAGCGCGATTGCCAATATCGACGTCAACACGCGCGTGCAGGAGCTGAACGAGCGCCAGCCCGAATTCGTCCGTCCGGTGTGGGATTATCTTGCCGGCGCGGTGTCGAACACGCGCATCGTCAAGGGGCGGGAGATGATCGCCGCCAACGAAGCGCTGTTTTCGCGGCTGCAAAATTCCTATGGCGTGAAGCGCGAAGTGCTGGCGGCGATCTGGGGCCTCGAAAGCAATTACGGACAGAACACCGGAACGTTCAACATCTTCGAGGCGCTGGCGACGCTTGCCTATGACGGCGGCCGCACCACTTTCGGACGCCGCCAGCTCATCGCCGCGTTGAAAATCGCGCAGGAGCAGGGACGCAATCCCGCCACCATGACGAGCTCCTGGGCCGGCGCGATGGGACACACGCAATTCATTCCGACGACCTATCTCGAACATGCGGTCGATGGCGACGGCGACGGCAAGCGCGATGTGTGGGATTCGCCCGCCGATGCGCTCGCCTCCGCCGCCAATTATCTGAAGGAATCGGGCTGGCGCGGCGAACGCTTCTGGGGCGAAGAGGCGAAATTGCCCGCGAGCTTTCCCTTCGAGCAGGCCGAGCCCAACACCCGCAAGACGCTCGATGCCTGGGGCGCGATGGGCGTGACGAAGCCGTCGGGCGAAGCCTTTAGCGGCAGCGAGCCGGCGTTCATCTTCCTGCCGGCCGGCCATCGTGGGCCGGCCTTTCTCGCCACCGGAAATTTCAACGCCATCCTCAGATACAATAACGCCACGTCCTACGCGCTCGCGGTCGGCATGCTCTCGGATCTGCTCGGCGGCGGAATGGCACTCGTGGCCGAATGGCCGCGCGATGAATTCCCGCTCGATGCCAGACAGAACACGGCGCTGCAGGAAGGCTTGACCGCGCTCGGGTTCGACACCGGTGGCAGCGATGGCGTGTTTGGCCAGCGCTCGCGTACGGCGTTGCGCGATTATCAGCGCAGCCGCGGCCTTGCGCCGGACGGTTTTCCGACGCCCGAATTGCTGACCCGCATCCTCAACGAACGCGGTTCGCGTCAATAATCGGCGAGCGATATGTTCATGACATTGCCGCGCCTGCTGACCATCGCGTAACGTCCGCCCCATCGATGGGGACGGGGCATGAAAAAACACAGCAGGATTGCTGTGCGGTGGATTCTTCTCGCCGCTCTCGCCGCCTGCTTGGCGCCTGATCCACTCTACGCGGCCGCGCCGCTCGGCGTGGCCACCTTTGCTCAAGCGCCGACGATCGATGGCGACGTCGGCGATGCCGAGTGGGTCGGCGCCGCCGTCGTTGACCAGAACTTCGTGCAGATCGAGCCGGAATACGGTGCGGCATCGCCGTTTCGGACCATCGTGCGCGTCGCCCAGACCGGCACCGCTTTCTATGTCGCTATCGAGGCCTTCGATCCCGACATAGCGCGGCTTGCCTCTGCGATCACGCAACGTGACGCCATCAGTCCGCGCGACGCCAACAATGTTCAGGCCGCCCTGGACGATGCCATCGCAGTGATGCTCGATCCCTTCGGCGACGAGCGAACGGCTTATGTCTTTCGCACCAATGCTCTGGGGACGCAGGAGGATGCACGCATCGTCGACAATGGCCGCGCCGTCGATTTTCAATGGGACGGCGTATGGCGGTCCGCGGCGATGCGCCATGAGGATCGCTGGACGGTCGAGTTCGAGATCCCATTTTCCACCCTCATTTACGCCGCCGGAATGGATCGCGTCTGGAAAACCAATTTCGTCCGCACCGTGCCACGCCGCTTGGAAACGGCGGTGTGGTCAGGCCCATCTGAATCGGTCTTTCGCGTCTCCGGCTTCGGGGACCTGACGGGCCTCAACCTGCCGGGGCAAAGCGCCGATGTTTGGCAATTCATTCCCTACACCATCGCCTCCTATGAGACGGGAAAGGGCGCACGCACCGAGTTCGGCGGCGATATCCGTTGGCGCCCATCGAGCAATCTCGGGGCCGACTTCACCTTCAATCCGGACTTCGCTCTCGTCGATGCAGATGTGGAGGTCATCAACCTCACGCGGTTCGAGGTGCAGGTGCCGGAGAAGCGGCCCTTCTTTCTCGAGGGCACTGAAATGTTCAATCAGCGCTACCGCCAGTTTCACAGTCGCCGGATGGGCGATATCACCTGGGGCACCAAGGCCAATGGCAAGCTCGGCGGCACCGATTTCTCGGTCATCGCCGCGTCGGAAGATTTGCGGCTGACGCCCGTCGCGAACGAGAAGGCGGCCTATTACGGCATTGTCAGGGCCCAGCAGGGCCTATGGCGCGGCTCCAATATCGGTTTTCTGGCGGCCAATCGCACGCTCGGAGATGACAATGCCGGCTCGGTTGGCTTCGACACGACGATGTATTTCACGGAGACGTTGAGCTTCAACGGTCAATTCTTTCGGGTGCATGGTCCGACGGCCGACGGAGGAGCCGCCTGGTACGTCCGCCCTAGCTACGACACCTCCACCACGCATTTCCATGTTCGCTGGGGCCATTTCGGGCGCGGCATACGCAACGATTTCAATGTTCTGGGCTTCCTTCAGGACGATGATCGCAAAGAGTTCGACACCAATTTCAGCCACATCTTTTTCTTCAACACCGGCCCGCTCGAAAGGGTGAGGCCCGTCGTCAACTTCAATCGCTACACCAGTTTCAATGATGGCGTGCTGCGGGGCTGGGCTCTCGCTCCGGCGGTTGCGGCCGTGCTTCGCAATGGTTTGGAATTCGAGATTGCGCGGCGCGACGAATTCCGGCTGTTCGAAAGGAAATATCGCAACGACCAAATGACCTATACCGCGGGCTGGAACAGCCGCGACGGGCGTTCGGTTTCTGCTTATGTCGGCAACGGCACCAATTTCGGCAACGATCTTCTGCTCTATGGCGGCGAAGCCCGGTGGGCCTTCGGCGATGCCTGGCGGCTGTCCTACAATCTGACGCGGCTCGAGCTATCGCCCGATCTCAGAGGCGAGAGCACGACCATCCATGTTTTCGAAACGAGCTATTCGTTCAGTCCGGACCTCTTCGTGAGAGGGTTCGTGCAGACGAACTCCGCCATCGACAAGCAGAACATCCAGCTTCTTGGCGTGTGGCGGTTCAATCCGCCCTTCGGCATGTTCCAGATCGCCTATCAGCGTGGCACGTCGGCATTCGGGCAAACGTCGTCGCAGGGCGACACGCTCTTCACCAAGCTCGCCTGGGTTCTCTAGCGGCTGAATCGCAGCAATAGCGACGTGCGCGCGGTAAGGAAGACGACATAGCGGTTGTCGGCGCTGCCGATATTCTCGTGCCACCACAGATCGCGCACCTGACGCGGACCGGCGAGGCCGAGCTGCTGCCAGGAGACCGCCACCGGCGCGCTGGCATCGCCGCGATTGAAGAAGGCGACCGCGGTCGAGCCGTCGGCAAGGGGCTTGGCCCATACTTCGGTTTGGCCGACTTGCGCCACACGCTTGCCTTGCCGCCCGCCCGCATCCTGGTCGATGGCGATGACTTCGCGGTTGGTGAGGAGCGTGACCGTTTCGGGCCGCATGATGCGCACATCATTGCCGAGCATCAGCGGCGCGCCCCTTACCGCCCAAAGATTGAGATGCGTGCGGTATTCATTCTCGGTCATGCCGCCATTGCCGATTTGCACCAGACCGGGATCGGCCCATCGCGCCGGCGCGTCGCTGGTGTCGGGCTTGAAGCCCGCTTCCGCCACCGACGGCCAATTGTCCGCAATGTCCTTGCCGGTGCGCCACAGATTGGCGCCGGCTTTCGCCGCCCATGTTCCAACATTGAAGGCGCCGTCCTGGTCGATGGCGAAGGCGATGTCGCGTCCGCTCGCGCGCAAGGCCTCGGCCATCTTCTGATAGGCCGCCTGCTGTTCGGCTTGGGTCGGATAGATGCTTTCCGCGCCGCACCAATCGTAGATCAGGAAATCGACGCCCCATGAGGCGAAGGTGCGCGCGTCTTCGGCTTCGTGGCCGTAAGAGCCTTCAAAGCCGTTGCAGCTTTTCGGCGCCGCCGAAATCGTCAGCCCGAATTGCAAGCCCCTTGTATGGATGTGGTCGCCGAGCGCCTTCATGTCGGGGAATTTCGTGTTCCCTCTTATGGCTCCGCTCGCATCGCGCGTGCCCTGCCAGCCTTCGCCGATTTCCACATAGGTGTAGCCGGCGGCCTTCAGCGGCGTTTCGTCGAGACCATCGGCGGCCTGACGGATCGCGGCATCGTCGATGTCCGTGCCGAGCCGCTGGCGGCTTGCCCAACCCATCGGTGGAATTCGCATCAACCCGTTCGCGGCGACGTCGCGCAAGGGCGGCAGAGGAAGCTTCACGGGCGGACCCGCGGCGATTGCTGGAGCGGGCGGTGGCGGCGCCGTCGGCGGCGGAATAGGCGGCGCAATTGTCGAGGGCGCGACCTGGACGCCCTGTGTGGGCGCCGCCGGGGGTAGCGACCCCTGCGGGGGCAGCGACCCGAGCACGGGCTGCGACCCCTGCGGGGGCGTTGTTGCGGGTGGAGGTGCGATGGAAGCCACGCGCGGTTGGGGCAGCGGGGGCGCTGCTGCGCCTGGCGGAGGAGGTGGCGGCGCGGGCGGCGCAACGGTCGGGCGCGGCGCGGGCAGAGATGCCGTTTGGCTGAATATTTGTGGCGCGGGTGCAGCCGATCCGGGCGGAGGAAGCGGTGCGGTTGGCGAGAACGCCACCGTCCCCGTCGGAGCCGCCGGTGTCGGCGCTGCCGCTGCGGGAGCAGGCGTAGGAGCCGGAGTCGCCGCCGGGACCGGAGCTGCCAGCGGCACTGAAGCGGGTGGCGCTCCAGGGATTACGCGAAAGGCGGTCAGCGTAAAGACGCCCTGGCCGTCATCGGGGCTGACGAGGCGCAATTCATTGCCGACGCGGGCGCCGAAATAATGCACGTTGATATAGGGCGTGCCCGGAATGATCAGCGAGAACGAAACCCGCCCGCCTGTGTCGCGAACGTCGAAAAGCGGCATCTCCTCGTTTCCGGAGCGCATCCGCCCGGTCAAGGCGCTTCCGTTGCGGCTGAAGATGAGCGTCGCCGGCACCGGCGCCCCATCGGCCTGAACCTGCTCGCCGTTCTAGCTTCCATCGTGACCGGGAATCGCGGGCGCGTCGGCGGCGAATGCCGGCCTGAGCCCGAACATTCCCAGCCCCAGCATTCCCAGAACAACGATTGCCCGCAGCCGAACCATCTCACCCTCGCATCCAGCCCCATTATAGAGGCGGCGGGGTGCGTACCCGCAATGCGGAAAAACCGGCTAGGATAGGCCGATCACGTCACCCCGACCCGAAGGGACTCCCATGGCCGTCTCCATGTTTCGCGCCTCAGTGCCGGTTTTCGCCCAAATGCTGCCCTGTCTTTCCGCCCTTCTCGACAAGGCGACCGCCTTCGCGGAAAGCAAAAAGATCGAGCCGTCGGTGCTGCTCGATGCGCGGCTGGCGCCCGACATGTTTGCCCTGACGCGCCAGGTTCAGATCGCGTGCGATTTTGCCAAGGGCACGATCGCGCGCCTCGCCGGCGAGACTCCGCCCAAATACGAAGACACCGAAACGACGATTCCCGAACTGAAGGCGCGCATCGCCAAGACCCTCGATTTCATCAAGAGCTTCAAGCCGGCCCAGATCGATGGTTCGGAAGAAAAGCAGATCACAATTCCGATCGGGCCCGAGACGCGCACCTTTTCGGGCGAGAACTATCTGTTCGCTCACGCGCTGCCGAATTTCTATTTCCACATGACGACGGCCTACGCAATTTTGCGCC
>SHWE01000002.1 GCA_009693985.1 Alphaproteobacteria bacterium | reverse complement strand
CGACGCCCTTCACATCGATGCTGACGAACGGATCGCGCTCGATCAGCCCGCGGCTTTGATAATCGGAGAGGAACTGGCCCGCATCGTCGCGCGAAACCCCCAGCGCCGTCTGGGTCAGATCGTTGGTCCCGAAGCTAAAAAACTCGGCCGTTTCCGCGATTTCGGCGGCCCGCAAGCAGGCCCGCGGCAGCTCGATCATGGTGCCTATCATATAGGCTTGGCGGCGCCCGCGCTCGTCCGCCACATCGTCGGCGATTGCCGCAATGCGCGCGGCGAGAAAATCGAGCTCGCTCTTAAACCCGACCAGCGGGACCATGATTTCGAGATCGACGGGCTTGCCCGTCGCGGTCTCCGCATCGATCGCCGCTTCCAGAATCGCGCGCGCCTGCATCTCATAGATTTCGGGATAGGTGATGCCGAGGCGGCAGCCGCGATGGCCGAGCATCGGGTTCGCCTCGGCCAATTGCAACGCGCGGGCGCGCAATTTGGCGGGCTCCGATCCGGCCGCTTTCGCGACGACCGCGATCTCTTCATCCGTATGCGGAATGAATTCGTGCAAGGGCGGATCGAGCAGCCGGATGGTGACGGGCAGCCCCGCCATGATCCGAAATATGTTGTGGAAATCTTCCCGCTGCATGGGGAGCAGCTTGGCCAGCGCCGCCTTTCGCCCCGCCAGATCGTCGGCGAGAATCATCTGGCGCACCGCCAGAATGCGCTCGGCATCGAAGAACATGTGCTCGGTGCGGCAGAGCCCCACCCCTTCCGCTCCGAAGCGCCGCGCCGTCTCGCAATCGGCCGGCGTGTCGGCATTGGTGCGGATTTTCAGGCGGCGGCTTCTGTCCGCCCATTCCATCAGGATCGCGAAATCGCCACCGACTTCGGGATGCAGCGTCGGCACGCGGCCGCGATAGACCTTGCCGGCCGCGCCGTCGATGGTGAGCACGTCGCCGCGCGCGATTCTCACGGTCCCCGCGATCATCGTGCCCCGCTCGGCGTCCACCTTCAAACTCCCCGCCCCCGTGACGCAGGGGCGCCCCATGCCGCGCGCCACCACCGCCGCGTGGCTGGTCATGCCGCCGCGCACCGTGAGGATGCCCTTGGCCGCGTGCATGCCGTGGATGTCCTCAGGAGACGTTTCGAGCCGCACCAGGATCACGTCGCGCCCATCGGCCGCCGCGCGCTCCGCCTCGTCGGCGGTGAAGACGGCTTCGCCGGTCGCGGCCCCAGGCGACGCGGCAAGTCCCGACGCGAGCAATTCCTTGGGCGCGGCGGGATCGAGCATCGGATGCAGCAATTGATCGAGCGCGGACGGATCGACCCGTAACACCGCTTCGTTTTCGGTGATGAGGCCTTCCTTGACCAGATCGACCGCGATCTTGAGCGCCGCCTTGGCGGTGCGCTTGCCGCCGCGCGTCTGGAGCATGAAGAGTTTCCCCTCCTGCACCGTGAATTCGACGTCCTGCATGTCGCGGTAATGCGCTTCGAGAGCCGTGGCGATGCGCGCCAGCTCGGCGAACGCGTCGGGCATCGCCTCTTCCATCGAGAGGCGCTTTCCTCCTGCGGCCGCGCGCGCGGCTTTGGTGATCGATTGCGGCGTACGGATGCCGGCGACGACGTCCTCGCCCTGCGCATTGATGAGGAATTCGCCGTAGAGGGCGCGCTCGCCGGTGGAGGGATCGCGCGTGAAGGCAACGCCGGTGGCCGAGGTCTCGCCGCGATTGCCGAACACCATCGCCTGGACGTTGACGGCCGTGCCCCAATCTTCCGGGATGTTGTTCAGGCGGCGATAGGTCTTGGCGCGCGCCCCCATCCAGGAGCCGAACACCGCGCCGATGGCGCCCCATAATTGCTCGTTCACATCGTCGGGGAAGGGCCGGCCGAGAACGTCCCGCACCTTCTTCTTGTACAGCTCGGCGATGCGCTTCCAATCGGCGGCGGTAAGGTTGGTGTCGAGCTCTACGCCCTTGTCGTCCTTTTCGTTGTCGAGGATCTCCTCGAAATAAGCGTGATCGACTTCGAGCACGACACCCGAATACATCTGGATGAAGCGGCGATAGGAATCATAGGCGAAGCGCTCATCGCCCGTGAGCGCCGCGAGCCCCGCGACGGTTTCCGGGTTGAGCCCGAGATTGAGCACCGTATCCATCATGCCGGGCATGGAGGCGCGCGCGCCCGACCGCACCGAGACCAGCAGCGGACGCGCGGCATCGCCAAAACGCGCACCGGTGAGTTCGCTGACGCGCGCCAGCGCGGTCGCTACCGCGGCTTTCAGATCGGCGGGATAGGTCTCGCCGCATCTGTAGTAATGCGTGCAGACTTCGGTGGTGATCGTGAAGCCCGGCGGAACGGGCAAACCGAGATTGCTCATCTCGGCCATATTGGCGCCCTTGCCGCCCAGTAATGTGCGCATCTCGGCGGCGCCTTCGGACGCGCCGCTTCCGAAATTATAGACCCACTTCGTCATGCCCCGGTTCCCATCTTGGGTTGTTGATCCTTCCGGGGGCGTTTCATCCCTGATTTTTCAATGCCAGATTTTGTACGTCTTGCAAGGCGAACCACAGCGAATTGTTTTTCGATTCCGCCTACCCAT
Source organism: Alphaproteobacteria bacterium (assembly GCA_009693985.1). Classification (GTDB taxonomy): domain Bacteria; phylum Pseudomonadota; class Alphaproteobacteria; order Micropepsales; family Micropepsaceae; genus CAIYRG01. The sequence continues at coordinate 72,619 of SHWE01000002.1, read as the reverse complement.
CCCCCGGGGTATTTGGGCCTCTCTAAACGTAAATATTCTTCTTCAACAATGGCTTGAGCGCTAAAAGATGCGGGAGAGTTCGGCGCAATTACGGTGCAATTTCGTCCCGGTAGCCAAGTCGCTGCCTGCTGTTTTCTTGTCCGTTCCATGCCGCGAAGGGTAACCCAGGTTTCTGGCGCGGGGATAACTATCTCCTGTCATCCCATGTCGCCCCCCATTGTCATTCCCGGCCGAGCATTAGCGATGTTCAATTGAACCATGTCATTCCCGGCTGAGCGATGCGTAAGCATCGCGAAGGGAAGGGAATCCATTTGCTTAAAGCAGAGATTTGTCCTTCGCCGATTGGATCCCCCTCCCTCGCCTTGCTTCGCAAGGCTCGCCGGGGATGACAGCGGAGGGATTACCCTTCGACCTTCGAAAAATCGGCGACTGGGCTAAGCATCCAGGGAATGAGACCTAACAATCGAATTCGGGCCTCTCGAGTTACCTTGTCCTCTACGTTCACTCGAATTTCTTGAAAAAAGCGATCCAAGATAGGTCTCAACGCTGCCAAGGCAGCCATTGCACCATCGTAATCCTCATCTGATATCGATTGTCTTGCAACGCGCTGAAAGTCTTGCAATTCGTTGTAGAGAACTCTTTCAGCCGGTTCTCGGAGAAGATTCGACGCCGGGCCGACGTCATCGTATCTGGTCCCATCTTTTCTCTCTTCGGCACGAACGATGTTGGTAGCCCGCCTATATGCGATTAAGAAATTCTCCCCATCGTCGGTTTTCAGGAACGCTTGCAGCGCTTCGACGCGCCGAACGAGACGAACGAGATCGTCCTCATTGCCGAGCGCGAACACCGCATCGATCAAATCGTGGCGGATGCCTTTTTCGCGGAGCGCGACCTTCATACGGTCGCTAATAAAATTTGCGACTCCCTCTTCTCGGTAGAAACTCCATCTCTCTCGCTGGTTTCGATCGATACTCCGTTGGGAGGCACTATTGAACGCTTCTCGGACTAATTTTACTGCTTGTGGCTTGGTAGCTTGAACTAGGTATTGATCAAGCCCAAAGCCAAAGAGGCGATCTAGTCTTATTCGAATATCGTTGCTTAGAATGATCCTGGTCGCACCTAGCGCAGCGCGTCGCAAAGCATACGGATCCCCGGAGCCCGTCGGACGTTCGCCAACCGCGAAAAATCCGACTACTTGATCGACCTTATCGGCTAGCGCGACCGCGATGGAAACTTTAGAGGTTGGCACCGCGTCGTTGGGGCCTTGCGGCTTGTAGTGATCGCGGCACGCATCAGCGACTTCGGCATCTTCCTTGTCATGCAGCGCGTAATAACGCCCCATCGCGCCTTGCAGTTCGGGGAATTCGCCGACGACGCCCGTGGTCAAATCCGCTTTGGCAAGGCGCGCCGCGCGTTTGGATTTCTCGACATCGGCGCCGATGATCTTGGCGATCTCGCCGGCCAGGGCTTCGATGCGTTCCACGCGTTCCAATTGGGTGCCGAGCTTGGCGTGGAAGACGATGTCCTTCAGCGCATCGACGCGGGTTTCGAGTTTTACTTTGCGGTCCTGGTCCCAGAAGAATTTGGCGTCCGACAGACGCGCGCGCAGCACGCGCTCATTGCCGGCGACGATCTGCTTGCCGCCATCGTCGGCCACCATGTTGGAGACCAGCACGAAACGGTTGGCCAATTTTCCGCTCTTAGGATCGCGCAGCGCGAAATATTTCTGATGCGTGCGCATGGAGGTCTGCAAAATCTCCGGCGGCACGTCCATGAATTGCGGATCGATGGTGCCGATCAGCACGACCGGCCATTCGGCAAGCCCCATCACCTCGTTCGCCAGCCCCTCGTCGTCGATCAGTTCGAGGCCGAGCGCGAACGCCTTCTGCTTGGCGTCGTGCAGGATCGTCTCGCGCCGCTCGGCGCCGTCCAACACCACATGGGCGGCGCGCAGTTTCTGTTCGTAATCCTCGAAGCGCCGCACTTCGATGGCGCCCGACGATAGGAAGCGATGCCCGCGCGTGACATTGCCGCTTTTTACGCCCGCGATTTCGAACGGCACCACTTCGCCGTCGAAGGTCGCGACGATGGAATGGAGCGGCCGCACCCAGCGGAACGTTCCGTCGCCCCAGCGCATCGATTTCGGCCAGGGCAATTTCACAATCGTCTCGGGCAGAATTTCCGCCAGCACTTCGGCGGTGGCGCGGCCCTTACGGTGGATGACCGCGACATAGAACTCGCCCTTGGCGTCGGACTGTTTCTGGCATTGGTCGAGCGTGACACCCGCCGATTTGAGAAAACCCTCGATGGCTTTCTCCGGCGCGCCGACGCGCGGCCCCTTCTTCTCTTCGCTGACATCGGGTTGCTTCGCCGGTAGACCGCTGAGCGCCAGCGTCAGACGGCGCGGGCCGGCGAAACCGCGCGCGCCTTCGAACAGCAATCCGCGATCCGACAGCGCGCCGACGACGAGGCGTTCCAAATCCTTCGCCGCCTGTACCTGCATGCGGGCGGGAATTTCTTCCGAGAAAAGTTCGAGCAGAAGATCAGGCATGGATCGCCATTCCGTACCAAACAATCACCTCCCCCAACGCGGGGAGGTCGGCGAGCATTAGCGAGCCGGGTGGGGGGGCGTTTCGACATTCCCCCCACCCGATCCGCCTACGCACTATGTGCTCCGGCGTATCGACCTCCCCGCGTTGGGGGAGGTGATGATGATGAGCCGCCATCACTTCTGCCTCGGTTCATAGGCGCCTTGGCCGCTGGCGAGCCAAGCTTCGCAGCAGGCTTTCGCCAATGTCCGCACGCGGCCGATATAGGCGGCGCGTTCCGTCACCGAGATGACGCCGCGCGCATCGAGTAGATTGAAATTGTGGCTCGCCTTCAGGCACTGGTCGTAAGCGGGCAGCGCGAGGCCGGCCTCTAATAGCGTCTTGCAGTGCTTCTCCGCGTCGGCGAAATGCCGGAACAAAATCTCGCTGTCGGAGTGCTCGAAATTGAAGGCGGAATATTCGCGCTCGTTCTGGTGAAACACTTCGCCGTAGCGGAAATTCTCGTTGAAGCGGAGATCGTAGACGTTCTCGACCCCTTGCACATACATCGCGAGGCGTTCGAGCCCATAGGTGATTTCCGCCGACACCGGCGCGCAATCGAAACCGCCGACCTGCTGGAAATAGGTGAACTGCGTCACCTCCATGCCGTCGCACCAGACTTCCCAGCCCAGCCCCCAGGCGCCGAGCGTCGGGTTCTCCCAATCGTCCTCGACGAAGCGGATGTCGTGGCGCGAGGGCTGGATGCCGATGGCTTCGAGACTCTTCAGATACATGTCCTGCACATCGATGGGCGACGGCTTCAGGATCACCTGGAATTGGTAATAATGCTGCAGCCGGTTCGGGTTCTCGCCATAGCGCCCGTCCTTGGGGCGGCGCGAGGGCTGCACATAGGCGGCGCGCCAGGGATGGGGCCCGAGCGCGCGCAAGGTCGTCGCCGGGTGCGAGGTGCCCGCCCCCACTTCCATGTCGTAGGGCTGGAGGATCAGGCAGCCCTGCTTCGCCCAATAGGCTTGCAGCGTCAGGATGAGGTCCTGGAACGTCGATGTCTTGGCTGCGTTCGCGGACAAGGGAGAATCCCGGCGGGGCGCTGTGAGATAGCCGCGCCGCCAAGCGGGGGTCAAGCACGCTCCTTAGGATGAGGAACTACGGGGGCGTTTTCTGCGCCGGTTCCGCAAGTAAATCGCCTCACCGGTGATGGCCGTGACCAGCAGCAGCGCATTGGTGACGACGAAGACCCAGGACCCGAGCAGCCAGGAATAGACGACGAACAGAGCCGAGGCCGCGCATTGCCCGACGAACAGCCAGCGCGAAATGCCTTGGGAATTATGGTCGCGCCATTGGGTGTAGACCTGCCGCGCCAGCGTCGCGAGCAGGATGGTGGCCGCCGTCCAACCGATGATTTCGGTGAGCATCAATCCCAATCAAGCGCTGCCGCATGACGGAGAACGGCTTCGGCGGCTTGTGTGTTCCGTCCGTCGGCTTCGTGCAAAGTGAGGCCCGTTGCGGTGCGAAGCCCGGCGGACGCGTTCTTCTCGATTCTGACGATGACGCGCTTGGGTTCGACGCCGAGCCTCGGGAACAGCGGAAAGACGACGACGCCCATCCCCGTTGCGGCCGCCAGCATCTCGTCTTTGCGATCGGCGCGTAAGGTCGCGGTCACCGTGCCGCCTTGCTTCACGGCGGCGAGCGCCACGCGCGTCCACGCGGCGATGGCGCCCGCTGTATCGCGCATCGCCAGGTCGCGTGCGGGATCGCGTGACTTTCTTCCGCTCACCGGATGGAACGGCGGATTGAAGAAGACGTGATCGAAGGTGCCATCGCCCACGAACGCCGCAACGTCGCCCGCGACGAAACTTACGCGGCTTTCCATGCCGTTCGCCGCCGCGTTCGCATCGGCCATCGTTACGAGCGCCGGGTCCAGCTCGACACCGAGTATCCGCACATCCGGCACGCGCGCCGCCAGACACAGGCTGGCGATGCCGGCCCCGGCGCCAAGTTCCAAAACATGCTGGCCGGCAAGCGCCGGCACGGCGGCGGCCAAAAGCACCGTATCGTGACCGGCGCGAAAACCATCTTCCGGTTGCACGGCAACGATGCGGCCACCCAGAAATCCGTTTCCGCTCACGCCCAATCGGCGCTCGCGCCCAGCGGTTCGGCGTCGGCGAGCAGCTTCTTGGCGCGGATCAAATCTTCGTCCAGCACCATCAGCCGGCGCGGCAAAACGCCCAGGCTGCCTTCCATCACGCTCGTATGGTTATCGAACACGTGCGTGTCGATTCCGGCATCCGTCAGAACGGCTTGCGCATAGGAAAGGTAGACGGCGTTGTTGGTGCGCAAGAGTTCCTTCATGTGCCGTCCCGCGAGCTTTGCGCCGCCTATGAAGGCCTGCGCGTTCGATGTATGTAAACAGCCCGCAGGCACGCACGGCAAGCACGCATGAGTACAAATCCGCTCGAAACAAGCGCCAATTCCGTCAATCCGGTCGAAAGGCTGGCGGCCCTCGTCGGCAGCGACATCGAAGCCGTCGATGCGGTCATCCATTCGCGCATGGTCAGCGAAACGCCGTTGATCCCGGCGCTGGCGGCGCATCTGGTCGATTCCGGCGGCAAGCGCCTGAGGCCGCTGATCACGCTCGCCGCCGCCCATCAATATGGCTATCGCGGCGTCGAGCATCTGAAGCTCGCCGCCGCCGTCGAGTTCATCCACACCGCGACGCTGCTGCATGACGACGTGGTCGATGAAAGCAATCTGCGCCGGGGCCGGCCCACCGCCAACACGGTATGGGGCAACAAGCCGAGCATCCTGGTCGGCGATTTCCTCTTCAGCCGCGCTTTCCAGCTGATGGTCGAAGCGGGCTCGTCGCCGGTGCTCGCGGTGCTCGCCAATGCGTCCGCGATCATCGCCGAAGGCGAAGTGATGCAGCTGCGCTCGGCCAAGAACCTCGCCATCGGCGAAGGCGATTATCTGAAAGTCATCAGCGCCAAGACCGCCGCTCTGTTCGCCGCCGCCGCCGAAGCCGGCGCGATGATCGCGGGCGCCGAGGAAGCCCATTCCCGCGCCTTCTACGAATATGGCCGCAATCTCGGCATCGCCTTCCAACTCGTCGATGATACGCTCGATTATTCGGGCCGTCAGGCGGTGATGGGAAAATCGGTCGGCGATGATTTCCGCGAATGCAAGGTGACGCTGCCGGTTATCCTGACGCTCGCCCGCGCGTCCGAAGAGGAACGCCGCTTCTGGCGCAAGACCATCGAAGTCGGTGTGCAGGAGGAAGGCGATCTGTCGCGCGCCATCGAATATCTCGAACGCGGCGGCGCGCTGGGCGAGACCATCGGCCGCGCGCGGACCTACGCACGCGCCGCGCGCGACGCGCTCAGCCTGTGCGCGGAGAGCGACATCAAAGCGGCCCTGGCCGAGATCGCCGATTTCGCGGTCGAACGGGCTTACTAGGCCCTGTTGACAAAGTAGATTCCCAAACGGCGCGAACAGTGATTCAAGACTGCTTTTGGGGAGGCAGTCTTGGCGCGTGGCGATGTATCGAACGACCAATGGGAAGTAATCGGTGCGTTGTTGCCCGCTGAACGTGGCCGCAAATCGCGTCCAGCCATGGACAACCGGCGTTTTCTGAACGGTATGCTTCATGTGCTGCGGGTCGGTTGTCCGTGGCGTGACATGCACGAACGTTATGGCAAATGGAATTCGGTCTATGTCCGCTTCCGGCGCTGGGCCGAGCAAGGCGTCTGGGATGCGCTTCTGGAAACGCTGGTCGATCTTGGTCTCACCGATAATTGGCAGCATATGATCGACAGCACGACGGTCCGGGGGCATTCGCAGGCTGCTGGCGCAAAAGGGGGACTCATAAGGAAGGTTTTGGTCGAAGCCGCGGCGGCTTTACGAGCAAAATCCACGCCCGCTGTGACAATCAAGGACGCCCTCTTGGCTTTGTCCTGACAGGCGGCGAAACGTCCGACTATCTTGCTGTCCCTGAATTGCTCGATATGCCTGTTGCCAAACCGCAGGCGATGCTCGCAGACAAGGGTTACGACGGCGACGATGTGCGATCCCGTTTGCTGATGAAGGGCATCTTGCCGATCATCCCTCCCAAGTCCAATCGCAAGCAGACCATCGAATGCGACTTCAAACGTTATAAAGATCGCAATCGGATCGAACGCATGTTCAATCGCCTCAAGCAATTTCGCCGCATCGCAACGCGATACGACAAGACCGCAAAATCTTATCTCGGCTTCCTATGCCTCGCGGCCGCAAAACTCTGGCTTCCATACTTTGTCAACAGAACCTAGATTTCGCTTCGGGGTCTACCGATGTCCGGTGCGGCGAGGCGCGTCGCCTTGACCCACCAATCGGGATGATCCTGTGCGATGCGGTCGGCGGCGCCCGCGGCGAATTCCTCGCCGTCGAACAAAGCGAAACAGGTCGCCCCGCTCCCCGACATCTGGGCCAGCACGCAAGCGGGCTCATGGTCGAGCGCGGCCAGAACTTCGTCGATGGCGGGCGCGATCAACCCGGCGGGCGCTTCCAGATCGTTGGTGGAATCGGCGAGATAGGACACCAGGTCCCACAGAGTCGTGATGGCGCTTTGCGGCTGCGGCAACGCACCGATGCCGGTACGCGCATTCAGCGCGGCGAAAACGGGCGCGGTCGGCACCGCGATGCCGGGATTGACGAGAACGGCGGGCACGGACGGCAGCGAAGGAACCTCATGCACATGCTCGCCCCGCCCCGTCATCCAGCAGGGGCGCGAGAGCACGCAGGCAGGCACGTCCGATCCCAGCGTTGCGGCGATCTCCAGCAAGTCCTGTTCGGAGCGTTTCAGGTCCCACAGCACATTGAGCGCGCGCAAGGTGGCCGCCGCATCCGCCGAACCGCCGCCGAGGCCTGCCGCGACGGGGATGTTCTTTTCGAGGGTGATTGTTGCACCAAGCCCCCTCACCCCAGCCCTCTCCCCCTGCGGGGGCGAGGGAGATAAAGCGCGGGCGGCCCTAAGTACGAGATTGTCGGCGCCGGGCGGCGCATAACGCGCGAACGGCCCCGTCACTTTCAGCGTCAGATCGCCCGCCGCAGCAAATTCCATGCGGTCGCCGGCTTCAGCGAACACCACGAGACTCTCGAGCGCATGGTAATTGTCGGGGCGCTTGTCGCCGACGTGAAGGAAGAGATTGATCTTCGCCGGAGCAACGATTCTGAGCTTCACTGTCCCGAAGCGGACACCGCGTCCAACCCGAATTGCAGCTTGCGCTCGATGACCGGCTTCTGCTTCTCGTCGGGCTGAAGCGCCAGCGCGTGGTTCCACTGGAAGCGCGCATCGATCCGCCGGCCGACGCGCCAATAGGCATCGCCTAGATGATCGTTGATGTCGGCGGCGCCCGGCGAAAGCTGCACGGCTTCTTCCAAAGCCCGCACCGCATCGGGATAGCGCGCCAATTTGTAATAGGCCCAGCCGACGGAATCCGCGATGGGGCCGTCCAGCGGACGCAGCGCGCGCGCTTTCTCCAGCATGGTGACAGCTTCGGGAAGATTGCGTTCGCGCTCGACCCAGCTATAGCCGAGATAGTTCAGCACATCGGCGCGGTCGGGATTGATCTTCAACGCCGCCTGGAAATCGCTTTCCGCGGCGTCCCAGCGCCCGGATTGTTCGAGCGACACGCCGCGCGCATAGAACAGCATCACCAGCCTTCCGTCGCCGGGCCGCAAGCCCGTAATGGCTTTGCCATAAGCGCCGATGGCTTCGTTGTATTGATCGGTGCCGCGCAACAGATCGCCCAGCGCCGTCCAAACATCCGGCTCGTCCGGCTGCGCCGCCACAAGCGCGCGCAATTTCCTGATGCCGGCGTCCTGCTGGCCGATGCGCCCGTCATTGATGGCGGCCTGCACCTGGGTCATCGCGTAATAAGGCGTTCCAGACTGGATGCGCGCATAGACGGTGTTGGCGATGTCGAATTTGTTCAAGCCTTCATAGCGGTTCGCGAGCAGCACGCGCCCGAGATCGAAATCGGGGCGCAAGTAAAGCGCGAGATTGAGATAGAGGATCGCCACGTCGGCGCTGCGCTGATCGCTCAAGGACGCCGCGATGCCGAACAGGGCCTCGGCAACGCCTTGGGCCGGGCCGTTCACGAGCGGCGGCGGGTTGCGGTTCGCCGCGATGTCGCGAAGCGCCGCCGTGGCCACCGGATGACCCGGATTGTCCCTCAGCACGCGCTGGTAAAGGCCCCTGGCTTCGTCGCCTCGGCCGGAGCGAATGAGGAAACGCCCGAAGGCATCGGCGGCGCGGGGCCCTGCGCCTTGCGAGGTGAAGGTCTCGTGATAGGCCTCCTGGGCCTGCGCATCGCGGCCCGCGAATTCCAGGATCATCGCCTTGTGCATCAGGCGAAGCCCATCGACGCCGCGCTGGGCCGACAGCTTGTCGAGCGCGGCAAGCGCGCCGTCGAAATCGCGTGCGCCGGCAAGCGCCCAAGCTTCGATCACATTGTCGGTCAGCACCGTGAAGGCGCCGCGTCCGCCGCCCGCCGGCTGGGCGACCGTCTCGACGGCCCCATAATCTTTGCGCGCGATCGCGGCGACCTGCTTCACGAGGTGCGCGGGCCGATTGTTCGGGTCCTTCAGCAAAACGCGATCGGTCAGCGCGATGGCGGCATCGACCTGGCCGGACTCGGCGGCATAAAGGAAAGCGCGCGAGAGGATGTCGCCGTTCTCGGGATCTTCCTTCAGCGTGTTGGCGTAGAACGCCGCGGCACCCGTCACGTCGCCCGTCGCGGCCGCGAAATTGGCCGCGAGATAGGCGCCGGCGACCGAAGTCTGCTGCGGCGGGCCGGCGGAAGCGCTCTCGGCCTCCATCATCGGCGTCATCGTGCTGCAAGCGGCGAGCGAAAGGGCGGCCAGACTCGTGGCCAGGGCAGTTACGATTTTGCGTGTCACGATTACGCCTTTCTCTCGACGGCCCAAATCATATCCGGATTTGCCGACCAGTCATATCCGGCCCCTCACATATTGCCGTAAGCGGGGCCATCGCCCCCTTCGGGGGGCACCCAGACGATATTCTGCGCCGGGTCCTTAATGTCGCATGTTTTGCAATGCACGCAATTGGCGGCATTGATCACGAACCGGGGGGCTTCCGGCGGCCCTACCACCTCGAACACGGCAGCCGGGCAATAACGCTGCGCGGGCTCGGCATAGAGTGGCAGGTTCTCACCGATCGGTACGGACGAATCCTTCAATTTCAAGTGAATAGGCTCATCTTCGTCATGGCGCGTGCCCGACAGAAACACCGACGAGAGCCGGTCGAACATGACGATTCCGTCCGGCTTCGGATAGGCAATAGGCTTCGACTTGGCGGCTGGCTTGAGCTGCGCATGGTCGGGACCTTTGGAGCGCACCGTGCCGAACGGGTGGAAGCCGAAGAGTTGCGCCACCCACATATCGAGCGTGCCGAGCGGCACGCCGAGAAGACCGCCGAGACGCGCCCATAAAGGCTTCACGTTTTTGACGCGGTTTAGATCCTTCCACACGAAGGATTCGCGGTAGGCGCGCTCATAGGATTCGAGCGTGTCGCCGGAGCGTCCCTGTACGATGGCGGCGAAAGCGGATTCCGCCGCCAGCATTCCCGTCTTCATCGCGTTGTGGCTGCCCTTGATGCGCGCCACGTTGACGAAGCCCGCCGCGCAGCCGATCAGCGCGCCGCCCGGAAACGCGAGCTTGGGGACCGCTTGCAAGCCGCCCTCATTGATGGCGCGCGCGCCGTAGGAGATGCGCCGTCCGCCTTCGAGCATCGGGCGGATCAGCGGATGGTTCTTGAAGCGCTGGAATTCGTCGAACGGCGACAGATAGGGATTTTGGTAATCGAGATGCAGCACAAAAACGACGGAGGCGAGATTGTCGCCATAATGATAGACGGACGAGCCGCCGCCGGTGTGGTTGTCGAGCGGCCAGCCCATCGTGTGCAGGATGAGGCCGCGTTGATGGGTCGCCTTGGGCAATTCCCAAAGCTCCTTGATGCCGATGCCGTAGGTTTGCGGCGCGCGGTTTTCCGAAAGCCCGTAGCGCGCGATGATATTCTTCGAGAGCGAGCCGCGCGCGCCTTCGGCCAAGAATGTGTACTTGCCGCGCAAGATCATGCCGGGCGCGTAATTGGCCTTGTGATGACCATCGCGCGCGACCCCGAGATCGCCGGTGATGATGCCGGTGACTTCACCCAAAGCGCCGATCTCGACGTCGATGGCCGCGATGGACGGATAGATTTCGACGCCCAGTGCTTCGGCCTCGCCCGCCAGCCAGCGGCAAAGCTGCCCGAGGCTGCAAATATAGGCGCCGTGATTGCTCATCAGCGGCGGCATTAGGAAACCCGGAATCCGCAACGCCCCCGCCGGCCCAAGAAGGTAGAAGCGGTCCGCCGTCACCGGCGTATCGATGGGCGCGCCACGCGCCTTCCAATCGGGGATAAGCTCGTTAAGAGCGATGGGATCGATGACGGCGCCTGAAAGAATATGCGCGCCGACCTCGGAGCCCTTCTCGACAACGCAGACGCTGATGTCGCGCGCCTCTTTTTGCGCGAGCTGCTTCAAGCGGATGGCGGCGGCGAGACCGGCGGGCCCCGCCCCGACGATCACCACGTCGAATTCCATGCTTTCGCGCGCTTCGGCCATGTCAGGACTTTATGAGCCGCGCGCGTTTGCGAGGTCAATGGATTTCCCTTGCCCACTTGCCTAGTATGTTCCGATGATAGAACGGACCCGCGAACAATCGCTCGAAGCCTTGAGCTGGCTGGTGGACGCGGGCGCTGATGAAGCCATCGGCGAGGCGCCGGTCAATCGGCTTAAGGCCGGAAACGCGGACACCAGCTCACCCCTCACCCGGCGCGCCATAAGCGCGCCTCCAGCGCGCGGCGCGCCGCCCTCTCCCACAAGGGGAGAGGGGAACAAGGCCGCCGAGGCGGTGTCCTTGTCCACCGCGCCGGGTGCGGCGCGGGCGTTGGCGGCCTCCTCCAATAATCTTTCCGAACTCAAGACCGCGCTGGAGAATTTCGACGGCTGCGAATTGAAGAAGCACGCCACGACGACGGTGTTCGCCGACGGCAATCCCCTGGGTCGCATCATGCTGATCGGCGAAGCGCCGGGGCGCGATGAAGACATCCAAGGCCTGCCTTTCATCGGTCGCGCCGGCAAGCTGCTCGACCTCATGCTGGCGTCCATCGGTCTCGACCGCACCAAGGTCTACATCACCAATGTGCTGAACTGGCGCCCGCCGCAAAATCGCGATCCCAGTCCCGAGGAAGCCGCCGCGTGCCTTCCCTTCCTGCATCGCCATATCGAACTGGCCGAACCGCAGATCATCATTTTGCTCGGCGCCGTCGCCGCGCGCCATGTGCTCGGAACAAGCGAAGGCATCATGCGTCTGCGCGGAAAATGGGAGACCTATCAAAGCGCAGGTCTTAATCGGGCCATTCCGGTGATGCCGACATTGCATCCCGCCTATCTGCTGCGCCAAGCGAGCGCGAAACGTCTAGCCTGGCGCGACCTGTTAACGGTGCGCGAGAAAATCGAGCAGCTCGGGCTTGCCTGACCGGGGGTGTCCCCCTCATGGTGCGAAGCTGTGAAGGGGAATCAATGAAGGTTTCAGCCAAGCTCGCGCTCGCCGCAACTTTGCTCCTGGCATCGCTCGCGGGCGCGCGGGCGCAGGACAATGTCGCGCACACCGTGCTGTCGGCGGAAGACGTCCAGCTTTACGGCGCGATCTTCCGCAGCGAAGCCGCCGGGCAGAGCGCCAAGGCCGATGCTTCCATCGCCAAGCTCTCCGACAAATCGCTGGTCGGCTATGTGCTGCAAGCCCGCTATCTCGGCGCCCATCACCGTTCCACATTTTCGGAATTGAAATCCTGGCTCGAAGCGCATGGCGATCTTGCCGACGCCGACCGCATCCACCAGCTCGCGGTCAAGCGCGCGCCCAAGGGAGCGCGCGTCGCGACGCCGGTTCCGGTCAAGTGGCGCGGTGCGCCCGGCGAGGGCGATGCCTTTGCCGATATGAATCTCGAAACCGATGTGGCGCAGAAGACCCTCGCCCGCATGCGGACCTATGATCGCGACGACCGGGCCGAGCAATCCAACACGCTGTTGAAGAGCATCGCCGCCGGCCCGATGCCGCAGGCCGACAAGGACCGCTTGGCCGCCTATGTCGCCGCGCTCTATCTCTCCGAAGCCAAGAACGATGCGGCCCTGGCGCTCGCCGAGGAAGTCGCCGCGCGCGATTCCGAAGCATCCGCGCAATGCCATTGGACGGCCGGATTGGCCGCCTATCGCTTGGGCAAATTCGAAGCGGCGGCGAAACATTTCGAAGCGGTGTCGCAAATGGGCGGAACCGCGATGCGCACGTCGGCGGCGGGCGCCTTCTGGGCGGCGCGCAGCTGGATGCTGGTCGGCGCTCCCGAACGCGTGCTGCCGCTTTATCGGATCGCGGCGGCGCAGCCGGACAATTTCTACGGCCTCATCGCCGCCCGCATGATCGGCACCGATGAAGGCGCCGGCTTCACCGAGCCGAGCCTCGAGAACGGAACCTTCGCGCTCCTGATGCTCAACAAGCCCGCCCATCGCGCGGTGGCGCTCTGGCAGATCGGCCACAGGGCCGAAATGCAGACCGAGCTCGCGCGCGCGCTCGGCGAGATCACGCCGGACCTCGATTCCGCGTTCGCCGCGCTCGCCCGCCATCTCGAAGCGCCGACGCTGGAATTGCGCGCCGCCGAATTGGCGTCCGCTCCCGATTTCCGCCTCTCGAGCCTCTATCCGGTTCCGGCTTACGCGCCGACAGGCGGATACACACTCGATCAGGCGATGCTGCTGGCCTTCGTAAGACAGGAAAGCCGCTTCGCGACCGACGCGGTCTCGCGCTCGGGCGCGCGCGGGCTGATGCAGATCATGCCGCGCACCGCGGCGCTGGTGGCGCGCGATCCCTCGCTTGCGGGCGTCAACAAGATCCGGCTCGACGATCCGACCTACAGCATGACGCTCGGCCAGGATTATTTGCGCACCCTGTTGCAGAGCCAGGGCAACAATCTGTTCTCGCTGGCGGCCGCCTACAATGCGGGCACCGGAAATCTCTCGCGCTGGATGTCGGTGCATGAGGGGATCGACGATCCGCTTCTATTCGTCGAGAGCATTCCCGTCTCGGAGACGCGCGACTACGTCAAACGCGTGATGATGAATCTGTGGATGTACAGGAAACGCCTGGGTGAGCCCGTCACCGGTCTCGACGATACGGCGTCCGGCTCCTGGCCCGTTTATAAGCAAACTGAGTATAAGCAAGCCGGAACCGTCCTTCCGAACTGAGCCATCATGGCCGAAGACCGTCCCTTTATTCCCGTCCGCATCGCGGTGATGACCGTTTCGGACACGCGCACGCGCGAGAACGACACCTCCGGCGACACGCTGGAGGCGCGCATCAAGGAGGCGGGCCATATCATCGCCGACCGCGCCATCGTGCATGACGAGGAAAAACAAATCGTCGAGCAATTGCTCAAATGGATCGCCGATCCCGAAATCGATGTGGTGATTTCGACCGGCGGCACCGGGCTGACGGGACGCGACGTCACGCCGGAAGCGTTCCGCAGCGTCTTCGAGAAGGAGATCGACGGTTTCTCCGCCCTCTTCCACCGCATCAGCTACGACAAGATCGGCACCTCGACGATCCAATCGCGCGCTTGCGCCGGCGTCACCAAAGGCACCTATCTCTTCGCGCTGCCCGGATCGCCGGGCGCGGTGAAGGACGGCTGGGACTCCATCCTCAAGTCCCAGCTCGATTCACGCCACAAGCCGTGCAACTTCGTCGAGATCATGCCCCGGCTGATGGAACGCGGCCGTAGGAGCTGATTGTCATTCCCGGCCGAGCATTGCGAAGCAATGTGAGGGGAAGGGAACTCAGGTCCCAACATCAAGCAGATGTCGAGACCTGGATCCCCTTCCCTCCGCCCGCGCTGACGCGCGGGCTTCGCCGGGGATGACAATCAATTCCGAGGATCGAGACTCGCCCTGTCGTCCGGCGGACCGGAAAGATCGGCGGGCTCATTGAACCCTTGCGGTCCTTGGCCCTGCGTGCCCGGAGGATTCGCCGGCACCGACTGCCACTCGCCCGAGCACTCCCGCACATAGGGGTAATAGCCTTCGGGGCTGGAGCAATAATACCAAGCCTGCGCCGGCGCCGGTCCGAACTGTTCCGGAGGCGGAAGGTAATCGTCCTCCAGATAATCGCCACCGCGAGGCGGCGGCACATAGGCGTAAGACGGATAATCGTACGGGTAATAGCTGTTGTAGCCGAAGCCGAAGCTCGATCCATATCCGTAACCGTAAGGATAGAACGGATCGTAGAAGCCAGGATAATAGCCCGGCGCGATAATCACGCTGCTGCGCCCGCGGAAACCGCGATTGCCGCGATAACCACCGTAACCGGGCCCGCGTCCGCCATTGCCGAACCCACGGCCACCGCCGCCGCCCGAGAAAGAACCGTTGCCGCGTCCGCCATTGCCGCCGATCGCGGCACCACCGCCACCGCCGCCGCCACGGCCGAAACCTCTACCGCCTCCACCTCCACCGCCTCCGCCGCCTCCACCGCCGGAGGATGCTCCCGGCGCGGGACCTTGCATCGCGCCACGGGCAGAAGCCTCGTCGGCGATCGGCACCAAGAGCAGAGCTGCGAAAGCCGCGCCCATAAGAAATTTCATGTTCGTTTCCTCGAGGTTTCCCTCGCCCGCATGACCATAGACCGGGCGGCCGGGATTTTAGGATTAATTCTAGGTGTGGTTGTCGCAAACCGCACATGAACCCCAAATGAACCGCTTGCATCGCCAAAATGTTTTAGGTTATGTTCTCTGTTCGTTCTTATGAAAGTCAGGGCGTGTCATGACGGAAATACTCTCCGCGGCGGCAGACCCAAGGCTCCTGAAGGGCCGGGGCGCGCGTTCGAACGATTCAAGCCGCTATGATTCAGAGCGCCGCGTGCGTTTTGATGACGGTTGGGTTCCGGAAGACGACGCCCCGCCGCCGCTCCGCACCCATGTCACGCGCGATTCCACCCGCACCATCATCGCGCGCAACACCTCGCCGGATATTTCCTTCAACCAGTCGATAAATCCCTATCGGGGTTGCGAGCATGGCTGCATCTATTGCTTCGCGCGGCCGACCCACGCCTATCTCGGCCTGTCGCCCGGGCTCGATTTCGAAACCAAGCTGTTCGTCAAGCCGGATGCCGCCAAGCTGCTCGATGCGGAGTTGAGAAAGCCGTCCTACAAGCCGCAAGTGATCGCGATAGGAACGAACACCGATCCCTATCAGCCGATCGAGCGCGAATGGCGCGTCATGCGGTCAATCCTGCAAGTGCTGGCGGAGTTCAAGAATCCGGTCGGCATCGTCACCAAATCGGCATTGATCGCGCGCGACATCGACATTCTGGCGCCGATGGCGAAAGAGGGTCTCGCACGCGTGGCGCTGTCCGTCACCACGCTGGACAAGGGCCTCGCGCGGGCGATGGAGCCCCGCGCGGCGACGCCGCAGCGACGGCTCGATGCGATCCGCGCATTGAGTGCGGCGGGCATTCCCACCAGCGTGATGGCGGCGCCCCTGATCCCGGCACTCAACGATGAAGAGTTGGAGTCCATTCTCGCGGCCGCCGCCGAAGCGGGCGCCACCGGCGCCGGCTACACGCTTTTGCGCCTGCCGCTCGAGATCAAGGATCTGTTCCGCGAATGGCTGGAAGCGCACCGGCCCGATGCGGCCAAGCACGTGATGTCGCTGATCCGCTCGATGCGCGGCGGCAAGGATTACGACGCCCAATGGCATTTGCGCCAAACGGGGAAAGGCCCCTATGCGAGCCTGATCGCCCAGCGCTTCGCCATCGCCAAGCGCCGCCTCGGTCTCAATCAGGATCGCTGGGCGCTCGATCTGACGAAATTCCGCCGCCCGGCCAAGGCGGGCGACCAGCTGGCGCTAGCGGTCTGACGCCGTCATGCACCTCCCCCAACGCGGGGAGGTCGACGCAATGGGCGAAGCGAATTGCGTCGGGTGGGGGGCTCACCCCTCACCCGGCGCGGATCGTTTCCAGCGAACGAAGCTGGTTGCCGCCGGCGTCGAAATTCCCCGGCGCCAGCCACGCCTCGAACGCAGACCGAAGCGCGGGCCATTCGGCATCGGTGATTGAGAACCAGGCCGTGTCGCGGCTGCGGCCCTTGTAAATGCGATCCTGGCGGAAGACGCCTTCGTAACGAAATCCATAGCGCTCGGCGGCGCGGCGCGACGGCGCGTTGAGGGAATCGCATTTCCATTCATAGCGCCGGTAACGAAGCGCATCGAACACATGGGCCATCAGCAGAAACATCGCTTCGGTGCCCGCCCGCGTTTTTTTAAGGCGCGGCGCATAGGCGATATGGCCGACTTCGATGACGCCATTGGCGGGATCGATGCGCATCAGCGCGGCGGTGCCGCACGCTTTCCCGCTTGCTTTGTCCAGGATCGCGTAATGAAAGGGATCGCGTTTGGCCGCTTCCTCGCGCACATAACCGGCATATTGAACGGCATCGGCGAACGGCCCCGAAAGCATATAGGTCCAGTCGCGTCCGTCGGACGCTTCCGTATAGGCGGCATAAAGATCGGCGGCGTGGCGCAAGGCATCAAGTTTTTCAATCTTGCAATATCGCTTTTCCATCGGCTCGGCAGACGGAAGCGCACGCACCGTCCAGCCCGGAAGCTCCGGCCCGATTAGCTGTCCAAAATCGTTGCGTCGCTCCGCCATGGCGCCTCACCTCATCCCCAATCTGTCATGGCCCGACCAGACATCGGGCCCGCTTTCCTCATCCTGAGGAGCTAAGGCCACCTCTCCTTCGAGACGCTTCGTTCCTCAGGATGAGGTGGCCTTAGCGTCTCGAAGGATGCGGGCCATGACATTCGTGGTTTGCAGATTACTCGGATAAGGAGAGTTACGAGAAATTGATTCGGTGTGGCGGGTTCTTTCACAGCAGCGTCCTGTGAGTTGATCGCCGCGCCTCTTGCCCCGCCCCCTCGCCTTCGCGCATGAGTCGTCCTTCGGGACGGCGCGCTTAGACGCGCCTCCTCAGGATGACTCGCGCGGTTGAGGTCCATGCCGCATTACATTTTCGAGGCGCGGTGGCTGAAGACGATTACCGGCCCTATCGCCGGAGTCGATGAAGCCGGGCGCGGCCCGCTGGCGGGACCGGTGGTCGCCGCCGCCGTCATCCTCGACCGCAAGCGCACGCCCAAGGGCCTCAACGATTCTAAGCAGCTCAGCGCCGAGGTGCGTGAAGCGCTTTTCCCGCGCATCATGGAGATGGCGATCGCCGTCGGGGTCGGCGAAGCCAGCGTCGATGAGATCGATCTCGTCAATATCCGCCAGGCGACGCATTTGGCGATGGCGCGGGCGGTGCGGGCGCTGATGCCGGCGGCCGCCTTCGCGCTGGTGGACGGCAATGACGCGCCCGCCCTTCCCTGCCGCTGCGACACCATCATCGACGGCGACGCCAAATCGGTCTCCATCGCGGCCGCCTCCATCATCGCCAAGGTGACCCGCGACCGCATCATGCGCGCGCTGCACGAGCAGCATCCCGGTTATGGCTGGCTGACCAATAAGGGCTACGGCACCGAGGAGCATCTCTCCGCGCTGCTGCAATTCGGGCCGACCCACCATCACCGCCGCAGCTTCGCGCCCGTTGCCGCCCACTACATGGAACGCGGGGTCGTGCCGCTGACCGCCGCCGAATAAAGCGCGACGGAATGACTCACAGCCACAACATCTGGTGGCTGTGAATCCTGAGGACTCAAACATAAGACACTGATTTCACGCGACTCTTGACCTACGAATCGGGATGAATCAGGTTCCCACCCCTGTGCGTAACGGGGACAATTCATGGCGGGCAAGAAAACCGAATTGCCGGAGCAAGCGAACCGGATCATCGAGGGCGATTGCGTCGCCGCGATGAACGCGCTGCCCGAAGGCTGCGCCGATCTCGTCTTCGCCGACCCGCCCTACAATCTCCAGCTCGACGGCGAACTGCGCCGTCCCGACAATTCCAAAGTCGGCGCGGTGGACGATGCCTGGGACCAGTTCGCCAGCCTCGCCGATTACGACCGCTTCACCCGGGAATGGCTGACCGCCGCCCGCCGCGTGCTGAAGGATGACGGCGCCATCTGGGTGATCGGCTCCTATCACAACATCTTCCGCGTCGGCACGATCCTTCAGGACCTCGGCTTCTGGATCCTCAACGATGTGATCTGGCGCAAAGTGAACCCGATGCCCAACTTCAAGGGCCGCCGCTTCACCAACGCGCATGAGACGCTGATCTGGGCGGCCAAATCGCGCGACCAGAAAAGCTACACCTTCAATTACGACGCGATGAAGGCGCTGAACGAGGAGCTGCAGATGCGCTCCGATTGGAACCTGCCGATCTGCTCGGGCGGCGAGCGGCTGAAGGACGCCAATGGCGACAAGGCCCATTCGACGCAGAAGCCGGAAAGCCTGCTCCATCGCGTGCTGCTCGCCTCGACCCAACCGGGCGAAATCGTGCTCGATCCGTTTTTCGGCTCAGGCACCACGGGCGCGGTGGCCAAGCGCCTCGGGCGCGGCTTCATCGGCATCGAGCGCGATCCCGGTTACGTGAGGCTGGCGCGGGCGCGCATCGAAGCGGTGACGGAGATCGATGCGGAATCGATGCTGGTCTCGCGCTCGAAGAAATCCGAGCCGCGCATTCCCTTCGGCACGCTGGTCGAGCGCGGATTGCTGAAGCCCGGTATCATGCTGACCGGGCCGGGCGGGCGCCATCGCGCCAAGGTGCGGGCCGACGGCACGCTCGTCTGCGCCGACGCGACGGGCTCGATCCATCGCATCGCCGCGCACGTTCAGGGATTGCCAGCCTGCAATGGCTGGACCTTCTGGCATTTCCAAAGCAATGGAACGCCGATTTCGATTGACGTTCTGCGCCAGCAGGTCCGCGCCGAATTGAACTGATTCAGGATTGTCATTCCCGACCGAGCGAAGCGAGGGGAAGGGAACCCAGGTATCGACATCGACAGATGTTGACACCTGGGTCCCCTTCCCTCGCCTTGCGTTGCAAGGCTCGCCGGGGATGACAATTGCTTGTTGCTGCTAGCGCGCGGGCCTCGCCGGAGATGACAATCGCGCCAACAGCGGCGCGTGCTCGTCGAGGGCGTGCGCGATCACTTTCTTCATCACCGTCGGTAGTGCGGCCGTCGCCATTTCCTCGGCGGCGAACCATCGCCCCTCGCCGTTCGGCCTGCGTCTGAAGCGGGCGACGTAGACTTCCATCTCCAATTGAAAGTGCGTGAAACCATGACGCACGAAACCGGGCTTCTTGACCCAGTCGCCGATGAAGGGCGCTTCCTCGACCGCCACGGAAAGTTTCGGGAATTTCTCGGTCCATGGCCCAAGCGGCGGCTGGAGCATGGCGCCCAAGAGCCCTTCTTCCGCGCGGCGAACGAGATAGACGGCGCCCTTGGCGTCCAGCGCTACGAAGGCGGCGCCCCGCTTCAAGGGCCGTGCCGCCTTCGCCACTTTGCGCGGCAGGTCTTCGGCAATGCCCATGGCCCGGCCCTTACAATGCGCGGCCAAGGGGCAGCCGCCGCAGCGCGGGCGCTTTGGCACGCAGATCATGGACCCGAGGTCCATCAGCGCTTGAGCAAAGTCGCCCGGACGCTGTTCCGGCACCAGGGGCGTGGCTAGCGCCGCCAATCGCGCACGTACTTTCGGCAGCGGCTCTTCGACCGCAAACAGCCGCGCGACGACGCGCTCGGCATTGGCGTCCATCGCCGCGACACGCTCGCTGAAGGCGATGGACGCAATCGCCGCCGCCGTATAGGCACCGATGCCGGGCAGCGTTCGGAGTTCCGCCGAATTTGTCGGAAACGCAGCGCCCCACTCCTTCACCACGACATTCGCCGCGCGGTGAAGGTTGCGGGCTCTCGAGTAATAGCCAAGCCCCGCCCAGGCGCCGAGCACCTCGTCCTGGGACGCACCCGCCAGATGCTTCACACTCGGCCAGCGCTGAAGGAATGCGCGGTAATAGGGCGCGATGGCCGCGACCGTCGTCTGTTGCAGCATGATCTCGGACAGCCAGACGCGATAGGGATCGCACCTCTCGCCGGCTTTCGCGCGCCAGGCCAGCTCGCGCCGGTTCACATCGTACCAGACGAGCAAATCGCCGCTGACGCTCGCTTTGGCGGACAGAGGCCGTCTATGATGGGTGCGCTTGACGGATGGCATGAATGAGCCAAAGCCAAAAACCGCCGGACCCGCAAGGGGGCGTATATGCGCCACGCACAGGGCGCACGCGCCCGGCGGGAGAATCCGCGATGTCCCATGCGGCGGCCGCGCTGACGCGGGCCGGATTTGCCGACGCCACTTTGGTGTTGCGCTGGCCGGAGATCGTCGGCCCGGACGTCGCGCGCCTGACCGAACCGGTACGCCTTCAGGCAGGGCCCGAAGGCGCCGTGCTGACCTTGAAATGTGAAACCGGCGCCGCGGTCTTCCTCCAGCATCAGACGCGCAGCCTGATCGAGCGGCTCAATTCCTATCTTGGGTCGGGCCGCATCGCCCGGGTGAAATTCGTGCCCGGGAGCCTGTCGCCGGTGCGTGCCCTCTCCGACCATCCGTCTCGGGAACGCGGGCAAATGGGGAGAAACCTGGCGGAATCTCCGAGCAGACCCAGCCTCGCGACCGCCCTGGAACGGCTCGCCGCTATCCGGACGTCACGCCCCCGTTAAGCGCCCCCGCATTGAACGAAGCCCGGCCCTCTGCCACAAAGCAGCCGGACCAATTCTCGGGAGAGGCTTATGAACAAGAACCTTCAGACCTACGGGATCGTGGCGGTGGTCGTTGTCGCGCTGGGCGCCGGCGCCTGGACGTTCTTTGGTCCGGCGGAAAGCCCCCTGGCGGGCATCGGCGGCGGGCAGACGACCGAGATCAAGCCCACCGACATGGTGCATGGCTCGCCATCGGCGCCCGTCACCATCATCGAATATGCCTCGATGACCTGTCCGCATTGCGCGGCCTGGGCGAAGGACGTGATGCCTCAGATCAACAAGGAATATGTCGACACCGGCAAGGTGAAGATCGTGTTCCGCGAATATCCCCTCGACGGCGCGGCGCGCATGGCCTCGGCGGTCGCGCGCTGTTTGTCTGGGGATCAGTACTTTTCTTTCATTGATCTCCTATTCGCGAATCAGATGAATTGGCTGAAGGATGCCGATGGAAATCAGCAGATCACGCGTGAGGATGTCGTAGAGGGTTTGGCGAATATGGGCCGTCAGGCCGGCTTGGGCCGGGAGAAGGTCGAAATGTGCGCCGCCGACATGAACAATCTGGCGCTTGTCGATGCGAATTGGATGGAAGGACAGACCCGCTACAACGTGGCTTCGACGCCGACTTTCATCATCAACGGCGTTACCCATTCGGGCGGATTGTCCTTCGAAGCAATGAAGCAAGTGATCGACCCGCTGTTGCCGAGGTCGTAGCGTACGGGATCGAAGGGACGAAGCATTGAAATTTGAACGGCTTAGACTCAGCGGCTTCAAATCCTTCGTCGATCCCACCGAACTTTTAATCGAGCCCGGGCTGACCGGCGTTGTCGGCCCGAATGGTTGCGGGAAGTCCAATCTTCTCGAAGCGATGCGCTGGGTGATGGGCGAGAACCGCCCGACCTCCATGCGCGGCGCAGGCATGGACGACGTGATCTTCGCCGGCGCCGGCTCGCGGCCGATGCGCAACAACGCCGAAGTGACGCTGATCATCGACAATGCCGACCGCGGCGCGCCGGCGCCCTATAACGAGCTCGAGATCGTCGAGATCAGCCGCCGCATCGAACGGGAAGCCGGCTCCGTCTACCGCATCAACGGGCGCGAAGTGCGCCAGCGCGACGTGCAGATATTCTTCGCCGACGCCTCCACCGGCTCGGCCTCACCTGCTCTGGTGCGCCAGGGTCAGATCAGCGTCCTGATCAATCAGAAGCCGCTGGCCCGGCGCGCCATCCTGGAAGAAGCCGCCGGCATTTCCGGCCTGCATCAGCGCCGCCACGAAGCGGAGCTGCGGCTGAAGGCGGCGGAAACCAATCTGGCGCGTCTCAGCGACATCATCGGCGAAGTCGAGCAATTGCTTCAGGGCTTGCGGCGGCAGGCGCGCCAGGCCTCGCGCTATCGCAATCTGTCGGGGCTGATCCACAAGGCCGAAGCGCTTCTCTTCCTGCTGCGCTGGCGCGAGCTTGAAGCGCAAGGCGTGGCCGCGAAGCTGGCGCTCTCCGCCTCGGCCGCCGCCGTTGCCGAGCGCACCAATGTGGCGGCCATCGCCGCGACGGCACAGGCCGAGGCCGCTGCATCGCTGCCGCCCTTGCGCGAGACCGAAGCCATCAAGGGCGCCGCCCTGCAAAGACTTACGCATGAGCGCAACAATCTCGATGCCGAGGAGACTCGCGCGCGCGATGAGGCTCAGCGTCTGCGCCAGCGCATCGGCCAGGCCGAGCAAGACCAGATGCGCGAGCGCGGGCTCGAAACCGACGCCAGCGCGGCGCTCGACGATCTTACCGGCGAGCAGCGCGAACTGACGGACATCAACGCGCAAACGGCCATCGCCCTTCCCGAAGCGGAAGAGCGCGCTGTCATGCTGTCCGACGCGCTTTCCGAACGCGAGCGCGAACTCGACCGCCTGAACGCCGATCTCGCCGAGCTGAACGCGCTGCGCACGAGCTATGAACGCGCCCGCGAGCAAGGTGCGGCCCAGGCCGACAATGTCTCCCGCGAGCGCGAGACGCTGGAGCCCCTCGCCGCCGCCGTAGGCGCCGAGACGGGGGGCGCCCCCGACATCCGCGCCGCCGATGCCATCGTCGAAGCCGCGCGCCTTGCGATCACGGGCGCGCGTGCCCAAGCCGAAGACGCCAATACGCGCCACATGATCGCGGCCGCCGCGGAGGACACCGCGCGCGGGCCGCTCGAAGCCGCCGAACAGGAAGTTCAGCGGTTTGCGGCGGAAGCCCGCGCGCTCGCCAATCTCTTGGGCCCCGCCGACAGCGATCTGTGGCCGCCCTTGATCGATTCAATCAAGGTTCAGCCCGGCTATGAAGCGGCGCTCGCCGCCGTGCTGGGCAACGATCTCGACGCGCCGCTGGATGAAGCAGCGCCGCACCATTGGCGCAATCTCGGCGCGCTCGATGGCGTGCCGCCGCTGCCGGCCGGCGTTCCCCTTTCGAATTTCGTCGAGGCCCCGCTCGCCCTCGCCCGCCGTCTTGCCTTCACCGGCGTGGTGACGGTGGCGGAAGGCCGCTCGGCACAGAGCGCGCTCCGTCCCGGCCAGCGTCTGGTGTCGCAGCGCGGCGATCTGTGGCGCTGGGACGGCTTCTCGGTCTCCGCCGATGCGCCGAGCCAAGCCGCCACGCGGCTGGAACAACGCAACCAGCTTGAAGCGCTTGAACGCTGGCTCATCGACGCGAAGGCCGCGCGCGCAACGGCGCATGAGGCCTATATCGCGGCGAAAACGAACGCGGCCGCCGCCGGCGAAGCCTCGCGCACCGCCGAACGCTCCTTGCGCGACAGCGAAGCCATTCTGATCGCGGCCCAGGACGATGCCGCGCGGGCCGCGCGCGCCGAAGCCGAACGCGTGGCACGCGTTGCCACGCTGGAAGCCGAATTGAAAAGCCTCGACACCGCGCGCGAAAATGCGCGCCGTGCCCAGGAGGCGGCCGTCGAAGCCCTGAGCGCGCTCCCCGATTCAAGCGAGCTGGCGCAGAAGCTGGCCGAAGCGCGCAATGGGGCCGCGGATTCGCGCACGGAGGCTTCCGAGGCGCGCGCCGCGCTCGAAGCCATGCGCCGCGAAGCCCTGACGCGCAGCGGACGGCTCTCGGCCATCGGCGAAGACATCGCGCGCTGGACGGTCAGGCGCGACGCGGCAGCGCAAAAGATCGCCGAACTCGACAGCCGCATCGTCGGCATGAATGAAGAGCTTGCCGTGCTCGAAGCGGCGCCCGTCGAAATCGCGGCGCGGCGCGAAAAATTGCTTGATGCCCTGACCATCGCGGAAGGCGAACGCAAAATCGCCGCCGACGCGCGGGCTGAAGCGGAAAACCGCCTCGCCGAAGCGGACAAAATGGCCAAAGCCGCCGATAACGCGCTCGGCGAAGCGCGCGAGGAACGCGCCGGTTGCGAAGCGCGCAGCGAATCGGCAGCGGCCCGGCAAAACGAGCTCTCCGCCCGCATCCGCGATGAGCTCGGCATCGTGCCGGGCGATCTTGCGGCCCGCGCCGAACTCAAAGCCGACGCCGAATTGCCGCCTGCCGAAGACGCCGAAAAACGGGTGGAAAAGCTCAAAGCCGAGCGCGAGCAATTGGGCGGCGTCAATTTGCGCGCCGAAGAAGAAGCCAATGAGCACGAGCAACGGCTGCAATCCCTACAGGCCGACCGCACCGACCTCGACGGCGCGATCGAGCGCCTGCGCCGCGGCATCAGCACGCTCAACCGCGAGGGCCGTGGCAAGCTGCTGGAATCGTTCGAGAAGGTGAACGCCAATTTCGAACGCCTGTTCAAGGAGCTGTTCCAGGGCGGCGAAGCGCGACTGACCTTCACCGAATCCGACGATCCGCTCGAAGCGGGCCTCGAAATCCTCGCCAAGCCGCCGGGCAAGAAGCTGACGACGCTGTCGCTGCTGTCGGGCGGGGAGCAGGCGCTGACCGCCATTGCGCTGATCTTCGCGGTGTTCCTGGTCAACCCGGCGCCGATCTGCATCCTCGACGAAGTGGACGCGCCGCTCGACGACGCCAATGTCGACCGTTTCTGCCGTTTGCTCGAGGAAATGACGCGGCTGTCCGAAACGCGCTTCCTCATCATCACCCACCACGCGCTCACCATGTCGCGCATGGAGCGGCTGTTCGGGGTGACGATGGCCGAACGCGGCGTCAGCCAGCTTGTTTCGGTCTCGCTTGCCGAAGCCGAGCGCGTCATCGCCGCCGAATAACGGCCTTCAGCGGCACGCTGCCACAGCGCGAATAATCTATTGATTACAATGTTTTAAGTGGAATCTAACAGTATTGACACGAATCGGATGCGGGCCCTATGGTCCGCCCGCCTTTGACAGTTTGTTTGCGATTTGGCGACGCCGGTAACACGGCAGCGAGGCACAGCGATGGCGCCGGATAATTCCGACGATTCCAAAGCCCAACGCCTGGCCGAGCTCGAACAGCGACTAAAAGAGGCGCGTGGCCGGGGCGAAGTTCGACATACGGAATCGCCGCCTTCCAGTATGGGCATAGCGTTCCGCCTGGTGAGCGAATTGTTGGCGGGTGTGATCGTGGGTGGCGCGATCGGTTGGGGGCTTGATGCGTTTTTCGGAACCGCGCCCATCCTTCTGATCGTGATGTTCCTGGTGGGCGTGGCGGCGGGGTTCTTCAACGTCATTCGCGCCGCACGCGAGATGAACGAGAAACGGCCCAAGGGCTGAAAAGAAGGAATGCGTTCGCGTGGCAAGTCCGATGGAACAGTTCGAGGTTCATCCGATCATCCCCATTGAAGTGGGCGGCCTCGATATTTCCTTCACCAATGCCTCGCTGTGGATGGTCATCGTGGTTGCGGTGACGGCCCTCTTTCTGACGATGGGCGCCTCCTCGCGCCGGCTGGTGCCGACTCGGATGCAATCCATCGCGGAGCTCTCCTACGTCTTCATCGCCGACATGATCCGCTCGGCGGCGGGCACCGAAGGGCTCAAATTCTTTCCCTTCATCTTCACGCTCTTCATGTTCGTGCTGTTCGCCAATCTGATCGGCCTCTTGCCGCCCATCGGCTTTCATCCCTTCACAGTGACGAGCCACATCGCCGTCACCTTCTCGCTGGCGTTCTTCGTCTTCCTGATGGTGATCTTCGTCGGCCTGTGGCGCCACGGCCTCGGCTTCTTCTCGCTGTTCGCGCCCAAAGTGCCGTTCGTGATGCTGATCATCCTGATCCCGATCGAGGTGGTGTCGTTCCTGTCGCGCCCCATCAGCCTCTCGGTGCGTCTCTTCGCCAACATGCTGGCCGGCCACACCATGCTGGCCGTGTTCGGCACCTTCGTCGTCGCGCTGGCGAGCGCGGGCGGCGCGCTGTCGTTCTTGTCGATTGCGCCCCTCCTCGCCATCACCGCCGTCTCGGCGCTCGAATTCCTGATCGCATTCCTGCAAGCCTATGTGTTTGCGATCCTCACCTGCATCTATCTGAATGACGCCCTGCATCTGCATGAACATCACTGAGGAAAGGCCGCGGGGCCCGATCCTCTCGAAGGAGTTTCGAAATCATGGACGTTGAAGCAGCAAGATTAATCGGCGCTGGGCTTGCCTCGATCGCGCTCATCGGCGCGGGCGTCGGCATCGGCATCATCTTCGGCAATTATCTCTCGGGCGCGCTGCGCAATCCGGGCGCCGCGGCTGGTCAGTTCACCAATTTGCTCGTCGGCTTCGCGCTGTGCGAATTCACCGGCCTGCTCGGCGTCGTGATGGCCTTCATCATCCTGTTCACGTAAAGGACGGGTTATGGCCGCTGCGGCCCAAGAGACGATCGAAGGCACTGCGGAGCCGGCGGAAAGCGCCGGCCTGCCGCAGATGAATGTCGAAACCTTCCCGAGCCAGATCTTCTGGCTGGTGGTGACGTTCGGCCTTCTCTTCGTCGTGCTCTCCAAGATGACGCTGCCGCGCATCGCGGCCTCGCTCGCCGACCGCAAGCAGCGCATCGAAGGCGATCTCGGCGCCGCCGAGGCTGCGCGCCAGGGCGCCGCCGACGCGCAAACCGCCTACAAGACGGCGCTGGCGCAAGCGCGGGGGCGCGCCAACAATCTCGCGGACGAGAACCGCAAGCGGGTGACGGGCGAGATCGACAAGCTCAAAGCCACGGCCGACGCGCAAGCGCAGAGCGCCATGGCGACGGCGGAGCAGCGCATCGCCGCCGAGCGGACCAAGGCCAAGACCCATATCCGCAGCTCCGCCGCCGAAGCCGCCGCCGATATTGTCGAGCGGCTGATCGGCGCGAAGATCACAAGCGACGAAGCGGTGAAAGCCGTGGACGCCGCGGAAACGAAGCGGGGCTGAGATGGAATTGTTGCGCGATCCCGAACTCTGGGTAGGCGTCGGCACGCTGCTCTTCTTCGCCATCTTGCTGTGGCAGAAGGTGCCGAAGATGATTGCTTCCGCGCTCGATGCGCGCGCCGCCGCCATCTCCAAGGAGTTGGCGGACGCGCGGCGTCTTCGCGAAGAGGCGGCAAGCCTGCTCGCCGAATATAAGAAGAAACACGCGGCGGCCGAACAGGAAGCTTCCACCATCGTCTCCGAAGCGAAAGCCGAGGCCGAGCGCTTCGCCGCCGAAGCGCAAGTGACGATCCGCAACCAGATCGAGCGGCGCGGCAAACAGGCCGAAGAAAAGATCGCCCAGGCCGAAGCGCAAGCGGTCGCCGAAATACGCGCGCTCGCCGCCGATGCGGCTGTCGCGGCCGCCGAAAAGCTCATCGCGTCACGGTTGGATGACAAGAGGTCGGCTGATCTGCTAAAGCGCGCAATAGAGGAAATTCCCTCCAAGCTGAATTGATGGCCAAGTTGAATTGATGGCGAAGCCGCCGTTTCGCGCCGATCACGTCGGAAGCCTGCTCCGGCCGGCAGCGCTGCATGAGGCGCGCGATCGCCGGGCCAAGGGCGAGATTAGCGCCGACGATTTGCGCACCGTCGAAGACAGGGCCATTCGCGACGCCGTCGCCTTGCAGGAATCCGCGGGGCTGCACGCCATCACCGATGGTGAGTTCCGCCGCGGCCATTATCTCGTCGATTTTCTGACGGGTTTCGAAGGCATCGTTCCGACCAACACCAGCTATGCGCTCGCCTTCAAAGGCGACGGCGGCGAGAGTGGCGAAACCCGTTCGATGCTGACGGTCACGAGCAAGATCAAGCGCAACAAACCGGTGATGCTGGATTCGTTCAATTTCCTCAAAGCCGCGACCAAGCGTACGCCGAAGGTCTGTATCCCCTCGCCCACCTGGATCCACATGCGCGGCGGACGCAAGACGGTAGCTGAGACGGCCTATCCCGACATCGCCGAATTCTGGCGCGATCTTGTACGCGCCTTTCATGAGGAGATGCGCGATCTGGCGGCGGCGGGGTGCACCTATTTGCAGCTCGACGAGATTTCCTTCGCTTTCCTGTGCGACGCCACGATCCGAGAGCGCATCCGCCAGGACGGGCTCGATCCCGACCAGGTGACGCGCGATTATGCGAAAATCGTGAACGACATCGCCGCCGGCGCGCCCGACTCCATGATCGTCACGGTGCATACCTGCCGGGGCAATTTCCAAAGCATGTGGATGGCCGAAGGCGGTTATGACCGCGTGGCGGGCGCCGTCTTCAATCAGCCCGATGTCGACGGCTATTTCCTGGAATATGACAGCGACCGCTCGGGCGGCTTCGAGCCGCTGAAATATATCGCCAAAGACAAGAAGGTCGTGCTCGGCATCGTCAGCTCCAAGCGGGCGGAGATCGAGTCCAAGGATCAGTTGAAGCGGCGCATCGACGAAGCGGAGAAATTCTTTCCCTTGGAAAATTTATGCCTGTCGCCGCAATGCGGCTTCGCCAGCACCCATCATGGCAACAAAATCACCGAGGATGTCGAGAAGCGTAAACTCGCGCTGATCGTCGAAACCGCCAACGATATCTGGGGCAGCGCTGTTTAGGCTTTCGGCTCCGGCGGGACGACGCGGATGTGGAGCTCGCGCAGCTGCTTGGCCGAGACTTCCGACGGCGAGCCCATCATCAGATCCTGCGCCTGCTGGTTCATCGGGAACATCGTCACCTCGCGCAAATTCTGCACGTCGGCGAGCAGCATGACGATGCGGTCGATGCCCGGCGCAGAACCGCCATGGGGCGGCGCGCCGTAGCGGAACGCGTTCAACATGCCGCCGAAGCGGCTTTCCGTTTCCTCTCGCGCATAGCCCGCGATCTCGAACGCTTTCAGCATCACGTCGGGGCGGTGGTTGCGGATGGCGCCCGACGACAATTCCACGCCGTTGCAGACGATGTCGTATTGGAAGGCGGTCATGCCGAGGATGGTCTCGCGGTCGCTCGCGCTCAGCGCGAGGAACTTCTCGCGGTCGAAATTCGGCATCGAGAACGGGTTGTGCGAGAAGTCGATCCGCTTCTCGTCCTCATTCCACTCATACATCGGGAAGTCGACGATCCAGCAGAATTCGAACACGCCCGTCTTTGTCAGGCCCAATTCATTGCCGATCCTGATCCGCGCCTGGCCGGCCAGCGAGGCCGCCCGCGCCTCCTTGTCGGCGGTGAAGAACACGGCGTCCCCTGCTTTGCACGCGGCCCGCGTCGCGATTTTCCGGATCGCTTCAGGCGGAATGAACTTCGCGATCGGGCCTTTGCCGACGACAACCCCGTTCTCTTCTTCCAGAACGATGTAACCGAGGCCCGCCGAGCCTTCGCCGCGCGCCCAGTCGTTCAATTTGTCGAACCACGAACGCGGCTGCGCCGACGCACCGGGCGCCGGAATGGCGCGCACCGCCTCCTTGCCCTTGAAGGCTTTGAACGAGACGTCGTCGCCGTCGAAAATATCCTTCACGTCGGCGATCAGCAGCGGATTGCGAAGATCCGGCTTGTCCGAGCCGTAGATCATCATCGCTTCTTTGTAGGGAATGCGCGGGAACGGCATTTTGGAAACGGTCCGCGCGGCCGCGAATTCCTCGAACACGCCGTGCAGCACCGGCTCTATCGCCGCAAACACGTCTTCCTGCGTGACGAAGCTCATCTCGAAATCGAGCTGGTAGAACTCGCCGGGCGAGCGGTCGGCGCGCCCATCCTCGTCGCGGAAACAGGGCGCGATCTGGAAATAGCGGTCGAAGCCCGCCACCATGATGAGCTGCTTGAATTGCTGCGGCGCCTGCGGCAGGGCGTAGAACTTTCCCGGATGCACCCGCGACGGCACCAGGAAGTCGCGCGCACCTTCGGGCGAGGACGCAGTCAGGATCGGCGTCTGGAATTCGGTGAAGCCTTGCGCGACCATCCGCCTGCGGATGGATTGCACGACCTCGGAGCGCAGCACGATGTGCCGGTGCAGCCGTTCGCGGCGCAAATCCAGGAAGCGGTAGCGCAGCCGCGTCTCTTCGGGATAATCGAGATCGCCGAACACCGGCAGCGGCAATTCCTCGGCGCGTGACTGGATCGTCACCTCGTCGATGCGAAGCTCGACTTCGCCCGTCGGCAAATTAGGATTCACCGTGTCGCCGACGCGCGGCACCACGGGGCCCGTCAGGGTCAGCACCCATTCCGACCGCGCCTCGGCGGCGGCCGCGAAGGCCGGGCTGTCGGGTTCGATGACGCATTGGGTGATGCCGTAATGATCGCGCAAGTCTATGAACAGGAGCCCGCCATGATCGCGCGCCCGGTGCACCCAGCCGGACAGCCGCGCCCTTGTTCCCACATGGGTTGAGCGCAATTCACCGCAATTATGGGTCCGGTAGACATGCATGAGTCGAAGGTCTCGGTCGGGCCGGCGTTTGTGGAAAGCGGGGGGAAGGAAGTCAAGGCCTAGCCAGGCTGCCGCGCGTCCGGGCCATAAAGGGTAAGTTTTTGGGGGAACGGCGGAAATCCCCCTCCAAAGGGGGGACAGCTTGGTTCGAATCCGCTAAGACCCGCCCCATGCGGATCGTCACTGAGACAGGAGAGTTGAAGGCGCTTTGCGCCGAGCTCGAGAAGGGCCCGTTCGTCGCCCTGGACACCGAGTTCATGCGCGATTCGACCTATTGGCCCAAGCTCTGCCTGATCCAGGCGGCCGGGCCCGAGGTCGAGGCCATCATCGACCCGCTGGCGCCCGATATCGACCTGACGCCCTTCCACAAACTGCTGGCGGCCAAGAACGTCGTCAAAGTGTTCCACGCGGCGCGCCAGGACATCGAAATCTTCCATCACCAGGGCGGCGTGATCCCCAAGCCCCTGTTCGATACCCAGATCGCCGCCATGGTGTGCGGCTTCGGCGAGGCCGCCTCCTACGAGACGCTGGTGCGCCGCATCGCCAAGGCCGACATCGACAAGTCCGCGCGCTTCACCGATTGGAGCCGCCGGCCGCTGTCCAAGCGGCAATTGGAATATGCGCTGGCGGACGTGACGCATTTGCGCATCGTCTATCAGACGCTGGCGAAAGAGCTGGAGAAGACGGGCCGCGCGAAATGGGTGGAGGAAGAAGACGCCGCCCTCTCGGACCCGGCCGCCTACGCGCTGGAGCCGGAAGACGCCTGGAAACGGCTGAAGGCGCGCTCGACCAATAGACGCTTCCTCGCGGTGCTGGCGGGCGTTGCCGCCTGGCGCGAGCGCGAGGCGCAGAGCCGCGACGTGCCGCGCAACCGCGTGCTGAAGGACGAGGCGTTGCTGGAAATCGCCTCGCACCCGCCGGCAAGCCCGGAAGCGTTCGGCGAGATCCGCGGCATTCCCAACGGCTTCGCCAATTCGCGCGGCGGCAAGGCGCTGGTTCAGATCGTCAAGGACGCGCTGGAAAACCCGCCGCCCGAAGGCATGCACATTCCCGAGCGGCGGCGCGGTTCCGAACCATCGCCGGCCGCCCTCGATCTGTTGAAGACGCTGCTGCGCCTGCGCGCCAACCAATACCGCGTCGCGCCGCGTCTCGTCGCCAATGCCAATGAGCTCGAACGTCTGGCCTCGGGCGATGATGAGGACATACCGGCGCTGTCCGGCTGGCGCGCGGATGTGTTCGGCAATGATGCGGTCGCGTTGCGCGAGGGGCGGCTTGCCATCTCGCTCGAACATGGCGAGGCGGTCGTGATCGAGACCGGCGTCGAGAAGAAGGCGCGCGTCAAGGTGCTGGCGAAACCTCACGCGTAAGACCGGCCTCACGCGTAGAGGAAGCGCCGGAAATAATCCATCAGCGCCAGAAGCGCCAGAAGCAGGAAGAGAACCGCCGCGGCGGCGCGCACCATGCGCAACGGGATTTTCCGCGTCGCGATTTCGCCGAGATAAATCGCCGGCACGTCGGCGATCATCATGCCGAGCGTGGTCCCGGCGGCGACGGCTGCAATGCTCTGATAGTGGGCGGCGAGCGCCACCGCCGCTATTTGCGTCTTGTCGCCCATCTCGATCAGGAAGAACGAAATCGCGGAGGCCCCGAACGCGCCCAGGCGATCCATCATCCTGGGGCTGTCGCCGCTGTCGCGTTCGGGCACCATCATCCATACCGCCATCGCGATGAAGGATAGCGCGAGGACGATCCGCAAATGATCGGGCGTGAACCATTCGCCGGCGAACTCGCCGAGCGTCGCGGCCAAACCATTATTGACGGCGGAGGCGAGCGCTATGCCGGCTATGATTGCGAGGGGCGCGCGAAACCTCGCCGCCAGCAGGATGGCCAGCAATTGCGACTTGTCGCCAAGCTCGGCGAGAGCGGCGATCCCGGCGGAAATGAGAAACGCTTCCATCTAGGGGGATGCGGGTGCGGGCCGCGCCAATCTGCGCCAGGCAAGCACGAAGGCCAGAAGATTCAGCGCCGCGCAGAAATAGAAATTGGCCCCGGCGCGCCAATCGCCGGCCGGAAGCTCGGCCACTTGCGCCAGCAGCGAATTGCCGATGGCGGGCCCCAGCACAGCGGCAAGCGCGGCGATCGATTGCATCGCGCCCATAGTGATGCCCTGCTCCGTCGGCGGCGTCGATTTCGACACGGCGCTCTGGATCGAAGGCCCCGCCGTAAAGGTGAAGAAGCTGAGCACGAGGATCGGGAACATCATCCAGCCGAACGGCGCCATGCCGTAAAGCGTCTGCACGAAGACATTGCCGCCGACCGCCAGCAGCACCAGCTTCTCTTCGCCGAAATATTTGACCAGCCGCCCGAGCAGGCCGCCCTGCACGATGGCGGACATCAGGCCGACGCAGAACAGCAACAGGCCGTTCTCGAACGTGCCCCAGTTGAAGCGGAAATGCATCGCCAGAACCCAGCTCTGGATCATCGTCATATGGGCGATCATAAAAAACGCATAGACGACGACGAGCGAGCCGACCGCGTGATGCTGGATGAGCGCGGCCAGCGCGCGGAACGGATTGGCCTTGTGAAACGAGAATGCGGTGCGGCGTTCGCGCGGCAGCGATTCCGGCACGACGAAATAGCCGTAGACGGCGTTGAGGAGCGAAATCCCGGCCGCGACATAGAACGGCAGATGAAGGTCGATGCCGCCGAGCAATCCCCCGATCATCGGACCGCAGATGAAGCCGAGCCCGAAGGTGGCGCCGACGAGCCCGAAATTGCGCGCGCGGTCCGCGGGCGAAGAGATGTCGGCGAGATAAGCATTGGCGACGGAGAAGCTCGCACCCGTGACGCCGCCGACGATGCGCGCCAGCAGCATGATGGCGAGCGAGGGCGCCACCGCGATGATCGCGTAATGAAGGCCAAGGCCAAGGATCGCCACGATCAGCACCGGCCGGCGGCCGAAGCGGTCGGACAGCGCCCCCAGCATCGGCGCGCAGAGGAACTGCATCCCGCCATAGGCGACCGACAGGCCCATGTTCCAATAGGCTTGCAGCTCGCGGTTTTCGGTGTACTCGCCGATCAGAACGGGCAGCACGGGAATGGCGATGCCGACGCCCACCATGTCGATGAACACGGCGATCAGCACGAACCAAACGCTGCTCTTGGCGGCAGGTGTAGAGGACGACGTCATAAGGTCCGGTTTTGAACGAGGATAATGTTACATTTGGTCATATAGGGATTTCCCGCGCCCGGCCAGACGTTAAACAGCGCTGGACCATTACTGCTTGGCAATGCTCATGCAGCCGCGCGGCGCGATGGTTTCGGAACTACATCCGGCGCGGCGGCAGTTTGGGATCGAGGACCTTGCGGGCGCCCTCGGCGCCGGTCACCGGCAGGCCGGTGGGATCGAGCAAACCGACTTGCACCAGCACCGCAGCCTGATCCCAGTAGATGTGCTCGTGCGAGATTTTTCCGTCCCTAAAACCGACGATGACAACGATGGCTATCTCGACGGGCTTTCCCGTCGCCGGCACGCCGGGCAACAGCCAATCCATCGCAATCGTATGGGTGAAGGAGGCCACCAACTCATCGGCCACCGAATTATCTCCCACGGTGCGCGACACATTCGTCATCGTCGCATCCGGCGGAAAGAACTTGCCGATGAGATGATCCCGGTAGAAAGCGCGCACGCCGTCGTGGCCGATGCCACCGACCAGTGTCGGAACATTATTGAGATGGGGATTGGCGGACATCGTCGCCATTGTCGTATCGAGATCGCCGGCAATTTCCGCAGCCACATGGCTTTGGAACAGGTCGACCATCGCTTGCTGCGCCGGCGATAATTCCGCCATCTCGTGTCCTTCCGACCTAGTGGAACTGCGCGACCCTACCCTTGGCCGTTCCGTTACGATAGATGTGGACGATGGTCTCGCGTTCCACCCTTCCGAGTGTCGGCTTTCATATCGGCGATGTGCATATTCCCGGCCGCGTCCTGACCGCGCCGATGACGGGCGTATCCGACCTGCCCTTCCGCCGCGTGGCCTCGAAACTCGGCGCGCCCTATGTCGCGACGGAGATGGTGGCGTGCGACAGTTTCGCGGCCGGGCGACCCGATGTGGTGCGCCGCGCCGCCGTCGGCGACGGGCTGCCGCTGACGATCATCCAGCTTGTCGGGCGCGAGGCCCATTGGATCGCCAAGGGCGCCGCGATGGCGACGGCGGCCGGCGCCGACATCATCGACATCAATATGGGCTGTCCGTGCAAGGAAGTGACCGGTGCGGCGTCGGGCTCGGCGCTGATGCGCGATCTCGACCACGCAATTCAGTTGATCGAAGCGGCGGTTGCGGCAACGCCCCGCCCCGTCACGGTGAAGATGCGGCTCGGCTGGGACGATGCGACGAAAAACGCACCCGAACTTGCGGCGCGGGCGGAAGAAGCGGGCGCCAAGGCGATCACCGTTCACGGGCGCACACGCCAGCAATTCTACAATGGCGCCGTCGATTGGCGCGGCGTCGCGGCGGTGAAGGCCGCCACGCGCCTTCCCGTCATCGTCAATGGCGATGTGACCGACGGACATTCCGCGCGCGAGGCGCTGGCGCAATCGGGCGCCGATGCGATCATGATCGGACGCGGCGCCTATGGACGGCCGTGGATCGCATCCGCCATCGACCGCGCATTGGAGACGGACGGGGATATCGCCGAACCGAACTTACGGATGCGTCTCGACATTGCGCTCGATCATTTGCGGGACTCTCTGCGCTTCTATGGCGACGTGCTGGGGTTGAAGATTTTCCGCAAACATCTCGGCTGGTACATCGAGAAAGCGCCGTGGCCGATATGCGCCGACGCGCGCCGTAGCGCCAAATCGCAACTCTGTCGCTTGGAAAGCCCTGCGGAAGTGGAGTCTGGTTTGGTTGCTTTGTGGAGTAATGCGCACCCCTCACCCGGCGCGCTATTGGCGCACTGACGTGCGCAGCGCGCCGCCCTCTCCCTCAAGGGGAGAGAGGATTATCAGAGCGGGCGTGAGCGGAAATTGTTTCCGGCCAATGTGATGTGCCGGTAATCTTTCGCGCCACTCTGCATCAGATCGCCGGTGACGATCCGCTTTCTGTCCATGCCCATCACGGCGCCACGCACGACGTCGGAAATCATGTTGTTGGCGATCAGCGCCGGCCCCGCGCCCGAACTGACCGATACGCCGATGCCGATGCCGGCCCGGCGCACCACGTTTCCGGCGGCGGCGACGTCGCGCAAATAGGCGCCATAGCCAAGCACGATACCGGCGGTCGGCGCGTTCTCGATCGTGTTGCCGGTGACGGCGGTATCGGCCTCGACCGAAATGCCGATACCGGCATCGTCGTTGGGATCGGTGCCGGCGGGCCGCCGCGGCAGAAGATTGCGGATGATGTTGCCCGCACGGCGGCAAGCCGTCCGCCATGATTGAAATTGGTGACGGAGACGCCGATGGCGGAACCGTCGACGATATTGCCCACGATGGCGGCGCCTTCGAAGCCGAATTCGGCGTAGAGCGCGACCTCGCGCGCGTCCGAGATGGAATTGCTTTCGATAAGGAGGTTGGAGGCGGCGTTGCCGCGCACCGCCGAGAAAGCGCAATTGGCGATGCGATTGCCGCGCACGATCACATTGCCGGCGCGAAAGACGTTGACGGCGTTGCCGTACTGGCCGGAACCGCCGGAGCGGTTGGCGATGTTCTCGATGCGGTTGTCGGAGACGATGGTGCCGTCGGCGCCTTCGTCCTGACGCCAGACCTGGATGCCGTTATTGCCGGCGCGGGCGATCGTGTTGCGCGCAATCAGAAGACCGCGCGCGTTCAGCGAATGGATCGCGGTATCGACGGCGTCGGCGAAGCGATAATCGATGATCTCGCCGGCGCTGGCGATGCAATGAAGCGCATTGCCCCCGGCGCCCACGATGTCGCAATCCGAAATCTTGAGGGCACGTGCGTTTTCGAAATGCAGCAGCCCGCGCCCCTGCGGCAAGCCCCGGCGCTGGCCGTCGAATACGAGGCCCGACAGCGTGACATAGGAGGACGATTGGCTTGAGAGCAGCGAGGCTCCGTCACCGAGCACGAGCTTGGTCGCGCCGCGCACACCCATAAGCTGCGCGCCGGACGGAAGATTGAGGTTGCCGACACGATAGATTCCCGGCGCCAGCGCGAGAGGCCGCCCTGCCCGCGCGGCTTCATCGATGGCGTGCTGCGCCAG
Source organism: Alphaproteobacteria bacterium (assembly GCA_009693985.1). Classification (GTDB taxonomy): domain Bacteria; phylum Pseudomonadota; class Alphaproteobacteria; order Micropepsales; family Micropepsaceae; genus CAIYRG01. Next base: position 35,314 of record SHWE01000002.1, on the reverse strand, counting down.
CCGGCTCTGGTCGTCGGTGCTGCCGGGGCGAAGCCCGAACGCGGCCGCATCCAGTCCCAAATTGGATATGGGATCTGGCGCGGCTTCCGCGCGCGACAAAGTCGCGGCGGGCAAAACAGCAGCGAAACAGATGAAAAAACGCCTTCGGTCGATGGGCATAGTTGTGCCTCCGACCGGTACCTTTCAAATCTCAAGCCAAGTTTGGCCGTGCCGGATTGATACACCCCCTCACGGGCCGCTTAGTCCGTTTCGGGTTCGGCCAGAAGGTCGATCGGTTCGTCCTCGCCCTCATAGGGGTCTTCGTCGGGCGCCAGAGCATCGGACGGATTGGGCACCGTAAATCCTGCCGGCGGCACCGCGTCGAGGAAGCCCGCCGCCCGGAGCTCGTCCATGCCCGGCAAGTCTCCGATATTCTCCAGCCCGAAATGGACCTGGAAGGATTCCGTCGTGCCATAGGTGACGGGCCGGCCCGGCGTGCGCCTGCGGCCGCGAATGCGCACCCAGCCGACTTCCATCAGCGCATCCACCGTGCCCTTCGACACCATGACGCCGCGAATGTCTTCGATCTCGGCGCGCGTCACCGGCTGGTGATAGGCGATGATCGCAAGCGTCTCGATGGCGGCGCGCGACAGCCGGCGTTCTTCCACCGCCTGCTTGCGCAGGAGGAACGAAAGATCGCCCGCCGTGCGGAACTGCCATTTGCCGCCGACCTTCACGAGGTTGACGCCGCGCGGCTCATATTGGCGCTGCAATTCGGCGACCAGCGCCGGCACATCGGTCCCTTGCGGCAGCGCGGTCGCGAGCGCGTGCTCCGCCAGCGGCTCGGCGGCGGCGAACAGCAGCGCTTCGACGATGCGCAATTGCACCGGATCGGGCCCGATTTGCGTGACGGCGTCTTGCGCCGGGGCTTCCTGTTCCGGGGTTTCTTCCGGAGGCATAGCTTCGATCGGTTGGGCCATGCGGGTCTCGCTGATGCGGATGACGCGATTCACGTGACTCTCTCCTCGGCCGCGCGCGCGCTATCTTTCAAGAAGATCTCGCCGAACGGCGCCATTTGACGCATTTCCAGCTTGCCGTCGCGCACGAGCTCGAGCGAGGCGAGGAACGTGCTCGCAAGCGCGCTCCGTCGCCGCGCGCCCATGCTCCATTCGGGCGGCAGAAAACGGGTGATCAGGCTCCAGCTCGGGATCGTGCCGAGCATCCGCTCGATACGGTGGCGCGCTTCCTCGATGAGATAGATCGGCGCGCGCACCATTTGAAGAATACGATGGCCCAGCTTCTTGACGCGCTGCTGCGAATAGGCGGTCAGCAGATCGTAGAGCGTGTCGCCATATTTGCGCGTGCGCTCGATGGTGACGGGCTCCGGCGCGCCGCGCGCGAAGACGTCGCGTGAAAGCCGATTCCGCGCCATCAGCCGGACGGCGGCTTCGCGCATCGCCTGCAAACGCGCCAGACGCCAGCGCAACGCGGCGGCCATTTCTTCGGCGCCGGGCTCCGCCGCGCCGCCCATCTGCGGCAACACCAGGCGCGATTTGAAATAGGTCAGCCACGCCGCCATCACCAGATAATCGGCCGCCAGCTCCAGATTGCGTCCGCCGGCCAATTCGATGAAGGCGAGATATTGGTCGGCCAGCTGAAGCACGGAGATTTTCGCGATGTCGACCTTCTGATTGCGCGCCAGCGCCAGCAGAAGATCAAGCGGGCCTTCGAAGCCGTCGAGCGCGATGATGAGCGCCTGCTCGGGCGCGACGATGGCGGCGGCGTCGAAATCCGGCTCGTTCAGTTCGGGTTCTGGTTCGTTCATGCGATCGGGCCAGCCAACTCCATAAGACGCGCCTCGGCTCTCGGAATGTCGAGCGGCGCGGGCGCACGCAAATGCGACAATGCCGCCTCCGCCCGGCGCAAAGCGTGGCCGGAAAGCGGCGGCACCTCCCCGGCGATTTCTCTCATCTCGTCGAGTCGGCCATTGCAGTGGAGCACGATATCGCAGCCCGCGAGAAGCGCCGATTTGGTGCGGGCGGTGAAGGAACCTGTGAGTGCTCCCATCGACAGATCGTCGGTCATCAAGAGGCCGTCGAAACCGATCTCGCCGCGGATGATCTGGCGCACCACCCGCGGACTCAAGGTCGCTGGGCGCTTGGCATCCACCGCCTCGTAGACGACATGGGCGGTCATCGCCATCGCTGCGTGATTGAGGCCACGGAAGGTGACGAAATCGCGCCCGCTGAGTTCCTCGACGCCCGTCGCGACGCGCGGAAGCTCGAGATGGCTATCGGCCATGGCGCGGCCGTGCCCCGGAATATGCTTGATCACCGGCAGCACGCCGCCGTCGAGGAAACCATCGATCGCCGCACGCCCGAGGGCGATCACTGTTCCAGGGTCGGTCGAATAGGCGCGGTCGCCGATGATGTCGTGCGCGCCGGGAGCGGGCACGTCGAGCACAGGCGCACAATCGGCATTGATGCCGAGCTGGTTCAGATCGTGGGCGATCAGGCGGGCGCAAAGATAGGCGGTCTCGCGGCCTCTATCCTGGTCCACCGCATATAGGTCGCCGAAGCGCTTGGCGGGCGGGCGGGCGGGCCAATGCGGCGGCTTGAGGCGGGCGACACGGCCCCCTTCCTGATCGATGAAGATGAGGGCGGCCGGATTGTCGGCGCGCAAGCTCTGGACGAGGCGGCGTATCTGTTCGGGTGTGTCGCAATTGCGCGCGAACAGGATGAAGCCGAACGGACGCGTCTCCCGGAAGAATTTGCGTTCTTCCAAAGTAAGCTCAGGTCCTTCACAGCCATAGATGGCGGCGCTCGCAATCATCCAAGCCTCAGAAACAGACTGCGCTTAAGGCGCAGCGATAAGGCAATTGCCGCCGGCGGCTTTGAGCCGCTCGCAGGTGGCGGCGGCGGTGGCTCTATCGGCAAAGGGACCGACGCGCAGGCGATACCAGACGCCACGCGCGCCAAGGTCCGCTTTCTGAATGTCCGGAGACAGCCCGCCGGCGACGGCGCCGTAGCGCGATTGGAATGTGGAAAAGGCGCCATTGGCGATCTGTTCGCTCTCATAGGCGCCGACCTGCAATACGGCGGCGCCGGCGGTCGCTGCTGCGGTAGCAGCAGGCGCGGCAGCGGGCGGGGCTACGGGTCTTGCGGCCGGTGGCGGAGGCGTTGGTGCCGGCGGCGGCGTTGCCGCGGCAACGACAGCAGGCGGCGGCACGGGTGGCGCGGCGGCGGGTTGCGGCGGCGCAGCCACCGGAGGCGGAGCGGCAAGCTGACGCGGCGCGGCACTTGCCGCCGGTGGGGGCGGCGGAGCCGGTGCCGCAACCGGAGGAGCGGCAGGCGCCGGGTCCAGACGCGCCGGCGGCGCTTCGGTGGTCGCGGCCGCCTGCTGGCTGATGGGCGGCGGCAGGCCGAAGCTCGAGGCGGAATTCTGTGCCAGCGAAGAGTTCTGCGCCTCGGCATCGGGAGGCAGCGGGTCCTGATAGACCTTGAGGCCGAGATAGGGCGTCGGCACACCCCCTGCATCGGTCGGCTCGGTGCGAACCGGCCCATCGGGGGCGGCGACCACGATTTGCGTGCCGGCTTGGCCGCGCGCCACGCCCTGATTATAGGCCAGCCAAACGACCCCGGCGAAAGCGGCAAGCACGATCAGAGCAATCACGATCAGCAAGGGAAGGCGCGAGCGCTTTCCCTCGGCCTCGTCATCGTCCGCCAGATCGTAGCCCGGCACATTCTCGAGCAGCGGTTGATAGACGGCGCGCTGGTTATTCATCGATCAAAGCTCCGGCGAATCGCATATGGCTCTTTGTAGCACTCACGCTTTCGCGAATCACCCGCGCAATCCCGTCTTTCACGGGCTTAAACCGCAATTTCCACGTGGAAAATTCGCTTATATTCCTGCAGCGCGTAACGGTCGGTCATCCCCGCGATGTAGTCGCAGACCGTCCGCGCCGTGACGCCATCGGAAGGCGCACCGCACGCGGCCTGCCAATCCTTAGGTAGCAGACGCGGATCGGCGGCAAAAGCTTCGAACAGCGCGACCAGCGCTTTCTGCGCTCTCGCAATCCTTTGCATGACTTGGCTGTGACGATACATGCGCTTGAAGAGAAATTCCTTGAGCTCCGCCAATTCGGTCGCGAGCGGCGCCGAAAAGCCGGCGAGCGGCCCCGCCGCGGCGCGGATGTTGCCGACGCTTCGCGGTTTGGCGATGCCTAGGCGGCGCTCGGTTTCGGCGGCCAAGTCGCTGACCATGCGGGTGGTCACCCGGCGCACCGCCTCTCCGCTGAGACGCCCGCGCTCCAGCCCCGGATGGGCGGCGGCCTGCGCGCGGAACACCGGCCCGGCAAGCGCCACCTCGAACAAGTCCTCGGCCGCGAAGAGACCGGCGCGCAAACCATCGTCGATGTCGTGATTGACATAGGCGATGTCGTCCGCGAGCGCTGCGATCTGCGCTTCCAATCCGGGCTGGGTGGCCAGCTCTAAGTCCCATTCGAAATTGGCGATGGCCTCGGGCAGAGACTCGCGCGGGGCACCCTCCCCGATCAGCGGGCCATTGTGCTTCACCAGCCCTTCGAGACATTCCCAGGTCAGGTTGAGCCCGTCGAAATCGGCGTAGCGATGTTCGAGCCGCGTCACCAGCGTGAGCGCCTGGGCATTGTGGTCGAAGCCGCCATGCGCCTGCATGCAGGCATCGAGCGCCTCTTCCCCGGCATGGCCGAACGGCGGATGGCCTATATCGTGGGACAGCGCCAGCGCCTCGGCCAGATCCTCGTCGAGCCCGAGCAGACGCGCGAGCGAACGGGCGATCTGCGCGACTTCCAGCGAATGGGTCAACCGCGTGCGGTAGTAATCGCCTTCATGCTCCACGAAGACCTGGGTCTTGTGCTTGAGGCGGCGAAAGGCGGTGGAGTGGATGATGCGGTCACGGTCACGCTGATAGCAGCTCCGGGTCGGGCTCTCCTCTTCCGGCCAATAGCGCCCGCGGCTGGTTTGCGCTTCCGTCGCATAAAGCGCGCGCGGCGGGGCGTGGAATTCGGGGCCGAGCAGGCGGCCAGGGGGAATGCGGGTTTTTCCGGTCAAGGCTTGCTCATGGGCGTAAAGCGACTACATACCACTGGCATGATAGGTTATCCCCATGAGTGTTGAACCGACTGGCCCCTTGAACGCAGAAACCTCCGAGGCGCTTCCGGTGACGCTGACCGAGCGCGCCGCCAAGCGAATCGCCGAAATCCTCAAGGCGGAGAGCGGCCCGTCCATGTTGCGGCTTGCCGTCACCGGCGGCGGCTGTTCGGGCTTTCAATATGATTTCTGCCTCGATGAGTCGCGCAACGCCGACGATCTGTTGATCGCCCGCGACGGCGCGGTGGTTCTGATCGATCCGATGTCGCTCGATTTCCTCAAGGGCGCCCAGATCGATTTCGTCGACGAGATGATCGGCGCGGCGTTCAAGGTGATCAATCCGAACGCGACGGCCTCTTGCGGCTGCGGCACCAGTTTTTCGGTTTAGCATCTTAGTCGTGTCATGGCCCGCAACAGCGGGCCATCCAGGCGATTGCAATTTTGATTTCGCCGCAATAGGCGCGAAGGATGAATGGCCCGATCAAGTCGGGCCATGACAAGTGGGGCAAGCGTGAAAATCGCCACCTGGAACGTCAATTCGGTGAAGGCGCGGCTCGACACCGTGCGCACATGGCTGTCCGAGACCGCGCCCGACGTCGCCTGCTTCCAGGAAATCAAATGCACCGACGAGACCTTCCCGACCGAGGCGTTCGAGAGCCTCGGCTACAACGCGCTGGTGCATGGACAGAAAAGCTACAACGGCGTCGCCATTCTTTCGAAGCGCCCGCCGGAGCATGTGGTTAACGGTCTGCCCGAAGGAGACGGCGACGACCATGCCCGCTACATCGAAGCTTTGGTGCCGGGCGAGAACGGCGGACTGGTGCGCGTGGCCTCGATCTATGCGCCCAACGGCAACCCGCCGGGCACCGATCGATTCGCCTACAAGCTGGCCTGGCTGGAGCGGCTGAACCGTCACATCAGACGGCTGTTAACCTTGGAAGAGCCGCTAGTCCTTTGCGGCGACTACAATGTCATTCCATCCCCGGACGATTGTCACAACCCCAAAGCGTGGGAGGGCGACGCGCTATTCCAGCCCGAAACCCGCGCTGCATTTCGTCGCATCTGCAATCTCGGCCTGACCGACGCCTTTCGTGCCTGCCACGCCGAGCCGCATCGCTACACCTTCTGGGATTATCAAGCCGGCGCATGGGTTAAGGACCACGGCATCCGAATCGATCATATTCTGCTATCTTCGCAGGCCGCTGATCGGTTGATTCGCGCCTCCATCGAACGGCGGGTCAGAGGGTGGGAGAAGCCGTCAGACCACGTTCCTGTTCTGTGCGAATTAGCCATATAGCCATCTGTACCGTTGAGTTTGCGCTTCGTCTCCATTACTCAATAACACCTGATCGGATTCCGGATTCGATTTTTGCCTGCATAGGAGCAACGAAAATGAGAGCACTTAACATCCTTGCCGCGCTTGCAATGGCGACCACGTTGGTTGCGTGCAACCAAAATGAAGCGCCGGCCCCTGCCCCCGAAGCACCCGCGGCTGAACCCGCCCCCGCTCCGGAAGCCCCGCCAGCGGAAGCCCCCCCGGCCGCGCCGGCTCCGTAAGCCTTTCGCGAGCCTTTGCGTTATGGCACCCCGGTCCGGATCGCCGGATCGGGGTGTTGTTTTTTGGGCCAAAAGAAATCCGCTTCGGCCTGCATTCTCTTCCCCGCTTCGCGCGTTCTCTTGTCGGCGTAGTTCATGCGCCGTTTCCTTCATGGCTGGAAACTGCCCGGGAAGGCTATGAGGATGAAGGCGAAATTGCACAAATGGTTTGGCCTGGTCGCCGGCTGCTTGCTGCTGCTCGGCTGCAACAATGCGGACAACACGGCGAGTCCGCCGGTTCCCGGCCCCGGCCCGCAGGCGGCGCCGGCGCCCTAAGTAACCCGCGACAATGAGTGGCCAGTATGTGAGTTGACCGGCCCAAGCGCGTTCCTATCTATGGGCTGCAATTACCGTTCGATGAGGATTGGTTCGATGCGTTGGCGTTTGGCGAAGATGGTTGCCGCTTGCGTGGTGATTTCGGCGTTGGCGGGCTGCAATCGCAACGATACGGAAACGGCAACCGAGACGGCGCCCGCCGAGGAACAAGCGGCGCAAGCGCCCGCGGCAGCGGCGCAGGCGCCCACCATCGCGCCCGGAACCGAGTTGCCGGTGAATACGGTGTCGAGCGCCATGTTGAGCCGCCCTGCCGACGCACCCGACGCCCTCGTCATTCGCGTCACCGGCACGGCCCTGTCCGCCGGCTGGACGGGAGCAAGACTGGTGGCCGAACCCGACAATGACGAAGGGAAAGACGTGATGACCTATCGGCTGGTCGCGACCTCGCCCAAGACGGGCGAACAGGCCACGACCTCGCCCGATGTCGATATCGAATTGCGGGTGGATGCGTTCCCGCCCGGCATCAAGACGATCCGCATCGTCGCCGCGACCAACGAGATTTCGTTGCCCGTGACGAATTGATTTTCGAAGAAAACTAAGCGGCTTCCGCGACTACCCGGTTGCGACCTTCGCGCTTGGCGCGATAGAGCGCCTGATCGGCGCGATGCAGCAGCGCGTCCGGCTTGTCGGGCGTGCCCGGCGAGGAGGCGATGCCGATGCTGGCCGTCACCTTCAGCTTGCTGGTCACGCGGCTGACGACGAACGGCACGGATTCGATGCTCTGGCGCAGACGTTCGGCGACGGTGAAGGCGTAGCCGACATCGGTGTCTGGCATCACCACGACGAATTCCTCGCCGCCATAGCGGCAGGCGAGATCGATGCCGCGAATATTGGTGCCGATGCGGCCGGCGAATTCGCGCAACACTTCATCGCCCGAATCATGGCCGTAGGTGTCGTTGACCGACTTGAAGTAATCGATATCCATGATCAGGAACGGGATCGGCTTGGCCGGCGTCGCATTGTTCATCAGCGTATCGAGATGGCGCGCCATATAGCGCCGGTTATGCAGGCCGGTGAGCTGATCGGTGATCGCCATCTCAAGGCTGAGATGCATGTTGTGGCGCATCTTGTCGGCGTAGCGCTTCTTGCGCAATTGCGTGCGCACGCGGGCGAGCAGCTCGTTGCGGTCGACGGGCCGCATCAGATAATCGTTGACGCCCATGTCGAGGGCTTGGGCGAGCTTGCGGGTTTCGCCCTCGCTCACCAGCACCAGGATCGGGGTATTGCGCGCTTCGGCGAGCGAGCGCAAATGCGAACACAGACGCAGGCCGTCGAAGGCGCGGATGCCGAGGCTCACCACGATGAGGTCGAAGTCGCCGCCGCGCGCGCGCACCAGCACTTCTTCGAAATTGGAGACGTCGGCGACCTCGTTCTTGGGTTCGAGGCCGGCGCGGAACCAGGCGACCGATCCCGGGCGGTCCTCGACGATGAGGATGCGGCCCGTCGGATCGGGCTCGACCAGGGTTTCGCCGGCGTCGGCAAGGCCCATGCTCTGCCCGGTCTCTTCGCGCATGCGAAGCTCGTCGGTCATCGTCTTCATGCGCACCAGCGAGCGGACGCGGGCGAACAGCGCCATGTCGTCCACCGGCTTGGTGAGGAAATCGTCGGCGCCGGCTTCGAGGCCGGTGACGCGGTCGGTCGGCTGATCGAGCGCCGTGACCATGATGATCGGAATATGGGTGCTCTTGGGATTCGCCTTGACGCGGCGGCAGACTTCGAAGCCGTCCATGCCGGGCATCATCACGTCGAGCAGGATGATATCGGGAAGCTCGGCGGTGACGCGGGCGAGCGCCTGCTCGCCATTGCAGGCGGTGATCACTTCGAAATATTCGGCAGCAAGCTTCGCTTCCAACAGCTTGACGTTGGACATGATATCGTCAACGACGAGGACGCGTGCCGTCATGAGTGTCGACTACCCGAGGAAGCGGCGCACAGTCTCAAGGAAGCTGGCGACCGAAATCGGTTTGGAGATATAGGCCTCGCAGCCGCCCTGCCGGATGATCTCCTCGTCGCCCTTCATGGCGAAGGCGGTCACCGCGACGACCGGGATAGATCGCAGGTTTTCGTCTTCCTTCAGCCATCTGGTAACTTCGAGTCCGGAGACTTCGGGAAGCTGTATGTCCATCAGAATGAGGTCGGGATGATGTTCGCGCGCGATGTCGAGCGCTTCCATGCCGTCCTTGGTCTGCAGGATATTGTAGCCATGCGCGTCGAGAAGATCGTGGAAGAGCTTCATGTTAAGCTCATTGTCTTCGACGATCAGAACTGTCTTCGCCATCGCGTCCATGAATTGGCTCTCCGCTGCCTTAACGCCAAACCGCGCAGATTGTCATTGCGCGCGGGCGCAACGCCGGAAGGTTAATAAGAGGTTGCAACTGCATGACCCGCTTCCACCCGCTCCGACGCTCTGTTTTATTCTCAATGTCTTAACGCGTGATTGACGATGGACCGTTCCGCCGCTGAGACTTTCGCGTTGAAAGCATTGGCTTTCCTTGCAACCGACGGCGATGCGCTGGTGCGGTTCCTCCACCAATCCGGTCTTGAGCTTGACGATCTAAAGTTGCGAGCAGGGGACGCTGAAGTTCTTGCGGGAGTGCTCGACTTTCTGCTCGGCGACGATGCGCTGCTGACGGCGTTCGCAGGCGATGAAGGCGTCGACGCGAAATTCGTTCACGCCGCGCGGCGCGCGCTGCCGGGCGTAAGCCTGGAGTAGCTAGTCCTCGCCGTCGGCGGTGAGGAGCGGCCCGTAAAGGTCGGGCCTTCTGTCGCGGTAAAGTCCCCAGGAGGCCCGCGCCTTGGCGATGGCGGCGAAATCGAAGGGCGCGGCGATCACGCCTTCTTCGTCACGTCCGAGTTCCGCGACGATTTCGCCGGTGGGGCCGGCGATGAAGGATGAGCCGTAGAAACGGATCTCGCTTAAGCGCCCCTTTTCGACGCCGATCCGGTTGGCCGCGACAAGAGGCAGATAATTGGCGGCGGCGTGGCCCTGCATGGCGCGGCGCCAATGATCGCGGGAATCGGCAGGCGGCGCCGGCGGCGGTTCGCTGCCGATGGCGGTCGGATAGAACAGCGCATCGGCCCCTTTCAGCGCCATGACGCGGGCGGCTTCGGGAAACCATTGGTCCCAGCAGATCGCCGCGCCGACGCGTCCGAACTTCGACGGCCAGACGCGGAAACCGGTGTCGCCGGGATGGAAATAGAATTTCTCCTGATAGCCGGGTCCGTCGGGGATATGCGATTTGCGGTAGCGGCCGAGCACTTGGCCGTCCGCATCGATGAGGGCGAGCGCATTGTAATAGGAATTGTGGGCGCGCTCAAAGAAGCTGAGCGGCAGAACGACGGAAAGCTCTTTCGCGAGCGCGGCGAATTCGCCGATCAGGGGATTGTTCTCGAAGGGCGCGGCCAGCGCGAAATGATCGGCCGATTGGTCCTGGCAGAAATAGGGCGTCTCGAACAATTCGGGCAAGAGAACGATGTTGGCGCCTTTGCGGACGGCCTCGCGCACCATCGCTTTGGCCTTGGCGACATTGGTTTGCCTGTCCCAGGTGCAGGGAAATTGCGCCGCGGCGAGCACTATCTGAGCCATGTAGATTCCTCAATTGCCGCGCAATCTTACGGCGAACCGGTACCCACTTCGCCGGATTGCGCTTATGGCTGCGGTTCCTGCTGGGTGATGCAATGGATTCCGCCACCACCCTGGCAGATGTCGAGCGCGTCGATCTGCATGATGTCGCGCCCGGGGAAACATTCCGCCACCACGCTGCGCGCCTTCTCGTCATGAGGATCGTCGAAGGCGGGCATGATGACCGCGCCATTGGAAAGATAAAAATTCACATAGGAGGTGGCGAGCAACCGGCTAGACCAGGATTGCCGCTGCTTCTTCGGCTGGACGAGTTCGACGATCTCGAGCGCGCGCCCCTCGGCATCGCGCGCTTCGCGAAGACGGCGCAACGCCTCCTGGACAGGTTGATAATCGGGATGGCTCTTGGCGGGGATTCCGACGATGACGCGCGCCGGCGCGGCAAAACAGGCGATGTTGTCGATATGGCCGTCAGTTTCCGTATCGGAGAAGCCCGAGCCAAGCCAGATCACTTTGCGCGCGCCGATATAAAGCTTCAGCAGGTCCTCGACATCGGTACGGCCGAGCTCAGGGTTGCGGTTCGGATTGAGCAGGCATTGCTCGGTCGTCAGCATGGTGCCCTCGCCGTCCGAATGGAGCGCGCCGCCCTCGCAGACGAGCGGCGCGGAATAGACGGCGAGCCCCTGCGCATCCAAGAGCCGCCGGGCGAATGTTTTGTCGTTCGTATACGGATGATATTTCCCGCCCCAGGCATTGAACTCCCATTGCACGCCCGCCACGCGGCCCAAACCATTCTTCAGGAAGGTGGGGCCGAAATCGCGCGCCCAGGAATCGTCGAGCGCCATCTCGACGACATCCGCCTTGCCGCCGGTGGCGAGCTTGGCTTCGGCGGTTTCGGACCCGCGCGCCGCGATCGATACCGGCTCGAAAGCGGAGATGGCACGGGCGACGCGGGCATAGGCTTGTTTGGCGCGCAATACGCCTTCAGGCCCGCCGAAACATTCCATCCGCACCGGCCAGCACATCCAGGTGCGCCGGTGCTGCGTCCATTCGGCCGGCATGACGAAGCCGTCATGCAAAGGCGAAGGCGAGGCTTTGTCGAGGCGTTCGGTCATCAGCCACCGTTTTGGATTTATGACCTAACCACTTTTCGCGGGGGCTGTGGAGACCCCTCGCGCGCGTCCGCCGCCCGCGATAGGTTCCATACGGAATGAGAGGCACGACATGAGCGGACGCATTCTCGCGCGATTGAACGAACTCGGGCTTTCGCTGCCGAAACCGGCGGCGCCCATAGCCAATTATGTGGCTTACGTCAGAAGCGGCAAATTGCTGTTCATTTCGGGCCAGCTCGCGATGGGCGCGAACGGGATCGAATATCCGGGCATCGTGGGCAAGGATGTCAGCATCGAAGACGCGAAACGCGCGGCGCGGCTGGCGGCACTCAACGTCATCGCGCAGGCGTCCACCGCGCTCGAAGGGAACCTCGATCTCGTTACCCGCGTCGTGAAGGTGACGGGCTGGGTCAATTGCGGCCCCGGCTTCACGCAGCAACCCGACGTCGTGAACGGCGCCTCCGATCTCTTCGGCGAAGTGTTCGGCGATGCCGGACGGCACGCCCGCGCCGCCGTGGGCGCCTCCTCGCTACCGCGCAATTCGGTGGTCGAGGTCGATGCCATCTTCGAGATCGCGTGAGCGAAGTATCGGCAAGGCTCGTGGGCGAGGCACGGACGGTCAGCGCCGCGCTGTGGGACGGGCTCGCCAATCGGCAAGGCGTGGGCTTGCCGCATCCCTTCACGCGCCATGCGTTTTTTGCGGCGCTCGAGGAATCGGGCTCGGCCACGGCCAAGACCGGCTGGCGCCCGGTGCATTTGCTGTTGGAGCGGGCCGGCGAACCGATTGCGTTGCTACCGCTTTATCTCAAAAGCCATTCCTACGGCGAATATGTCTTCGATCATGGCTGGGCGGAGGCGTTCGGGCGCGCCGGCGGGCGCTATTACCCGAAGCTCCAAGCCTGCGTCCCCTTCACGCCGGTGACGGGGCGGCGGCTGCTCATTGCGCCGGACGAGGACCGCCGCGAGACCGGGCGCTTGCTGCTGGCGGCGGCCGAAAACGCGGTCGAGGAACTCAACGCGTCCTCGCTGCACATCACCTTCATGACCGAAGACGAATGGGCACTGGCGGATGGGCAAGGGTTCCTGCGCCGCACCGACAAGCAATTCCATTGGGAAAATCGCGACTACAATTCTTTCGATGCGTTCTTAGGCGATCTCTCTTCGGCCAAGCGTAAGAATTTGCGCAAAGAACGGGCGGAGATTGCCGCGAGCGGCGTCAGCTTCGATTGGCTGACCGGAAGCGATCTTACGGAATCCGCGTGGGACGCCTTCTTCGATTGCTACACGACGACGGGAAACCAGAAATGGAATCCGCCCTACCTGACGCGCGAATTCTTCAGCCGCATCGGCGCTTCCATGGGCGAGCAGATTCTTCTGGTGATGGCGCGTCACGGCGGGCGCACCATCGGGGCCGCGCTCAATTTCTTCGACGGCGAGGCGCTGTACGGGCGCAATTGGGGCTGCACCGAATATATTCCGTTCCTGCATTTCGAGGCCTGCTATTACCAGGCGATCGATTTCGCGATTGCCGAGGGCATTTCCCGCGTCGAAGCGGGCGCGCAAGGTGGCCACAAATTGCTGCGCGGCTATCTCCCCTGCCCGACCTTTTCGGCGCATTACATTGCCCATCCGGGCTTGCGCCGCGCGGTCGCCGATTATCTCGACAATGAACGCGCGGCCGTCGCCGAGCATATAGAAGAGTTGAAAAACCGCGCGCCATTTAAGAAAGTGGGCCCCTAATCGAGGGAACTGCCATGGCCTATGATTCCAACAATGTGTTCGCGAAGATCCTGCGCAACGAAATCCCGTCGGTGCGGGTCTATGAGGACGACAAGACGCTCGCCTTCATGGACGTCATGCCGCAAGCGGACGGCCATGTGCTGGTGATCCCCAAGGAGCCCGCCGAGAACATCCTCGATCTATCGTCTCAAGGCGCGGCCGCGCTGATCGCGACGACGCAGAAAGTCGCTAGGGCCGTGAAGAAAGGCTTGGACGCACCCGGCATCATGATCGCACAGTTGAACGGCGCGCCCGCCGGCCAAAGCGTGTTCCACGTCCATTTCCACGTCGTCCCGCGCCAGCACGGCGCCGATTTTCGCCTGCATGCGCGCGAGATGATGGAAACCCCGGACAGGCTCAGAGACTTCGCCGGGAAGATCAAAGCTGCGTTGGAATAGCGCCGTCCCGCGCCATCGACGTCGCGGGCTTCCGGTTGGAGAACGGTTCAGAGATCTTGGTCTTGCGCGATTGGGGTGGCGACACGCCTACGGGACGGTCTGCTATTGCCGCTAGATTTTATAAATACAGCGGCTGCGGGAAGAATCTGAAGCCCATCATGAACATATGCGAATGCGCATCGTCGAACCTGACCGGGTTAAAGGCGGTGAACGACGAATTGTGCTGGCTCGAGCCGTATTCCTGGTAGCGATAATCGGCGAACAGCTCGAATTGCTCTGTGACCTGTAAAGCGACCCCGCCCACCGCTTGCCACACGGGGGCGTAATCGCCGCCGCGCATGTAAGTCAGACCATCCACCTTGCCGGTAAGATGGCCCACCGTCTTGACGTAACCGCCGCCGCCGCCAACCGTGAGGGCCAATCTGTCGGTGATGGGCAGGTCATAGAAAATGTTGGCCATGCCCGTCCATTGCTCGAGCGTGCCTTTGAACTGGCTGCTCTCCGAGGAGCCGTTGCTGCCATAGCCAAGCTGAGCTTCGAATCGCACATTGACCGGGGCGCGGAAGCCCAGAGTGATGGCGTAGGACGGGCCGAGATCGAATTTGGGCTTCAGCGGCACTGTCGTCCCGACATAATTCAGCTCGGCGATCGTGCCGCGCAAAGCAACCCCACCGCCGAGATACAGACCGGGGGCATTCGCCACCGCCGCGCCCACAACCGCAAGCGCCGCACAGCCGGCCAAAGTTCCGATCAGAATCCGCATGAAATTCCCCGCATCGCAACGCCGCGCCGATTCGTACCGACCCGCGTCGATGCTAGGTATCTTGGTTAACAAAGATTAAATATCGGCTGGAGGGCCCGGCAGGAGGCCCCGCCCTACCAATAGCCGATCATCCGCCCCGCGCTGACCGCGGTGAACCAGCAGGCCAGCGAAACCGCCCCCATCCGGGCGAGCCGCTTTTCCTCCGCTTTGCTCAAACTGCGTATGCGGTGCGCTTTCCAACTTTCGGAATAATGCACCAGCAGGACGTTGAGGAGGCCCATCGGAATGGCGACGAACTTGATGATGAGAAACGGATTGCCGACATATTCCGTCGCCGTGGTGGCGAGAAGCCCGCTTCCGGTTATCGCCGCGATGACAAAGCCGGCGCCCGCCATCGTCACCGCCGGCTTCGACAGGGCACTGAGCGGGATATGCTTCCACGCTCCGAGCAGGCGCAGGTCGAGGATCAGGATCGACCCGAACAGGATCGCCACGCCGACGATGTGGAAGAGATTGACGACGGCGTAGGTCCATACGCCGGTGTCGCGCATAGCGTGCCCGAGGAAAGACTCCTCGAGCCAAGCCATGAACGCCGGAAAATCCATCAAACGCTATTCGCGTTCGGGATATACGCTGTAGGTCTTGCCTTTCCACACGACGTGGATGGTCTTCATCTCGTTGCGGTTGGCATCGCGACTGCGATTGCCGTGGACCGTGACGGTCTCTCCGACGGGAATCATGCCGTCGGTCAAACCGGCCGAGCGGGTGCGGAACGGCGGCGCCAGCGTGATGTCGTAGACCTTGCCTTCGACATCGATCTGCATGGTCGCGTGCGGGCCGGCAAGGCTGACGCTCTTCACGACCTTACCGGTCATGTCGGATTCGTTGGTCGCCTGTCCGCCCCAGCCATGATGGGCGCTGGCGGGAATCGCGACGAGAGCAAGCACCGCTCCAACGGCAATGGCCGTGAGGTTCTTCGTAATCATGGGCACCTCCTTCTTCCTTCTTAAGTTACACTTCTTCCTTCGGCTTCTTCTTGCCCCCCGAAGGCGGAGCCGAGGCGGGTTTGTCCGCCTCGATGAATTCGAACGCCAACTTATCGGTCTCCCGGTCCAGAAGCACACGCACCGTGCCCCCGTTCTTGAGCCGGCCGAACAAGATTTCGTCAGCCAGCGGCTTCTTGATGTTCTCCTGGATCACCCGGGCCAGCGGCCGAGCGCCGAACGAATCATCGTAGCCCTTCTCGCCGAGCCAGCGCGTCGCTTCGGCCGTGAGATCGAAGGTCACGTCGCGGTCGATCAGCTGGGCCTCCAGTTCGAGCACAAATTTCTCCACCACGCGGTCGATGGTGTCGCGCGTCAGCGGCGCGAACGAGATCACCGCATCGAGGCGGTTGCGGAATTCCGGCGTGAACAGACGCTTGATCGCTTCCTCGTCCTCGCCCTCGCGTTTGCCGCGGCCGAAGCCGATGGATTCTTTCGCCGCGTCCGAGGCGCCGGCATTTGTCGTCATGATCAGCACAACATTGCGGAAATCGATCTTCTTGCCGTTGTGATCCGTCAACTTGCCGTGATCCATCACCTGCAAGAGGATGTTGAACAGATCCATATGGGCTTTTTCGATTTCGTCGAGCAGCAGCACGCAATGGGGATGCTGATCGACGCCGTCGGTGAGAAGCCCGCCCTGGTCGAAGCCGACATAGCCGGGCGGCGCGCCGATCAGGCGCGAGACCGTATGGCGCTCCATGTATTCCGACATGTCGAAGCGCAGGAGCTCGACGCCCATCACGCGGGCGAGCTGCTTGGCCACTTCGGTCTTGCCGACGCCGGTGGGGCCCGAGAAGAGATAACAGCCGATCGGCTTCTCCGGCTGACGCAAGCCGGCGCGCGCCAGCTTGATCGCCGAGGAGAGCGCGTTGATGGCGGAGTTCTGGCCGTAGACGACGCGCTTGAGATCGTCTTCCAGCGTGCGCAGCGCCTCGGCGTCGGTCTTCGACACCGATTTGGGCGGGATGCGCGCGATCTTGGCGACGACGTCCTCGACTTCCTTCACGCCGATGACTTTCTTGCGCTTGGATTCCGGCAACAGCATTTGCGCCGCGCCGACTTCATCGATGACGTCGATGGCCTTATCGGGAAGCTTGCGGTCGTTGATGTATTTCGCGGCCAATTCCACCGCCGCCTTGATCGCTTCGGCGGTGTAGCGGACCTTGTGATATTCCTCGAAATACGGCTTCAGGCCTTTGAGTATCTTGATCGCGTCGGGAACGGTCGGCTCCGCCACATCGATCTTCTGAAAGCGGCGCACCAGCGCGCGGTCCTTCTCGAAATATTGGCGGTATTCCTTGTAGGTGGTCGAGCCCATGCAACGCAGCGTTCCAGCCTGCAGAGCGGGCTTCAACAGATTGGACGCATCCATCGCCCCGCCCGACGTCGCGCCGGCGCCGATCACAGTGTGGATTTCGTCGATGAAGAGGATCGCGCCTTTCAGCGCCTCCAATTCCTTCACCACCGATTTGACGCGCTCCTCGAAATCGCCGCGATAGCGCGTGCCGGCGATCAGCGAGCCCATGTCGAGCGAATAGATGGTGCAGTTCTTCAGCACCTCGGGCACTTCGTTCTTGACGATCTTGCGTGCGAGGCCTTCGGCGATGGCCGTCTTGCCGACGCCCGGATCGCCCACGAAGAGTGGATTGTTCTTATTGCGGCGGCAGAGGATCTGGATGGTGCGATCGACCTCCTGCTCGCGGCCGATGAGCGGATCGATGCGACCCTTGCGCGCTTTGTCGTTGAGATTGACGCAATAGGCTTCGAGCGCGTCGGTGCCTTGCTTGACGACCTTCTCGGACGCTTCCTCTTCTTCTTCCGCGCCGCGCATCGGCTTGGACTGGCTCATGCCCGGCCGCTTGGCGATGCCGTGGCTCATATAGTTCACGGCATCGAGCCGCGACATATTCTGTTCTTGCAGGAAATAGACGGCGTAGCTCTCGCGCTCGGAGAATAACGCCACCAGCACATTGGCGCCCGTCACCTCGTCGCGTCCGGAATTCTGCACATGCAGCACCCCGCGCTGCACGACGCGCTGGAAGCCGGTGGTGGGCTTGGCGTCCTCGCCGTCCTCGATGGTCAGCGTCGCCAGATCTTCGTCGACATATTTGTTGAGGCCAGCGCGCAACGCTTCGAGATCGACATTGCAGGCGCGCATCACCTGCGCGGCATCGGCATCGTCGACCAGAGCGAGCAGTATATGCTCGAGGGTGGCATATTCATGATGGCGCTCACTCGCCAGTCTGATGGCGCGGTGCAACGCTTGTTCCAGGCTACGCGATAGGGACGGCATGGGCGAACGACTACTCCTTCTCCATGGTGCATTGTAGCGGATGTTGATGACGCCTGGCCAATTCGATGACTTGGGCGACCTTGGTCTCCGCCACTTCGAATGTATAAACGCCGCAAATGCCTAATCCGTGCCGGTGAACATGCAGCATGATTTGTACGGCTTCCTCCCGATTCTTGGAGAAGAACCGCTCCAGCACACGAACGACGAACTCCATCGGAGTGTAGTCGTCGTTGAGAATGAGAACCTTATATAGGGATGGTTTCTTGGTTTTGGGGCGGGTCTTGGTAACAATCCCCGTGCCGATGCCAAGATCGCCCGGCCCGCGGTCTCCCGGCCTGCGGTCGCCCGAATCATCGCCCATGCCCTGCCCCGGACCCTGTGTGGGTCCGGTGCTCGAGGAGCCGCCATTTCGCCGAAGAAAGCCGTTATTCCCGCTCAAATCCGTCAACTCTCAGCCAGTCGCCATTAGGTCGGGGGCGACGAACATAAGGTTACGGGCGCCCGGAAAAAAGAGAAAGGCCCTGGATGCCGCGCTTTCCGGGCACCCAAGGCCTTCTTATGTCGGGCAAAAATCGTATTACGGGGCGCGGACGAGATCGACGAAGGCGGTCGTGCGGGCCTGGAAGGGCTCCGCGGCGCTCTTTGCCACGGCGAGCATCATGTCGCCGAACTTGGCCAATTCGTCGACATAGGTCTCGAAAGCGGCCTTGCTGAACTCGCTTTGAAGCTGGATCGCTTCATCGACGCTTTTCGCGCCCATGATCGCCTTGGCCGCGGCCATGCTGTCTTCGATGGATTTGCGGGTATAGGCGAAAACCTCGCTATTGAAGATTTCCATGCCTTTTCCGGCCACATTGGCCGATTTGACCACGGCTTCGGCATTGTCCTTGCCGAACGACATGATCTGGCCATAGCCCTTCGTGGCCTTCTCGAAACTGTCCTTCATCGCTTCCGCGCCGGTATGAAGCGCGGTCTCGATGGTTTCCGCGCTCTGGGTGGTCGTCTTTGCCTTGGATGCCATCTGGTGCCTCGCTTGGTATTATGGTGCAGTGCAACATCGCATATATGCTGGCTATACGCCGTTCGGTCAAGGCAAAATGTTGCGCCGCACAATAAATGAACCCGATTTGATAAAATTTCCCTTTGGATTCAAAGCGTAAGCCCCCATACTCTGGGCCGAATCAACCGGCTTTGTTAATCAAGCGTAATTAACCATGATTTAGCCTTTTTACGACAATCCCTTGCGAGACAGGCCATAATTTGGTCTCATTTTCGCAAGGGCCGTCAGTTTCGTTCGGAGCGGGAGTTCATGCACGAATCGAGGAGCACCGCCTCAAGGCTCGCCGCCATCGGCCTGCTCGCGTGCGCCCTTGCCGCCACAGCTGTCACCTCCGCCTCCGCGCGCGCCATTCGCGGCCCATCCCATGTCGTGCGGCTTACACCCGCGCCGGAGAAAGACGCCGCTCTCGTGATGGATGGCGCCAGCGGACAGATTCTCTACGAGCGCAATCCGGACGCGACGCGCTATCCCGCGTCGCTGACCAAGATGATGACGCTGTATTTGCTGTTCGAGTCACTCGAGAAGGGCCGGCTCTCGCTCGATACGCCGTTGAACACGTCGCTGCGCGCCGCCGCGCAATCGCCGACCAAGCTCGGCCTCGCACCCGGCGAAACTATCTCGGTCGAAACCGCGATCAAGGCGATCACGGTTCTGTCGGCCAACGACGTCGCCGTCGTGGTGGCCGAAGCGCTCGGCGGCGGCAACGAAGCTTTCTTCGCCTCCGTCATGACCGAGAAAGCGCGCGAGCTCGGCATGATGCGCACCAATTTCCATAACGCGTCCGGGCTTCCCGATCCGCGGCAGCAGACGACCGCGCGCGACATGGCGACGTTGGGCCGTTCCCTCGCCTATGATTTCCCGCGCTACTTCCATTATTTCTCGACGCCGTCCTTCTCCTTCAACGGCCGCGTCTACAACAGCCACGACAATCTGCTCGAGACCTTCGAAGGCACCGACGGAATCAAGACCGGCTACACCAGAGCTTCCGGTTTTAATCTGGTCAGCTCGGTCGTGCGCTACAACAAGCATGTCATCGGCGTCGTGTTGGGCGGAGCCAGCGAGTCGAGCCGCGATATCGAGATGACGCGCATCCTCGCCGCCGCGTTCGACTATGCGAAGATGAATCCGACGCTGCTCGCCGAGGCGAATGCGCCCTGGTATGGCGGCAAGGGTCCGTCGGCCGATGTGGTGAACTCCGGCCATTTGCGGGCGACGAATGTTCTGACGGCGATGCTCGATGCGCCTGCGCCGACGCCGGTTCCCGCGCCTGTCTTGGTTGCGAGCGTTGCCAAACCGGCCGCCGATCCCGTCATTCCCATCCCCGCGCCCAAGCCGATGCTGGTTGCCTCGCTCACGCCGCAATTGCGCGCGAGCACGGCGGTCGCGCAGATCGAGCAAGGCGACGTCGCCGGCACCTCGATGGCGGTGCCGCTGTCGGTGCGAAAGCCGTCCCTCGCGCCGGCGAAACCGTCTCTCGTCATGGCAAAGCTGCCCTTCGCGTTGCCCAAGCCGCCCATCGCTTCGATAAGCACCTGGGCGGTGCAGATCGGCGCCTTCGCGACACAGGCGCTCGCCGAAGCGCAGCTCACGACCTACGCCAAGCGGGCTAAAAATGTGGTCGGCAGCGGCAAGCATGTGGTCACACCGTTCGCCGCAGTCGATGGCAAGACGCTGTATCGCGCGCGGTTCGGCGGCTATGCCGAAGATCAGGCGCGCGAAGTCTGCAAGCGCATGACCGCGCAAGGCCAGAGCTGCTTCGCCTCGAAGACGAGCTAGCCCTTCAGCAAGATATCCTTGGCTTCGTTGATCTTGGCGGCGAGATAGGACGTCCCGCCCTTGTCGGGATGCGTCTGCTGAATCAATCGCCGGTGCGCCGCGCGAATGTCGGCTTCGCTCGCGCCGGCTTCGAGACCAAGAACCTTCAGCGCTTCGGCGCGCGACATCGAAGTGGTGCGCGGTGGGCCGCTTGTTCCCGGCCCCCGTCCCTGCCCCGTGCCGATACCGGGAATGCTCATCCAAGGCGGCACGCTGCCGAGCAGCAGGAACCACGCACCGCCCGCCGTCAGCATCGCAAATGCGAGCCGTCCGGCGACGAGCAATGCGAGGGTCGCAAGGCCGAGCGCCACTCCGCCGGCGAAGCGAAATCTCTTGGCCAAATTTTTCGGAGTCGCGCGGATATAACCGCGGCCGATGAACACCAGCAGAACGAGCAGAGCGAGGCCGGCGACTAAAGGGGCCATAACCTATTGTCGCCTGAGCTAGCGGCTCGCCGCAATCCGTTCATTTGCCGGTTTTTCCAAGCCGGGAAGGCGCAAATTGGCCAGAAGCTCGCGAACCTCCTGGCGCGCCGCGATATGTGACAGCGTCAGCGGCATGGCGAGGCCCGTCACGGGCAAATCCAGCATGGTGAGCCCCATAGGGAACAGCTCGCGGAAAATCACGCGTTCCGAGAAGCCGGGCGCCACCCGGCAGCCCAGCCGCGCGGAGAGTGCTTCCACCGCCGTCGCCACGCGCCTTTTGTTGCGCGCCTCGATGGAGGAGACGCGGTTGCGCATCACCACCCAATCGATGCTGCTGCGGGCGCGGTTGCCGCGGCTCGCCATCAGCCGGCGCTTGCGGCATTCCCAAACGAATTCGGCATAGAGGCTCGGCGCTTTGATCTCCAGACTGTCGTGATCGAATTTGGCGAGCAGGTCGAAATCGAGGAACGAATCGTTAAGCGGCGTGACCAGCGTGTCGGCAGCGGCATGACCGAGGCGCGACAGATTGGTGTCGTTGCCGGGTGTGTCGATGATCACGAAATCGGAATTTGTTCTAGCGCGGGCCAGCGCTTCGCCGAAGCGCTGCTGTTCGTCGGCCACCGCATCGGCGCCGGGCTTGGCGCGCTCGACCACTTGAACATCCGGCACCGGAAGCGGGTGGCCTTTGCGCGCGGCGAATTCGGCGCGGTTCTCGATATAGCGCGCTAAGGTCCGCTGACGTCCGTCAAGATCGATGGCGGCGACAGTGCTTCCAGCCCGCGCCAGCGCAATCGCGATATGCATCGCCGTCGTGGTCTTGCCGGTACCGCCCTTCTCATTGCCGAAGACGACGATATGGGCGTCGCCCGAGCCGCCGCCATCGGCAAAAGAGGGAACAGATTTCTGCGACTCCGCAACCGGCGCCATGACCTACCCCGAATCAACGCACCCAGGCCGCATCTTAAACGAAGCGCATCACGCCCGCTGCACATCCGGGTCACGAGGTCGCGGGCCAGTATCTCGGTCGCCTTGGTTTCGGCCGGCGACAGGCGCGCTTTGGCGATCAGCCCGGCTAGGATGGTGTCCTCGCCGGCCAGATACGCATCCGAGATGTCTTTGCGCAATTTATCCATGCAAAACGGCCTGCAGACGCGGGTCAAGGATAGCGCAAGGACACGGCGCCACGTTAATCTGGATCAATGTCGAACCCTCCGGCACGGATAGAAACGGCGAGCAACGCGGTCGAGTTGCGTCTGCGCGTGCGGCTTTGGCGGAACAAAGGGGCGCGCGTGGCCCTCGTCCCCACCATGGGCGCGCTGCATGAGGGCCATCTGGCGCTGGTCCGCGCCGCGAAGGAGCGAGCCGACCGTGTGGTGGTCAGCAATTTCGTCAATCCGGCCCAGTTCGCGCCGCACGAGGATTTCGCCCGTTACCCGCGCGATCTGGCGGGCGATCGTGCCAAGCTCGAAGCGGCCGGCGGCACCGACCTTATCTATGCGCCGGAGACGAAGGCGATCTATCCCGATGGATTCTCTACAAAGCTGACCGTCGAGGGGCCGGGCGTCGGGCTGGAAAGCGATGTAAGGCCGCATTTCTTTTCCGGCGTCGCCACAGTGGTCGCCAAGCTGCTCATCCACTGCGCGCCGGATTTCGTGATGTTCGGCGAAAAGGATTACCAGCAATTGCTGGTGGTGAAGCAAATGGTGCGCGATCTCGATTTGCCGCTGGAAGTCGTTGGCGTGCCCACGGTGCGCGAAGCGGACGGTGTGGCGCTGTCCTCGCGCAACGCGTATCTGACGCCGGAGCAGCGCAAAGTGGCGGGCCATCTCAACCGCGTGCTCGCGCGCGTGGCGGAGCGTGCCAAGGCCGGCGTCTCGATTCCCCAAGCCGAAGCGGAAGGCGCCGCCGCATTATTGGAAGCGGGATTCGACCGGGTCGATTATGTCGCGCTGCGCGATGCCGAGACGCTGGCGCTGTTGCGCAATGTGGCGCGCCCCTCGCGCGTGCTGGCGGCGGCGCGTGTCGGCGCCACGCGCCTCATCGACAATATGGCGGTGTAAGGAGCGCAACGCTGCGCTCATTTTTTAAACACCCCCTCCCCCTTTTTGCGGGGATAAAGCAGCCGCGTTTTGAGGAATTCCGCAGGCAGAAGCGGGGATAAGTCAGCAAAATAAAGTGCGAATTACGGTGCGATTAAGAACATTAAACGCAATAACGCGCAGCTTTGCGGCACCACAAACGCGCGCGAAGCTCACTTGCTCACTTGTCAAAGAACGCGATGCAGATGTCAGCATCGCGGAGCGCGGATTCAAGCCCACACGTCACGGGCGATTTCCACCGCGAGGCGCAGCTTCGCCCATTGCTCGTCATGGCCAAGGATATTGCCTTCCTCGGTGCTGGCGAAGCCGCATTGCGGCGACAGGCACTGCTGATCGAGAGCGACATATTTCTCCGCTTCCGCGATGCGGCGCTTTATGTCGTCCTTCTTTTCCAGCGCACCCGTCTTCGTCGTGATGAGGCCGAGCACGATCTGCTTCTTGCCCTTCGGCACGAAACGTAAGGGTTCGAAGCCGCCAGCGCGGTCGCTGTCATATTCGAGGAAATAGCCGTCGTAATTGGTGGCGCCGAACAGCACCTCGGCCACCGGCTCGTAACCGCCCGACGTGATCCAGGTCGAGCGGAAATTGCCACGGCAAATATGCGTCGTGATCGTCATGTCGTCCGGTTTCGCGGCAAGCGCTTCATTGATCGTGCGCGCATAGGCTTGCGCCAGACCGTTCACATCGGTGCCACGCTGCTTCGCCTTATCCATCTCGTCCTTCGAGCAAAGATAGGCCCAGGCCGTATCGTCGAATTGCAGATAGCGGCAGCCCGCATCGTAAAACGCCCGAATCGCCTGGCGGTAGGTTTCGGCGAGACCCGCGAACAATGCCTCGCGGTCGGGATAAAGTTTTTTGTCCACCGAGGCGACGCGGAAATAAAGCACGCTCGGCGAGGGAATGGTCATCTTCGCCGTCGCGTTCGCGTGGGCTTTCAGAAAGCGAAAATGCTCGACCATCGGATGCGTACCTGGAAATCCGAGTTGTCCGACGATGTGCGGCGCCTGCGCCTTGGTCTGCACGCCCTGGAACTGGATGCCCGAATCCACTTCGCGCAATTCGACGCCGCTGAGCGCGCCGTAAAAATCGAAATGCCACCAGGCGCGGCGGAATTCGCCGTCTGTGACGGCTTTCAGCCCTATCGCTTCCTGTTGTTTGATGACGGCGGCGATCTCGCGATCCTCGACCTCTTTGAGCGCGCCCGCGCCGATCTCGCCTCTGGCATATTTCGCCCGCGCCTCTTTCAAAGCCGCGGGCCTCAGCAGGCTCCCGACCTCATCGGACCGGAACGGCGGCGTCGTCCGCATACTCATAGCAGCCCCAATTGCGTGAGTTCCGCCCGCAAATGTTCGGGCAATGCCGCCTTGTCGCGCGCTTTCAGATCGCGCGGTGCGTCCTTGGAATCGAAATAGCGCCAGCCCTGGAATGCGCGGTGCGCGCGCCGCTCGGTCGCTACGAGTTTGGGATCAAGCACAAGCGCGCAATGGGGAATGCCCGCGCGGATGACGGGCCACAATTCCAGCAGGCGCTGGCGCACCGCGATCTGGCCCTTGACCACCCAATAGATCGAGCCGCCTTTCAGCAGTTCCTCTTCGCGTTTCGGCGTCATGCGGGTGATGTGCATGATGTCGCCGGGACCGCCGCTCTTCTTGCGCTGGGCGCTGCGCTTCTTCTGCCAGTCGGCCAATTCCTGGACGGTCTCCACGCCGACGCAAAGCTTGATGAGGTTCAGTGCCACCGGATTTCAAATCCTGAAAAGAAAACGGCCGCCGCTTCCATCAACGGAAGACCGGCGGCCGCTATCGTAACGCTTACGGCGTCAGCGAGCCCATATAGGCAGCGAGCGCGATCATGTCGTCCGAGGTCAGCTTCTGCACCACAGGCTGCATCAGCGCGATGGCATTGCCTTTGCGGGTGCCGTGCTGGATGTCGTTGAGCTGCCGGTACAGATAGATCGGCGAGCGTCCAGCGAGGGGCGGCACATTGCCGAGGCCCTTGAAATCGGGGCCGTGGCAGACGCCGCATTGGATCGTCTTGCCGTTGCCGCCGGTCTTGGCCAACGTCGAGCCCGCCTCGATCGAACCGCGCGGCACATAGGCGACGAAGGGCGAATGCGGATCGCGCTTCTTGGCGCCGTGCTCGTCTTCCGGCACTTCGATGATGCGCTTGCCGATCGGCTCCTTGTCGTTGCCGGCCGAGATGAAGCGCATATTGCCTTCGCCGACAAAGGACTTCCCGACCGTGTCGGTCTCGATCACTTTGTTCCAGACGATCGGCTTGATGGCGGAGAAATAATCGGCCGCCTGTTTCATCTCTTCGTCCGTCATGTTCTTGGCGAAGCGGACCATGTTGTTCGAGCGTCCCGGCAGCATGCTGGTGCGGTTGCCGTTCTTGAATTCCTGCAACTGCTCGAAAATGTAGGCGGCGGGAAGCCCTGCGATGTTCGCCGATTCCGGATGGCCCGAGCCGCTCGACAAATGGCATTGCGAGCAGGCATTGACCTCGGGCGCCTTGCCGCGCGCGACGATGGCAGGTTGCGCCGGGTGCTGGTTGGGGAACCAGTCCGGCGGGGCGAACTGATTGCCGATTTCCTTGGGCGTGTAGGTCTTCTGGCTGCCAGTGACGCGCTGCGCGACCTCGGGCTCGGCCGGCGGCACATAGCCCTGCGGCATCGCGGGATAGGCCCATTCCGGGGGTGCATCGGCCGCGAGTGCTCCGATCGGGAGCAAGGCCAGAACCGAAGCGGCGATCATCTTCCTCATCGAGAAATCTCCTATTGCGGCGGCCCCATGATCGGCCGAGGCAAGGGCCCGATCAAGTCCGCGGGCACTTCAACATCAAGCGAACAAAGGAAATGGTGCGGTCGAGAAGACTCGAACTTCCACAGGTTGCCCTACTAGCACCTCAAGCTAGCGCGTCTACCGTTCCGCCACGACCGCACGGAAACTGAGGTAAGGGGGGCGATGTAACAGGCCGGGACGGCCTTGTGAAGGGAGCCGGATTTGGCTCAGATTCCCTCGCCATCGACGCCGATATGCATGCCGCATTCGTCCTTTTCGAGGCTGGCCCAGCGGCCCGAGCGATAATCCTCGCCCGCGGCCACGCGCCGCGTGCAGGGCATGCAGCCGATGGAGGGATAGCCGTCATTCACCAGCGGGTGCTTGGGCAGGCCCTTCGCGTCGATATAGCGCGCGAGATCGTCGAGCGACCAGTCGATCAGCGGATTGAAGCGGATGCGCCCATCGACCGGCTCGACCTTTTCCATCGCGGCCCGGGTCGCGGTCTGGAACCGCTTGCGCCCGGTGATGAGGGCATCGAAACCGGACAGCGCCCGCGCCAGCGGCACGGTTTTGCGGAAATGGCAGCACGCATCGGGATCGCGGCTCCACAGCGCGCCTTCGACATCGCGCCGTTCCCGGTCGAGCGGGTGAGGCCCTATCGCGCGCACATCGGTAAGGCCAAGCACGTCCTGCAAGCGGTCGCGATAACGCAAGGTCTCGCCGAACAGCTTACCGGTGTTGAGGAAGAGAACCGGCGTCTCTGGATCGATAGCCGCCACGAGATGCAGCAGAACCACGGATTCCGCGGCAAAGGACGAAACGACGGCGATACGGCCTGGAAACGCTTCCTTCAATGCGAAGGTCAAAAGCCCTTCGGCATCTAGCCCTGCGCTGCGTTCGCGCAAAGACGCCAAGCGAGCCTTGGGGGCTTCGGACAGTCCATCCGTATACAGAGGAATGACGCTCAATCGAGCCACCCCTTGCCTTGGATGAGCGCGCGCGTGCGTTCGGACACTTCTCCTGGGTCGACGCCTTCGCTGCGTAAGGTTTCGCGCAAAACGGCGATTTCGACGAGGCGCGAATCCCACTCGGTGCCGAAGCGGCGCTCGATATCTTCGCGCAAAGCCTTCGCGAGGGCGGGTGAGCGGCCGCCGGTGGAAATCGTCAGAAGCAGATCGCCGCGGCGGATCAGCGCCGGGACATGGAAATCGCACAAGGCCGGGCGGTCTTCGACATTCACGAGCACGCCGGCCGCACGCCCGCCTCCACCAGCAGAGCCCGGCGGTGGGCAAAGCTTTCGCCCAGGCCGGCCAAGCCGACCCGCAGGGATTTGGGATTAAGGACGATGGGCAACATGGAAGCTCCGCACCGGCACGAGGCCGATTGCCCATAGAGCTAAGACCACGAATTCTTTAATGCAAGAATTTTGTGGGGAATAAAATTATTTACGTATTTTAGAGTGTTATTCTTTGGGCTAAGCTATCAGGATTTCGCTGATGGACACCGCGATACGGTCCCCGTCGATGATGATTTCGCCCTTGGCGACTGGCCTATTGTTGGCAAGCACGGTGACCGGCTCGTCCTGATGGGAGCCGAGCTCGATGACGGCGCCGCGGCCCATGCGCAGGAGCTGGTGCATCGGAATGACCGAACTGCCGAGCACGACGGAGATTTCAACTTTGACGTCGACGATGGAAGACATGAAATTCCTTGGATGAGACGAGACGATCCTGTCCCGACTATGCTTTCTACGTCTTTAATGAGGCCCGGATTCGCCCCTCCCGAATGGACGGTCAGCCGCGACAGTGTGGCCTATCCGGACGCCGTCATCCGCATGGAGCAGCGCGTAGAGGCCATTCTTAAGGGAGCGGCGCCCGAGCAGGTCTGGCTGCTGGAGCACCCTGCCCTCTACACGGCGGGCGCCAGCGCCAAGGACGGCGATCTTCTGGAGGCGCGTTTCCCCGTGTTCAAGACCGGGCGCGGCGGCCAATACACCTATCACGGGCCCGGCCAGCGCGTGGCCTATGTGATGCTCGATCTCAAGCGCCGCGCGCCAGATGTGCGCGCCTATGTGCGCGACCTTGAGGAATGGCTGATTCTTACTCTGGCGAAATTGGGCGTGACGGGGATGCGGAAATCGGGGCGCGTCGGGATCTGGGTGGAACGCGACGGACGCGAAGACAAAATCGCCGCCATCGGCGTGAGGGTCCGCCATTGGGTGACGTTTCACGGCGTCAGTCTCAATGTCGCGCCCGACCTCTCGCATTTCGGCGGCATCGTGCCGTGCGGATTGCGCGAAGCGAATTTAGGAATCACCAGCCTTGCGGCGCTCGGACTTGGCTGTTCGATGGAAGAGGTTGACGATGCGCTGAAGGCGAGCTTCGTCGAGATATTCGGACCCGTCGACACATAGGACCGGGCGTTGCCGATGAATTTGCAAGAACCATGCGCGTTGGTTGTTGCCCATCCAGGCCATGAGCTGCGGCTGTACGGATGGATGCATCGCGCGATGCCGCGACTGTCCATTCTAACGACCGGCTCGCGTTCGGGAAAGCTCGCGTCTAGACCGTCGCCCGCCGAGTAAAGATCATTTCCTTCGGCGTTTCGGCGGCCTCGACATTGATCGCGGTGACGCGGGCACCGGGCGGTCCCTTGATGCAGGTGGTGATGAAGGCCTCGACCTCCATCCGGGGTCCGAAGGCGACCGCTTCCACCGTGCCGTCGGAACGGTTGCGCACCCAGCCCTTGAGGCCAAATCCGGTCGCTTGCGACACGGCAAAATCGCGGAAGCCGCAGCCCTGCACGTCGCCCTCGATGCGGATATTCATGCTGACGAATTCGACGGTCATCTTACGCTAGGCTTTCATTGGGGATCGCGAACCAGATTGCGGCGCCGGCGAGGATCGCGGCAATCCCCACAATCGCGAGTTTGCCGCCGAAATGCCAGTCGGCGACCGCTACGGGAAGCACCAACTTCGTCACCAGATTGGCGGCGCTGGCGAGCAGGATCGCTTGCGCGGCCAGAGCCGGCGCAACGCTATTGCCGGCAAGGCGGGCCGCCGAGATCGTGATCGGATCGACATCGACAAAGCCGGAAACACCGGCAAGGCCGAGCAGACCGGCCTGGCCGAAGGCTTCGTTGGCGAGTTTGGCGGCGACGGTGATGCCCGCCAGCAGCGCGCCGAGTTTGAGGACGAAGACGAAATCGAGTGGATTGTCGAAGGTAAGATGCGCGCGCGCACCCGTCTCTTTTGCCATGCGATAGAAAACCAGCGCCGCCAGCGCCAGCACGCTGAGAGCCGCCGCGGCGGAAGGCAGTAGCGGCACCAACAGCACCGGGTTGAGCACCAACGCGATGATCGTCACGCGCGTCACGCTTGTCATCCAGGCACAGCAGATGGCGACCGCGAGCAGCGGGTTTTCCTTGGCCTTCGTCTTCGCCGCGAGTTGCGAATTGATCAGCGTGACCGTCGTCGATGAGACAAGCGATCCCGCCATGGCCGACAGCACCAGGCCGCGCTCGCCCATCAGGCGCACCGCCACGTAGCCGGCGAAGGAGAGGACGGCGATCAGCACCGTCATCAGCCACAGCTCGTAAGGATTGAAGGCATCCCACGGATCGATGGTGCGGTTGGGAAGAACGGGGAGCGCGAGGAACGTCATCGCCAGGATGAGCACGGCCGAACGCAATTCCGGCCATGTCATGTTCTTCAGGAAGTCGTGCAGGTTCTGGCGTGCCGCCAGCAGCGCCAGCGTGGCGACGCCCGCCGCTCCCGCCACGGCCATGTTTCCGACGACGGCAAAGGCGCCGAGCGCGAACACGATGAAACCGGCAATGGTGCTGGTGACGGAGAAATCTCCGTCCGCCATCGCTTCGCGCCATTGAAAGGCGGCGAACACCGCGGCGAAGGCGAGCCCCGCCGCCGCCAGCGGCACCGGGCCGAGCTCCGGCACCATCGCGCCCCACAGGCCGCCCAGCAATCCGATCAGCGAGAAGGTCCGGTGCCTGCCGTGCGCGAACCGGGCGAGCCTTTGCGGTCCTGCCAACCGCGCTCGAGCCCGATCAGAAGGCCGATGGCGAGCGCCACGCCAAGGCGCTGGAAAAGATCGAGCGTGTCCATGAATTCTAGCCTGCCGGAAGCTTGGCGATCCCGCCTAGGAAAAGCGCCGTGGCGAAACGGGTTGCCGCTTCGGGGTCGGGCGGCGTCTGTTTCTGCATCATCTCGGCGATCTCGAAGGCGATTCCCACCATCGCGGCGGTGAGGAAATCGGCGTCCACCGGGGGCAGCAGCCCGCGCTCCATCGCCGTTCTTACGTCCTCACCAAGCTCGGCGAAGCCCGCCACGATCTCCGGCGTGTCGACGCGGACATGGGGGGCGTCGTTGCGCCTGCGCGCGGCGGCCTCGCCCGCACTGCCCCCGACGTTCGCAAAAAAGCTGCCGAAGGTGGCGGCGACGAATTCTTCCCGCGTCCCGGCTTTGCTCCGCGCCTCCCGCAAAGCGGGCCGCATGGAAAGCGCCGTCTCGTCTCTGATGGCCTGGAACACTTCCTCCTTCGACTTGAAGTAATTGTAGAAAGTGCCCGAAGCGAGCGGCGTCGCCCGGATGATGTGGCGCACCGTGGTCGCGCCATAGCCATGCTCGGCGAAGACGCGGCGGGCGGCATCGAGGATCTGACGGCGGTTCTGCTCGCGCGAGATCGCCCGCTTGCCGGAAGGCGGGGTGCCGGGGAGGCGCTGCGGTTCGGCTTCCACGGACGGGACTTTAGCGAATGGTGACGCACCGTCAATTTTGCTCGCGGAGCGGTGTAAACTTAAGTTTTCAAAAGTCCGAAAAATCGTGCGATTTCCATGAGTTCTTCGGATTTCGCGCGGGCCACGCGATCCGCCTCGTCATCGCGCCCCCAAACCTCCTCCTGATGCAGCCGGTCGAGTTCGGCCGCCGCGAATGCCTCACCCGCGCTGAGCCGCCCATCGATCAGCGCCAGCGCGATGAGGGCCGAGCCCATCAGCGTGGCGGCGGCGTTGAGGCCGGTGAGCGCGAAATCGTCATGCGCTTCCAATGTGCGCGCGAGGGCCGACAAGGCCTCGGGCGGCTGGTCGATGAAGGTGATCCCGCTGGCGGTCTTGAGGTCGATGGCGTGGCGCGTCTTCGCCCAGGCGATCAGCTTGTCCCATTGTTCCCTTTGCCGCGCGACGAGGCCGGCGGGCCCTTCGGCGCGGTAGCAGACGAGGTCGCTCCTGGCGAAACCGATGATCTGCTCGACGGCCAATGGCCGGTCGGTACCGACCCGGTCGATGGCGGTATTGGCGAGCTTGGTGAGCTTCATGGTCAGAGGGTCGATCTTCGGCCCTTGGGCGCGCCATTCCTCGGCCACCGCATCGGCCAGCGCTCGGGTCGGCAAATTGAGCGCCGCGCCGGAAGGCGTTCGGATCGGCTTGCCGTCGAGGAGGATGGAGAACCCGTCCTTCCCGCCCTCGACCGACACATCCTTATAGAAGCGGTCGCGTGGCTTACTCACCGCGCGCTGAGCTCCTCGAAGGGATCCTCGGCGCGCTTGGCATCGAAGCCGAACAAGCGCCACGCCTGCACCATGTGGGGCGGCAGCGAGGCCGTCGCGCGCAGGCGGCCGCCTTCGGGATGAGCAATGTCGATGGAGTGGGCATGAAGGTGCAGCCGGTCTTCGAGCTCGCCCATGCCCTTGGCGGCCGGCCCGCCATATTTGAAATCGCCGACGATGGGCGTGCCGATGGCGGCCATATGGGCGCGAAGCTGATGGGTGCGCCCCGTCACCGGCTTCAGCGCGACCCAGGCATATTGGTCGGCCGCCGTCCCCAGCACGGCATAATAGGTGACGGCCGATTTGGCGTGCGCGTCGTCCTCGTCGGCCGGCGCCATGCGCTCGTCCTTGCCGTGGCGGCCGAAGCCCGTCTCCTTCGCCAGCGCGAGCTTGATGATGCCCTTGTGCGGCCGCGGCACGCCCTTCACCAGCGCCCAATAGATCTTCCGCGCGTCGCGGTGGCGCAAGGCTTCGGACAGCGTGGCAGCGGCGGGAACCGTGCGGGCGACGAGGATCACGCCCGACGTGTCGCGGTCGAGCCGGTGGACCAGGCGCGGCCGCTGGCGCTTCTTGCCCTGGAGCGCCTCCAGCATGCCGTCCATGTGCTTGGTGATGCCCGAGCCGCCTTGCGTCGCGAGCCCGCTCGGCTTGTTCAGCACGAAGACGGTTTGATCCTCATAGATTACAAGCTTCTCGATCAGCTTCTTGTCGCCGTCGTTGAAGGTCGGTTCGCGCGGCTCGGTGGCTTCCGCCGCCTTGCCCTGAAGCTGCGGCGGTATGCGGATCGCCTGCCCGACCTGAAGCCGGTCGCTCGCCTTGGCCCGCTTGCCGTCGACCCGCACCTGCCCGGTGCGCAGCAATTTCTCGACCGCGCCGTGGGTGATGTCCGGGTAGTACCGCTTGAACCAGCGGTCGAGCCGAATGCCGCCCTCGTCCGTTCCGACTTGCGCCGTGGTGCTCAAGCGAACACCCGCACCACATAGAGGCCCGCGAACAGCGCCAGGATCGACAGCCCGACGGAACTCACGACATAGAGGATGGCGCTAAGCCAATCGCCGCGCTCGATCAAAAGCGCGGTGTCGAGCGAGAAGGCCGAGAAGGTGGTGAAGCCGCCCAGCACGCCGGTCGTGAGGAAGGCGCGCATCTCGGGACTGAAGTTCAGCTTGAGCGCACCAAGCTCGACGATCAGCCCCATCAGCAGGCCGCCCAGGACGTTCACAACGAGGATGCCCCAGGGAAAGGTGCCGCCGGTCGCGCTATAGATGGCGGCGGACAGATAGTGCCGCGCGAGCGCGCCCAGCCCGCCGCCGACGGCAATGGCGAGTGCAACATTCATCCCTAGCGTCCTACCCTGATCATGAGGGGAGTTTTGCCCGAGAAGGGACCCGGATTGCCATCGAAAAAAGCCGCCATCAGGCTGGTTTGCGCAAACGGGCCCAGGTCTCGAGCCGTTTGGCCACTTCCTTCTCGAAACCGCGTCCCGTGGGACGGTAGAAATTCTCCCGCGCCATGCCGTCGGGAAAATAATTCTGTCCCGAGAACGCCTCTTCGGTGGCGTGGTCATATTCGTAGCCGGCGCCGTAACCGAGATTCTGCATCAGCTTGGTCGGCGCATTCAGGATATGAGCGGGCGGCATCAGGGAGCCATGTTCCTCGGCCGCACGCTTCGCTTCGCCGAACGCGACATAGGCGGCGTTCGATTTCGGCGCGGTGGCGAGATAGATCACCGCTTGCGCCAGCGCCAACTCGCCTTCGGGCGAGCCAAGGAAATCGTAAACGTCCTTGGCGGCGAGCGCCTGATGTACAGCCTGTGGATCGGCAAGGCCGATATCCTCGACCGCCATGCGCACGATGCGCCGCGCCAGATAGAGCGGGCTTTCACCGCCCGCCAACATGCGCGCCAGCCAATAGAGCGCCGCATCGGGATCGGAGCCGCGCACCGATTTGTGCAGGGCCGAGATCAGATTGTAATGCTCCTCGCGGCTCTTGTCGTAGAGCGGCGCGCGTTTCTGCACGGCCGCCGCGAGCGAAGCGGTGTCGAGCGGCGCAGGGGTTTTCAAATCGGCGAGTTCTTCGGCGAGGTTGAGCAGATAGCGCCCGTCGCCGTCCGCCATCGCACGCAAAGCCGCGCGGGCTTCGGAGGTGAGCGGCAGCACGCGGCCATAATGTTTTTCGGCGCGTTGAAGCAACGCTTCGAGATCGTCGTCGTCGAGACGGCGCAGCACCAGAACTTGCGCGCGGGAGAGCAACGCGCCGTTCAACTCGAAGGACGGATTCTCGGTCGTGGCGCCGACAAGCACGATGGTGCCGTCTTCCATCACGGGCAGGAAGGAATCCTGCTGGCTGCGGTTGAAGCGATGGATTTCATCGACGAAGAGAAGCGTTCCCTGCCCGATTCGGCGCCTCTGCCGCGCGGCTTCGAAGGTCTTCTTCAGATCGGCGACGCCGGTGAACACGGCGGAGAGCTGCTCGAAATGGAGCTTGAACACGGTCGAGAGCAGACGCGCGATGGTCGTCTTGCCAGTGCCCGGTGGGCCCCACAGGATCATGGACGTCGCGCGCGACGCGGCGATCATGCGGCCCAAGGGTCCGTCGGGGCCGATGAGATGATCCTGGCCGACGACATCGGCGAGCGTCGCGGGGCGCAAGCGATCCGCCAAAGGACGCGGTGCGTCCTTCTCAAGTCCGGCGGCGCCGAAAAGATCACTCATGGGAGGAGCGTAGCGCTGCGCTCATGGCTAAGCACCCCATCCCCCCGGGGTTGAAACCGCGTGCGCGTGCATGTTTTCAAAGAATTCCACGGGCTTAGGCGTCTGCTCGCGCACGGAATGAGGTGTCTATTCCGGTACAATTTCGTCCCAATGAGCGTTGCGCTCGTGTTCGCTGCGGTCGTCATGCCTAACATATAGGGCGCCGGCTGGCTCGGTTGAATGAGTACCGTCTCGCTACGTTCAGGAAATCCTCAGCATGGCTTTGTCCATCAACACCCATCGTCCAGCCTGCCGTTTCCATAGCGTGCGCCAACCATATCCGCATACGGAACCGCAAATCATTGAAACGCGAACCGTCGCGCTTCCACCTTCAGGCGAGATCGAAATACGGGATAGCCGATATTTCTCGGGACCGAGATAGTCCGGTGCTCGAAGCGGCAATCCCGCAAGAGCGAGCCAGTACTTGGTAAACTCACTGCTGCAGTCGATCGTTTTGGGAGGAAGGGCCTCTGGTACGAGCCATCGCGTCCAGTAACGCGAATTGTTGAAGTTTACTCCATACGAAGAACCGGAAAGCTGCGGAGAATAACTGATCTCCGGATTTGAAATTATCGGCTCCCCGAGATCGCGACTACTCGCAATCGCGACCGCGATTTCTCCCGCGAGACCACATTCCATTTGAATATAATCCGCCGAGTCCCAATTCTCTTGCGGACCGCGTGGGTAATACATCACTGCTGTGAGTATCGCCGCCAGCACAAAGCCGCCGCCAATGCCCCAAATCGGTTCATCTATGAATAGATGTTGGAATCGACGGGGCAGCATGGCGGCAGAATACCGCTAACGGACCCAAT
>SHWE01000035.1 GCA_009693985.1 Alphaproteobacteria bacterium | reverse complement strand
ATGCTGGTTATCCAGCCGGCTTGCGGGGCGGCGATGAGGGTCTGTTCGCCTTCGATGTAACCGAGCCAGCGATTATTGGCCGGTTCCTCGCAGGCGGCGAGCGCAAGAGCCGCAATGAGAATCGCGAACCGCTTCATGGCGCCAATCCCTTCAGCAGCGTCGTAATATGCGTCTCGATCAATCCCGAATAATCGTAATGCGTGGCGTCTTCACGCGCGAAGGTGGTGCGCCAGATCGCGGCGAGAAGCAGTGGCGCGATGCAAAGCCGGACCGCGTGCTGTACCGGCACTTTGCGGAATTCGCCGCGATCCATGCCAGCCTGCAAAATCCCGGCGAACAGAGAAAGCCCGCGCTCCACCACTTCCTTGCGATAGATGCGCGCGAGGTCCGGAAAATTCCCCGCCTCGCCGATGACGATCTTGGGCAGCACCACGAGATCGCTGGTGGCGATGAAGGCGCCAAGATTGCGCAAGATGCCGCCCAGCAAAGGCGCAATCGGCCCCTGATGTTCGCGCGCAAGGTCGACGAAACCGGCCAAACGGCTGGCGGCCATTTCGTGCACCAGCGCTTTGAACATTGCCTCCTTGCTTTCGAAATAGAGATAGATCGTGCCCTTCGACACGCGCGCGCGGGTCGCGATCTCCTCCATCCGCGCCGCCGCGAAACCTTTCTCGGCGAAGACGGCGAGCGCCGCCTCGAGGATCTCCTGCGGACGCGCATCCTTGCGTCTACGCCAGCGCGCGGCAGAATCGCGCGGCGTGCCCCCGGGCGTCGGCGAAGGGGCCTGTTCGGCACCCGGTTTTGTCTTTGGCTTAGCCGGCATTTCCCACTACCCTTTGCTGCCACCCAGACAGTTCTTTTAATAACTGACTGGTCATTCATATATTAATATGGCAGGAACCGGAAGGCCCCGCGTTGTATTAATGTTTGGAAGAGGGGTTTGGATTTTGGGGGCGAAAGGAAGGTGGCCTATGGCCAAAAGATTCCAATCCCGTGCGGTCGGCGCTGCCATCGCGCTTCCGCTTCTTGTCCTTGCCGCCTGCCAGACGGGCCCGGCCTACCGCCCGCGCGGCCCCGGCGAGACGGTCGGCTATACCGACCAGCAGATCACCGCCAACCGCTACCGGGTGACGTTCTCGGGCAGCAGCGGAAGCAGGCGCGAGCAGGTCGAGGAATTCCTGATGCGCCGCGCCGCCGAAGTCGCGGTCGGGGCCGGCTACGACTATTTCACTTTCGACGAACGCGACACGGATGCGCGAACCTATTACCGCACGACGTTCTTCGATCCGGAATTCGGTCCCAGCTTCGGCCCCTATGACCGGTTCGATTTCTACCGGCCCTATTACTGGTCGAGCTATGCCT
Organism: Alphaproteobacteria bacterium; assembly: GCA_009693985.1. Taxonomy (GTDB): domain Bacteria; phylum Pseudomonadota; class Alphaproteobacteria; order Micropepsales; family Micropepsaceae; genus CAIYRG01. The sequence continues at coordinate 20,942 of SHWE01000035.1, read as the reverse complement.
TTGGACCCGCTTGGGGCACGGCGGATGTGATCCCAGTGACGCGCTACACCGCCTATTCAGAGATCGTTCTTCTGACCCCGGAGCAGGCGCGCGACAACGCGAAGGCCATTCCGGCCCGCGAAGTGCTGGCGCGGCTGGTGCCGCCCAATCCGCCGGCTTAGCCCGCGCCCGAAGGGCAGCTTGAACGGAACCATGCGCGTGCCTAAATTCGCCCGATGGTACGCGGCGGACGGCGAATCCTGCTTGGGACAGCTTCGGCTTTAACGCTGGCTGCCGGGGCCTATATCGTCGCCGCGATTGCCGATGGCGGGGAGAAGCGCGTTGCGCCCGACTTTATCGGCGCGGCGGATTTCGGCGCCTGGCGTCTTATCTGCGTGCCTGGCGCTCCGGCGCTCGCCGGCCTGCTGCAAGAGAGCGCCGCTCCGGCGACCAATGCCTGCCGGGTCAATCAGGAAGTCCCGCTGGGCGGAGCCGGTGATGGTGCCACGGGCCAGGTCGTGCTGGCCGTCAATCTCAGCCTGGTGGGCTCGCGCAAAATCCCCGCGCTGATGGTGCGCCTGCCGGCGACCGCGCAGATGGGCGACATGATCGGCCTCAGACTGGACAATGGCCATGAAGTGAAGACGCCGGTGCGCGATTGCGAAGCGGCGCAATGCATTGCCGCCGGTAATCTCAGCGCCGGCGATTGGACGGAGCTGCTGGCGGCCAAGGCGGTGAAGGTGCGCTTCCCAACAAATGGCGGGCGGATGGTCTTGGTGGACCTCAAGCTCGATGGCCTCTCGGCCGCCATCGCCGCGATGCGGCAGGCGGATGGCGGCTGATCGCTGTTCCCTATCACGGGCGCTTGAGAATCATCCGCGCCTCGTCGCCGTCGCGCAGCGTCTCCAGGACTTCGAAGCCCTCGTTGCGGCACATAAACGGCACGTCGATGGGCGCCATCGGATCGTCGGTGATGACGAGGATGGTCGCGCCGGACTTGGCGTGGCTGAGCCGCCGCTTGGCCAGAAGCGCCGGCAGGGGGCATTTCAACCCCTTCAGATCGAGCGTGTCGTCCGCCACTTGCCTTGACCTTAACCCCCTCGAACCTATGCTCGCCCGCAACCTACCGAATCGGAGGGGATTCGCCGATGGGCGTGGGAGGGGCGATTCAGCGCGAAGCGATTTATATAGCAGCGATAGCGCGCACGCTTGCCCTGACGCGCCCGGTGCGCCCCGACGCGACCATCACCGTCGCCGATTGGATCGAGCGCTGGGCGAAGGACCGCCCCGCCAGTCCCGCCATTCTTCATCAGGACCGCATCGTCACCTATAGCGAGCTCGACCGCGGCGCCAACCGCTATGCGCGCTGGGCGGCCAGCCAAGGCTTGCGCAAGGGCGATGTCGTCACGCTGCTGATGGAGAATTGTCCCGAATATCTGATGGCGTGGATCGGGCTTACCAAACAGGGCTGCATCGCGGCCCTCGTCAACACGCATCTCGCCGGCCAGCCGCTTAGCCATTCGATCAACCTCGCGGGCGCCAAACATCTGATCCTGGGAGGGGGCCTCGCGGAGAAATACGCGACCGCCGCGCGCGCGCTGGAAACGCAGCCGACCCTGTGGATGACGGGCGGGCCGGCACTAGGCGCCGAAGATCTCGATGCCGCGCTTGCCGTGCAATCGGATGCGTGGATGGGCCACGAAACCCGCGCCGATCTCAAATGCCGCGACAAGGCGCTCTATATCTATACGTCCGGCACGACCGGCCTGCCTAAGGCCGCCAATATCAGCCATATGCGCCTGTTGTACATCATGAGCGCGTTCCAGGGCGCGGTGAATGCAGGGCGTGACGACCGCATGTATGACGTGCTGCCGCTCTATCATTCGGCGGGCGGCATCTGCGCGCTGGGTCCGGTGTTCCTCGGCGGCGGCTCGCTCATTATCCGTGACAAATTCTCCGCGACCGAATTCTGGGACGATTGCCGGCGCTACAAGCCGACCGTGTTCCAATATATCGGCGAGCTCTGCCGCTATCTGTTGAACACGCCGCCGCACAGCCACGAGCGCGATCATTCGTTGCGCATCGCCATCGGCAATGGTTTGCGCCCCGAGATCTGGCCGCGCTTTCAGGAGCGCTTCCGCATCCCACGCATCATGGAATTCTACGGCGCCACCGAAGGCAATGTCGGCATGATCAATTATGACGGCCATGTCGGCGCCATCGGCCGCGTGCCCCGGTACATAAGCTCCATTCTGAAAATCCGGCTGGTGCGTTACGACGTCGAACATCAAATGCCGGTGCGCGGCCCCGATGGTTGCTGCATCGAAACCGCCGACAACGAAGTGGGCGAGGCGATCGGTAGAATCGATCCCAACGATCCGCGCGGCCGCTTCGACGGCTATACCAAGAAAGAAGACACCGAGAAGAAAATCCTACGCGACGTCTTCAAGAAGGTCGACGCCTGGTTCCGCACCGGCGATCTGATGCGGCGCGATGCGCATGGCTATTTCTATTTCGTCGACCGCACGGGCGACACGTTCCGCTGGAAGGGCGAGAACGTCGCCACTTCCGAAGTCGCCGAAACGCTGTCGGTATTTCCGGGCATCAAGGAAGCCAATGTCTATGGCGTCGAAGTGCCGGGCGACGAGGGTAAGGCCGGCATGGCCTCGCTCGTCGCGGAGAAATCGCTCGATCTGGGTGCGTTGGCGCGATATCTCGAAAGGAACCTGCCGTCTTACGCGCGGCCCGTTTTCCTGCGCTTCTCACCCGAGATAGAAGTCACCAGCACCTTCAAGCAGCGCAAAGTGGAGTTGCAGAAGGAAGGCTACGACCCCGCCAATATCGCCGACCCCCTGTTCGTGCGCGAGGCGGCAAGCGGGCGTTACGTCAAGCTCGATGCGGTGGCGCACGAGGCCATCGCCAGGGGGGCGATGAAATTGTAGCGGCTACCATGCTACAATTTCTCCATGAAATGCCTGACCAAGAATGAGGTGCAGAATTACCGGCGCGACGGTTTTGTTTCGCCGGTACGGATGCTTTCCTCGGAGGAAACCGTCGAAGCACGGCGCGCGTTGGAAGCGCTCGAAGCCTCGATGGGCGGCGCTCTGCGCGGGCCGGCGCGGACCAAATTCTATTTGCGCTATCCGTTCGCGTACCGGTTGGCGACGCATCCGGCCATTCTCGATTGCGTAGAAGACCTCATCGGTCCCGACATCCTGCTCTATCAGAACACGGTGTGGGCGAAGAGCGCGGGCGAGGATTCCTTCGTCAGTTGGCATCAGGACAACACCTATTTCGGTCATGTCCCTTGCGAGGTTCTGAGTGTGTGGCTGGCGCTGTCGCCCTCGCGTCCCGAAAGCGGCTCGATGCGTTTCTTGCGCGGCTCGCACAGACTCGGCCAATTGCCGGTGCGCTATGAATTGCAGGGCGCCAACATGCTCTCCAGCGGCCAGGTCGCGGAAGTCGATGCCGATGCGTTCGATTCTGTGCCGACCTCGCTGGATGCGGGCGAAGCTTCCATCCATCACGCCTTCCTGGTGCATGGTTCGCCGCCCAACACGACCAAGGAGCGCCGTCTCGGAATCACCTTCGTCTATCATTCGCCCGCGCTCACCCAATTGGGCGAAGCACCGGGGAGCGCGTTGCTGGTGCGAGGGCAAGACCGTTACGGACATTTCGAAGCCGAGCAGCCTCCGCTCGCGCCCGATGATCCGGCAACAATCGCGCGTCACGAACGCGGCGCCGCGCTCTATCGCGCCAAGGCCGAAGAATTGGGAAATCGCACGATTGCCCGCCACGACAAAATCGATGCGTAACCTTGCCCGCATCGGTTCGCTATTCGCGGCCCTGTGGTTCGCAGGCGCCGCCCATGCCGCGACGCCGGCGGAATTCTATCGGGGCCGCAATGTGCAGCTTCTGGTCGGCTTCAGTCCGGGTGGCGGTTATGACCTCTATGCCCGCGTGCTGGCGCGCCACATGGGAAAGCACATCGCCGGCAATCCGACCGTGGTTGCGCAGAACATGCCGGGCGCCGGTTCGGTGAAGGCCGCCAACTATCTCTATAGCGTCGCGGCCAAGGACGGCAGCGTGTTCGGCACCTTCGACCGCGGCCTCCCGATGGAACGCCTGCTCGGCCGCACCGAGGGTCAAAGTTTCGACGCCACCAAATTCACCTGGATCGGCAGCGTCACCGACGAGCCCGCCGTCTGCGCCTTCTCGCGCCGCTCGGGCATCCGCAATTGGCAGGACATGAAGACGAAGCCGTTCAAGGTCGGCGGCGCGGGCGTCACGGCGGATGACGAGATTTATCCGACCGTGCTCGGCAACATGTTCAACCTTCCGGTGCGCGTCATCTCCGGTTTTCCGGGTCGCGCCGAAACGGTGCTCTCCGTGCAGCGCGGCGAGATCGACGGTCTTTGCGGCTGGTCGTGGTCGAGCCTGATGAGCCGCGACAAGCATATGCTCGACCGCGGCGAGATCATCGTGGCGCTCCAGCTCGGCGTCGAGAAGAGCCTCGATCTGCCTGGCGTGCCTCTGCTCGGCGATTTGACGTCGGACCCCAAACAGAAAGCGGCGCTGCGGCTGATCTTCTCGCGCCTCACCGTCGCGCGTCCCTTTGCGGCGCCGCCCGGCTTGCCGCCCGAGCGCACCAAGGCGTTGCGCGATGGCTTCGATGCGACGATGAAGGACCCGGCCTATCTCGCCGAGATGCGAAGGCTGATGCTCGAAGTTCGGCCGCAAGCCGGCGCCAAGGTCGAACAGGTCGTACGCGAGGTCTATGCCTCGCCCGCCGACATCGTGAAGCTCGCCGCCGATGCGATCAGGACCGCACGCTGAGATCAGCGCGCCGGTCCTTGAACGCTTTCCCCCCTCCCGCGCCTCAGGGGCGGATGCTATCTTCGTTCAGATCAGTGCCAGCGGCAGGCGAGGAGTTCGGCGATGTTCAAGCATTACCCGGTTTACGTTGCGCTTGTTTCCTGCGTGCTCGCGCCCTTACTGCAAGGAGCCGCCGCAGCCCCGCCGATGGGCGAGATCATCGGCGATGATATGTATGTGAACTGCGCTTACCGTGTCGCCGCCCATTTCCCGAGCGATCCGAAATTCCGCGACATCAATTTTCGTCTCGGCGCCCGCACCGCGCCAGCCCGGCAGTTCTACTTTGAGCGCCCCGAGGGCCTGCTCAGCGTCACCGTAGCGCATCTCCCCGACGCTCCGATGATCGACCAGCAGCTTATCGAAACCGCCGCCGACACTTTGCGCCGACGCGGAGAGGTTCGCTACGACTCCTCCGTATGGTACGATGAGCCGACGATACCCGGTCGCCAGCTAAACATTGCGCTTGCCCAAGGACGCGTGCTGCGCGGCAGCGTCTACATGGCCGATCATCGTCTCTACATCACCGAGGCGATTTCGGAGCCCAATGATTTTCCGGCCTTCCTGTTCGAACAGTCGGTTTCGCTGATCAACGAGAACGGCACCGATCTCGACAGCAACCCGATAGGGCTCGCAACCAATGGGGTCGGAACGTCGGCGGGCTTGCCGAATCGCCAATATGATTGCGGGCGCATAAACCGGCGGCGTTAATGCAACGCGCGTAGCCGCAAATAATCAAAACCGAAACGTGTGGCCCAGCCTGATCGCGGCCTGCGTCGATTGCGGCACGAAGGTCGGCTCGCCCGGAATCACCGCCGACTGCCCGATGGTGGCGAACAATTCCTGCCCCGGTTCATATTCCCAGCGATAGCGCAGCGAGAGGGCGAAGTCCTCGCTGATATTGTCGTATTGCAGCTGGGTGGAAAGCTGCATGTCGGTCGAGAAATTGAGAATGAAGTCGGTCGCCAAGAGATGAATGTTCACGAGGCCCGTGGGGAGGTCGATATGGGTGTAGGTGTAATGCGGTGCGATCTGGATGAGCGCGTTGGGGCGGAAATCGCCTCTTAAATCGGCCCGGAAAAACGTGCCGTTGTAGAAGCTGCAGCACATCATATTGAGCTTGACCGAATAGGGCCGTCCGTTCGACGTCTGGATGAACGCATTGACGTTGGTCCAGCTATAGCGGCCGGGATTGACCGGAACCCTGCCCGCGAGGCGGAAGGTCGCCGGCACATCCTCGAAATTGTTGAAGAGGCGCAGCGTGTATTCGTCCTGGAAGCGATTATTGGCGTTGATGTAGATGCCGTTCTCGCGCGACTCCAGATGATTGTTCAGCCCGGTGACGGCGTACCAGGTCGTGCCGACATCGAACCAGCGAAAGCCGAGATCGCGCCGCCGATACTGAATCCGTCCGTCATATTGGCGGATGTTCGTGCGATTCACGAAACCCAGCGCGGGTGAGAAATTCCGTCCCACCTGTTTGTAATGCGCTTCGCCGCCGAGCGGCTCGTTCGGAAAGAACAGAGCGGCGCCGAGCGAATCATCGTCGCCCCGTATGTCGGAAAAGCTGCGCTGATAATAGAAATCCGATTGGAACACTTTGCCCGGCAGGAAATTCGAATCGCGATATTGGAAATCGGCGCCCGCGACGCTGTTCTTGGAGAGGCCTGACGGATCGCCATTGGTGACGATGATTCCGGCCTTGGATTCGCCGATCTGCGCGGTGATGCGCGCGACGTTGAGGATCTGGCTGCGCTGGGTGATGCCGGTGCCGTTGGTCACGACCGACAGCGCGCCGATGCCGATACCGCCATATTCGCCCGACAGTTTGCCGCCGGAGATGATGCTGACCGGCAATCCATTGGCGAGCCCGATATTGCGCGAGAAGAACGGCCGCGCATTGTCGGGCTGATACATATAATTGTCGTCGGCGGAAAATCCGTGCCCGCCGAATTCGAACGCCGCCGCATCCTGAAGGAAGAAATTGCGCGTCTCGGGCTGAAACAGCGCGAACCGCGTGGTGTTGACCTGCCTTATGTCGAGCGGCGCGTCGGAAAAATCCGGATTGACGGTGAGCGTTCCGGTCAGCGTCGGCGTTATCTTATAGAAGGCGTTGCCGGAGAGACGCGCGCTGATGATCTCGCGCTGCGGCTGCTGCCAATCGAAACGGTAACGCGTGGACGCGAAAAGCTGGATGTCCAGACCCAATCCGGCATCGATGCCGCTGATGCCGGTCAGCGTCCCTGACCGCGAAATGTCGCCGAACGGCGTCGATGCGGCGATGGAGTTCCAGCGGATGCGCTCGCCTTTGCGCTTGATGGTGCGCAAAAGATCGAAAACCCAATCGGGCTTGGTGGGATCGAAGGCGAAGTTGCCGAACGGCAAGGCCATCTCGACGATCCAGCCATCGTCGACGATCTGCACCTTGGCGGCCCAGATCGTGTTCCACTCCTTGAAGAAATCGGCATTGTTCTGGATCAGCGCTTCCTGGCGCGCGCCCGCCGCGTTCACCTCGAAGAAATAGGAATTGCGGCGCGAGTTCAGCGGATCGAGATAGATTCGCACCGAATCATCGACGCCGAGATTGCTGTCGCGGCCGCGATTGGTGGCGCTGATGAGATGCGCCTCGCGGTCGAAATTGTAGATGCCGACATAGAGGTTTTCGGAATCGTAGAGAATGCGCAGCTCGGTCCGCTCGCTGCCGGGCTGCCCGGTGCCGGGATCGAGCTGGTAGAATTCGTCGATCACCTGCGCCTTCGCCCATGCCGCATCGTCGAGCAGACCATCGATGGTGGGCGCTTCGGTGGGTTCGATCCGGGTGGCCCGCCCCGTTGGCACATAGGTGCCGAAGTCGCGCGCCGGCGGTGGTGAGCCTGCGTCCGCCGATTGGACCTCGGCGGCGCTGACACCGCTGGTTGCGAAGACGCCAGCGCACATCGCCAGGGCGGCGGCCCCGAACGCATGGCACAAAGTTCTACACAGCCGAGCGCGATATTTCAGCGCCATGCTCATCCCCCAACATCCGCTCGGCGAATGTCTTAAAAGCCGCGGCCGCGAAGCGCGCGCGATTCGCGCTCTCTATAGGGGCAAAGCGTTTGCGATGGCTCTGACAATTCGGTGAGGCACGATGACGCGATTGACGGCGGCGAATAAGCCGCATCCGTTAATCAATCGAAGTCCCTGGCGAGTTCCGCAGCGACCGCGGGCGTCATCACCGCCATGTGGCCGTAATTGGCATGATCGATCCCGAGGATCACTTTCTCGCTCGGATTCTTGAATGCGGCGATTTGCTCTTTCGTGAACGCAAATCGCACCCAATGGACGGATGAGGTTTTCCCGTCCTCGCTCGTCCGGTCTTCATATTCGGTCGGTGTGCCTTTGATGGCGAAAGCACCGACCGTCATTATGGCGCTCTCCTCGATGCCGGCGAGCTTGAGAAGCTGGGCGGCGCGCCTTGTGGGCTCGTCGATCTCCAGCATCAAGGTCGCGATCAATTCGGCGCCTTGCGGAATGAGCGGATTATAGGCTTCGAGTTCGCCGGGTATCTGCCCCTCGCCGCCCTTCTCGATGTGCATCATCTCCTGAACCTGCGCCAGCATCGTCTGGTAATTCTCGAAATAGAAGGTCGCGTAGGGTCCGACCTCGACGCGGCGGTTGCGCTTTATGGGAAGGAGCGCGCGGCGGCGGTCGGCGCGTTGGCGCGCATAGGTCTCGGCCGAGATGATGTCGGCGGGCACGATGCGATGTTGCGATGAGGGCATGGGACTCTCCTAGATCAGGCCATAACTCGCCGCGAGAATCTCGATTGGATGCTCGGGTTTCGCCGCCTTCAAAGTTTTCCCCTCCTTCTCCGCCATTTCGCGCGCGCCTTGCATGATGTGCTTGGCCGCCAGCGGACAATCGGACACCACATGGCCGCGCGCCTGGTTGGCGACGGCGCGCATCGCCGGACGGCCGACCTTCATCGCGACACCATGGGTTTCCTTCAGCACGCCGAACGTGCCGCCATGCCCGGCGCAACGCTCGATCACATCGACCGGCGTATCGGGAATGAGGCGGATCAATTCGGCCGCTTTCGATCCCATGTTCTGCGCCCGCGCATGGCAGGCCATGTGGACGCTGACGCCTTCCGGCATCGGCTTCAGCCCATCGGGAAGTCCATGCTTCTTGGAAATGTCGATGACATATTCGTCGATGTCGAAGGCGGCCTCCGACAGCCGTTTCACGTCTTCGTTCTCCGGCAAGATCAGCTTCCACTCGAATTTCAGCATCAGCCCGCAGGACGCCGTCAGCGTCACGATGTCGTAGCCCTCATCGATCAGCGCGCAGAGCTCTTTTGAAATCTTCTCCGCTTGCACCGCCACGCGTTCGGGTTCGCCCTGTTCGAGGAACGGCATGCCGCAGCATCCCGGATAGGCAGCGTGCGTCTCAACGCCGATATGATTCAGCACGGCGCGCGCGGCCATGCCCGTCTCGGGCTTGTTGTAATTGACGAAGCAGGTGGCGTAGATCGCTGCTTTCCGTTGCCCAAAGGCAGGCGCGTTCCTGTTCGGCGCGATTGTCTCGCGTCTGTCCTGGCCGACGAAGGTACGCCGCGCGAATTTCGGCAGCTCCGCATGGGCATCGATGCCGAGCGTTGCCTCCATCGCGGGCCGGGTCAGCACATTGCCCTTCTCGGAACCCCAATTCGCCAGCGGCGCGATAGGGCCCGCGATCAGCCTGCCGTTGCGGTCCATCTCGGCCAATTGGCGGGCGGTGAAACTGGTCTTGCCCTTTTTCGCTTCGACGGTGCGGTGGCGCAGCAGCAGATGCGGGAAATCCACCTGCCAGGAATGCGGCGGCACGTAAGGACATTTTGTCATGAAGCACATGTCGCACAGCGTGCAGGCTTCGGTGACCTTGGAGAAATCTTCCGATTTCACCCCTTCGATTTCGGTCGGGCTCGCATCGATGAGGTCGAACAGGCGCGGGAAGGAATCGCACAGATTGAAACAGCGCCGGCAGCCGTGACAGATGTCGAAGACGCGCCGCATCTCGGCGTCGAGCCTCGCCTCGTCATAGAAATCGTCGCTCCGCCAATCGAGGGGATGGCGGGTCGGCGCTTCCAAGCTGCCTTCGCGGGACATTTTTCTACCAGGTTGGTATGGGGCAGCGAATGGTGACTCGCACCATTCGCTATTCGCCCATTCGCAATTCGCGTCTGACTATTACTTGTCGAGCGTATCGAGCGCCTTCTGGAAGCGGCCGGCATGGCTCTTTTCGGCCTTGGCCAGAGTCTCGAACCAGTCGGCGATCTCTTCGAAGCCTTCTTCGCGCGCCGACCGCGCCATGCCCGGATACATGTCGGTGTATTCGTGCGTCTCGCCGGCGATGCTGGCGGCGAGGTTTAAGTTGGTCGGACCGATCGGCTTGCCGGTGGCGGGATCGCCGACCTCTTCGAGGAATTCGAGATGGCCGTGCGCATGGCCGGTCTCGCCTTCCGCGGTCGAGCGGAACACGACGGCGACGTCATTATGACCTTCGACGTCGGCCTTTTGCGCGAAATAGAGGTAGCGGCGGTTGGCCTGGGATTCGCCAGCGAAGGCGTCCTTCAAATTCTGTTCGGTCTTGGAGCCTTTGAGGTTTGCCATGGGTTGTACTCCTTGAGGAAAATTGTCGCGGGGGCGGCGTCTAAGCGGCCCGCATCGGCGCCAAAGTGCCAAGCCTCGGGCCCCAAGTCAACAGTTTAGAATCATTCTAAGGAAGAATTTCTAGCGCCGCTTCAGGCGGACGATCACGTCCACCCGGTCGACCTTGGCGCCGTGGGGCGGCGTTGGCACGCCCGCCACCGCGATGGCCGCGCCGTCGATATCCATCAGCGTGCCGTCGTCTTCGCAGTAGAAATGGTGGTGGTCGCCGATATTGGTGTCGAAATAGGTGCGCGCGCCGTCCACCGTCACATCGCGCAACAGGCCGGCGCGGGTGAACTGGTGCATCGTGTTGTAGATGGTCGCCAAGGACACGGTCACGCCTGACGCGGCCGCTTCTTCATGCAGCCCTTCGGCGGTGACATGGCGGTCGCCGCGGCCGAACAATAGCTGCGCCAAGGCCACGCGCTGCCTGGTCGGGCGCAGGCCCGCCTTGCGCAGTCGATCCGTGTAAACCGCAGTCTTCGGAGCCATGATCTATCCGTAACCAGCCCCCGCGCCTCGCGAGGGCCCTGAAAATTCGGCCCCCACACCTTGCACGAAGGGCCTCTACAGCCCATCCTACACAATTGGCAGCGCAATCGCCAGAGTTTTTAGAATAGCTCTAAGTTAGCCGCTGCCGAGGAACAGAAAGGACGGGCGTCCCGAAAGGATCGCCCGACGCGAAAAGTGGATAAGCCGTCACGCAAAGCTTCGTTCGACTTGCAGGCACTGCTCGCCTGCGCACGGGGTGAGCTTTTCGGCCCCGGCAACGCCAAATTGCCGATGCCCCCGCTCCTGATGTTCGACCGCATCAGCTATATCGCGGACGCGGGCGGACAATTCGGCAAGGGCCAGATCGTGGCCGAGCTCGATATCAAGCCGGACATGTGGTTCTTCAAATCCCACTTCAAGGACGATCCGGTGATGCCGGGCTGCCTCGGCCTCGACGCCATGTGGCAATTGGCGGGCTTCTTCCTGGGCTGGCTTGGCGGCATGGGCAAGGGACGGGCGCTCGGCGTCGGCGAGGTGAAGTTCACCGATATGGTGTTGCCCACGGCCAAGGTCGTGAGCTACGTCATCGACTTCAAACGCGTGATCATGCGCAGGCTGGTGGTCTGCATCGCCGACGGAGTAATGAAGGTCGATGGCAAGCCGGTCTACGAGGCAAAGGATCTGCGCGTCGGACTTTTCCAGGACGGCGCCGCCGCCGCGCCAGCCTGATATAGATTTTTCAAGAATGAGAAGTGGAGGGTCGCGGCCATGAGACGCGTCGCCGTCACCGGCCTTGGCATCATCTGTCCGATCGGCAACAGCGCCCAGGAGGTCACGGCCTCCTTGCGTGAGGGCCGTTCGGGGATCAGCACGGCCGAGGTCTATAAGCAGATGGGCTTCCGGAGCCAAGTCGAAGGCGCCCCGAAGGTCGACGTCGAAGCCTTGATCGACCGCCGCGCGCGCCGCTTCATGGGCGATGGCGCCGCCTATAATTTCCTCGCCATGCAGCAGGCGCTCGCCGATTGCGGCCTCGAGGAAAAGGACGTCGTCAACGAGCGCACCGGTATGATCATGGGCTCGGGCGGCCCCTCGACGAGAGCGGTTGTCGCCGCCGCCGACATGGCGCGCACCGAACCGGTCAAAGGCCCCAAGAAAGTCGGTCCCTTTGTGGTGCCCAAGGCGATGTCGTCGACCACCTCGGCGGTGCTTTCGACCTGGTTCAAGATCAAGGGCGTTTCCTATTCGATCAGCTCGGCCTGCGCGACGAGCGCCCATTGCATCGGTAATGCCGCCGAGCTCATCCAATGGGGCAAGCAGGACGTGATGTTCGCGGGTGGCGCCGAAGAGCTCGATTGGACGCTCTCCGTGCTGTTCGACGCGATGGGCGCGATGTCGACCCATTTCAACGACACGCCGCAACGCGCCAGCCGCGCCTATGACAAGAACCGCGACGGCTTCGTCATCGCCGGCGGCGGTGGCGTCGTCGTCTTGGAAGAGCTCGAACACGCCAAGGCGCGCGGCGCCAAGATCTATGCCGAGCTCGTCGGCTATGGCGCGACCTCGGACGGCTACGACATGGTGGCGCCATCGGGCGAAGGCGCGGTTCGCTGCATGCGCCAAGCGCTTGCGACCGCGAAGGGCCCGGTCGATTACATCAACGCCCACGGCACTTCGACGCCCGTCGGCGACGTCACCGAAATAGGCGCGTTGCGCGAAGTGTTCGGCAAGGACATGCCGCCGGTCAATTCGACCAAATCGCTGACCGGCCATTCGCTGGGCGCGGCCGGCGTGCACGAGGCGATCTACTCGCTCCTCCAGATGCAGAACGGCTTCATCGCCGAATCCGCCAATATCGAGGAAATTGATCCCGAGCTCGCCGACGCCAACATCGTGCGCAAGCGCATCGACAACGCGAAAGTAAAGACCGCCATGTCCAACAGCTTCGGCTTCGGCGGCACCAACGCAACGCTCATCTTCCAGCGCTATGACAATTGAGCCGATGCGCCTGATGCAAGGCAAGCGCGGCCTCATCATGGGGGTGGCGAACGACCACTCCATCGCCTGGGGCATCGCGCGCAGCCTCGCGGGCGCCGGCGCCACGCTGGCCTTCACCTATCAGGGCGATGCGCAAGGAAAGCGCGTGCGGCCCTTGGCCGAGAGCGTCGGTTCCAAGCTGGTGATGCCATGCGATGTCGGCAGCGATTCCGACCTCGATACCGTGTTCGCAACGCTGCAACGCGAATGGGGCGGGCTCGAATTCGTGGTCCATGCCATCGCCTATTCCGACCGCAACGAGCTGAAGGGCCGCTACGTCGAAACCAGCCGGCAGAATTTCCTCAGCACACTGAATATCTCCTGCTACTCCTTCACCGATGTGGCGCGGCGCGCGTCTCTTCTGATGAAGGGGGGCGGTTCGCTGATCACGCTGACCTATGGCGGCGCCAGCCGCGTGATGCCGAGCTACAATGTGATGGGTATCGCCAAGGCGGCGCTGGAAGCTTCGGTGCGCTATCTCGCCGCCGATCTCGGCCAGGACGGTATCCGCGTCAATGCGATTTCGGCCGGACCGATGCGCACGCTGGCGGGCTCGGCGGTCGGCGATGCGCGCCTCTTCTTCAACTGGACCAAGACGCATAGCCCGCTGAAGAAGAACGTGTCGCTCGACGATCTCGGCGGCACCGCGCTCTATCTGCTCTCCGAGCTTTCTGGCAGCGTCACCGGCGAGATTCATTTTGTCGACGCGGGATACAATATCGTCGGCATGCCGCCGGGCCCGGATTTGAAGAACTATATCGGTCCCAAAAACGGCAACTCGGATTAGGCGGTCCGTTTATCGGAAGTCGGGGCGCCCGGCGGTGACTTCGAGGTCGCGCAGGATGCCGTTGGCGACCGAATACACCCAGCCATGTACCCAGATATCCTGGCCGCGCGCCCAGGCGTCCTGCACGAAGACGTCGGACGCCACGTTCTTCACCTGCCGTATGACGTTGAGCTCGCACAGCCGGTTGAGCCGCGTCTCGGAATCGGGCGTCGCGTCCAGCGCGGCGCGGTTTTCGCCATAGATTTCGCGGATCGGGTGCAGCCAATGATCGACCAAGCCGCGCCGCTTGCCGTCGACAGCCGCCGCGATGCCGCCGCAGCCATAATGGCCGACCACCATGATGTGCTTCACCTTCAGCACATCGACGGCGAATTGCAGCACCGAGAGATAATTCGCATCCTGAGGCGGCGCCAAATTGGCGACATTGCGGTGGACGAAAAGCTCGCCGGGATCGAGGTCGACGATTTCATTGGCGGGCACGCGCGAATCCGAACAGCCGATCCAGAGATATTGGGGGGCTTGCTGCGTGATGAGCCGCTTGAAGAAGCCGGGATCGGCGGACAATTTGCGCTCCGCCCAGGCACGATTCTTGGCTTTCAGATGATCGAGCATGGAAAGCCTGTAGCGCGGCCCGGACACTTCGACAATAGCGTCCGAGACTGAGGAAACTTCGCGCTCAATCGTCTATGGTGTGGGTCGATCATTGCCTTAAGGGGTGCCATGCGCAAGCAATTGCTGTTTTCCGCGTTGTTTCTGGTTCTTGGCGGGTCCCCCAAATCTGCCGAACTCATCTAAAAGACGTTTGGGGCAGGAAACTCCCCATCAGGGGCGGCTTTCGAAATGTTGAAAATCGCGACGCGCAAAACCCGCTTCGGGACCATCTCGATCCTGAAGAACAAACGCACCGGCGCGCTGCTTTACAGCCAGGGCGGATTTCATCAGAGCGAGATCGATGCGCAAGGCGTGAGCCTGCTTTATTACGTCCATGCGCTCGGCGGCCTGCTGCGCCAGACGGCGCCGAAAACCGTGCTCATCATCGGTTGCGCCGGCGGCACGCTTGCGACCGCGCTGGCGCAAACCGGCGTCCAAGTGACCGCGGTGGACGTCAATCCGCATGCCTTCCAGCTCGCGCGTGCCTATTTCGGTCTGCATGATTCCGTCGATTGCCGCCTCGCCGACGGTTATGAATTCCTCGTCGGCGCGCGGCGCAAATTCGACGCCATCGTGCTCGACGCTTTTCATGGCGACGTCATTCCGGATCATGTCCGCGAGCGCAGCTTTTTCGCTGCCGTCGTTGCGCGCCTGAAGCCAAAGGGCGTCTTCTTCGCCAATGTTCACATCGCGCATGACCGCGATTTTGCGGCCGATAAAATGGCCGCCGAGATGGCGTCCGCATGGCGCTCGGTGCGCATTCTCGACCGCAAAGGGCGGCGGCACCGCAATGCGATCCTGATGGCGGGAAATGTCCGCACGCTTCGCAAGCCGGCGCTGTCGCAGCGCCCGGCCACGGATTTGCACTATGTCGCGAATGCCTTGCGCGACATGCGTTTCCACAAAATCCGCCGCGCGCCTAGGAGCGGTTAAATTAGCCATATCGTCGCGCCGAACTTGCCCGCCCCCTTGTGGCGTGGGATTTGCGACGAACGGAACGGAACGGAACAGTTCCTCTGTCCAGAAACGGGACAATCATGCGCCTTGTGAAAACAATTTCCGCCGCTGCTTTCTGTGCCGTCATGGCCTCTATCGCCGCGCCCGCTGTGGCCGCCTGGCAGGACGAGCTCAATGATTTCGACCGTGCGCGGCTCGGTTTGCTCGATCAATCGCGGGACAAAGGCCTCGCCAAAGCCGCCCGCGGCTCGCAAAACGATCTCGCCACCATCCGTGGCGTGCTCGGCCCCTCGGGCGGTCCCATTTCGGGACGCGAGCTCGAAGGCGATTGGCTCTGCCGCCAGATGAAGCTCGGCGGCATGGCGCCCTCCATCGTCTACACCTGGTTCAATTGCCGCGTGCGCCAGACGCGCTACGGCCTCTATTTCGAAAAACACACCGGCACCGAATTGATGTCGGGCTATCTCGAACCCTATGAGAACGGCCGCATGGTTCTGATGGGCGCGATCACCGTGGGCGAGCAGAGGCCGAAACCCTATTCGGGCGGCAATGTCGGCGCAGGCGCGATCAAAACCTCCAACGACGCCGTTGGCATCGTCTCCTCGATGGGACCGGGCCACGCGCGAATCGGGGTTCCCTTCCCCGTCATCGAATCCGATTTCGACGTGATGGAATTACGCCGCGGCGGTGGTGCCAGCGGGCACTCCGGGGCTGCCGCTGCCGTCGCGCCCAGCACTAGAAATCGCCTACGCATCGAGGAACCGCGCGACGAAGATCTGCGGCGCGGCGATCCCTCTGGGGACGAGCCGGACGAGTTCGGCATACGCTAGGTCGGATTTTACGGCTTTAGCAGCCGCGGTTCCCAATTCACGAAGCCGTTCCTGTTCGGCATCTGCACCTTTGGCAGCGATGTCGCATCCAGCACCGCATCCTTCGGCACGATATTGTCGAACGAAAGGATATAGGCGGTGACGGCGTAGGCCTCATCGTTCTCCAGGCTTTGCGGATTGGTGATCGGCATCGCGCGGCGGATGTAATCGAACAGAGTCGTTGCATAGGGCCAGAAGGACGACACCGTCTTGATCGGGTTCGCCGTGTTCAGCGTGCCGATGCCGCCCGAGAGCCGGTCGCCCGACGGCGTGCCGGCGCCATTGGCGCCGTGGCAGACGACGCATTTGGCGGCATAGACTTCCGCGCCTTGCGTGACGCTGCCCGAACCCGCCGGCAAGCCCGTGCCGTCCGGCGGAATGGAGATGTCGAACTTCGCCACATCGGAGGGATTCGCCGGGCGGCCCAGTTTCGGCAGCGCCGGAGCGGCGGAAGCCGCGCCCGCGGCCAGCAGCACCGCCGCGATGATGACGCGGTAGACTCTTTTATTCGCCGCGCAATCTTGCGGCGAACCGGTGTCCACTTCGCCGGATTGCGCTCTAGACATAGACATTGCTCACCTTGCCGCCGGCATCGACCGCCCAGCTTTGCATGGCGCTGAAATGGAAGTTCTGCCGCGGCGCGTATTGCGCGACCCATTGGGCGCGGCTCATCTGCACCACGCCCTTGTCGTCGGTGGTGCGGCTCGTCAGCACGGCGGGCTGGCCGTTCCACATCCAGGGCAGGCGGAAACGCGTCAGCGCTTTCGTCTGCACCGGGGCCGAGAGCGCAGCTTCCGCCCAGCTCTTGCCGCCGTCGGCCGAGACGTCGACGCGGCGCACGCGGCCCAAACCCGACCAGGCAAGGCCGGAAATCTCGTAATAGCCCGGCCCCTGCATGTTGATGCCGAAGGACGGCTTCAGGATCAGCGATTTCGGCTCCATCTGAAGCATGAACTCGCGCGCTTTGCCGTCCGGCATCAGCTCGGTGTAGCGCGAGGTTTCATCGCGCGAATACATCGGCCCATCCATCACCTTCATACGGCGCAGCCATTTGACGTTGGTGTTGCCTTCGAAGCCCGGCAGCAGCAGCCGCATCGGGAAGCCCTGTTCGGGCCGGATCGGCTCGCCGTTCTGGTAGAGCGCGATCATCGCGTCGTCGAGCGCCTTCCACACCGGAACGCTGCGGCTCATGGCGGCGGAATCGGCGCCCTCGGCGAGGATCCAGGTGCCGCGCTTGTCGAGGCCGGCTTCCTCCAGCAGCGTCGAAAGCTTCACGCCCGTCCATTCGGAGCACGAGAGCAGCCCGTGAATGGTGCTGGCGCGCACTTGCTGCGGCTCGGCGCTGGCACTGATGGCGCCCGAATTGCCGGCGCATTCCACGAAGTGGATGCGCGATTCCATCGGATAGCGCAGCAGATTGTCGAGCGTGAAGACCAGCGGCTGGCGCACCAGCCCGTGGATCATCAGCTCATGCTTGTTGGGATCGACATCGGGCGTGCCGTTGTGGTTGCGCACATAGTGCAGGCCGCCCGGCGTGATCGTGCCTTCCATCATCTCCAGCGGCGTGCGCGACGAGCCGGCGACTTCGCGGCCCGGCGGCGCGTTGGTGACGACGAGGCGCTGGATGTTGTCGCGCCAATGCGATGGCACGCCATAACCATTGAAAGCGGCGCCCGGTTTCTTCGTCCATTCGGGAGCGGCGGTGCCGATGCTTTCGGCGCTGGCCGTTCCAAGCGTCGCCGCCGCGCCCGCGATCGCGGCCCCGCTTTGCAGGAAGAAGCGCCGGTGCAGAAGGCCGTTGCCGGCAATTGGATCGCCCAATTGGTCTTGCAGCGTCGGAAATTTTGCCATCGTGCGTTCTCCCCGAGATCTTCGGAAATGATTTCACATCATTATTAGCGCGAAATGGCGCGCGAAACCATGCGCGTGCCCGCGCAAAGCGTTGGATTCAATTGCATATAACGCGTGCTCAAATGTCATGGCCCGCAACAGCGGCTATCCAGGCGACGCGGGCTTCAATCGGCGCATGGACACGCGCCGGATGGATGGCCAGATCAAGTCGGGCCATGACACGGGGGTTAGGTAAAGCTACCCGAGATATTCCACCACGCACATGTGGCCGCCCTCTTCGGATTCGAGCGAGTTCGAAATCAGCACCTCATAGGTGCCGGGCGTCGTGAAGATGCGCTCATTGCCGCCTTCGCCGAGCCATTTGAATCCGGTCGCGGTGCTGGGCACTTCCACGTGCGTCGCGATGCCGAATTCGTTGCGCGCCATCAGCGATCGCATCTCGTCGGGCGGACTTTGGACGACGAGGAAATAAGGAACTTCGCCTTCCTCGCGCACGATGCCGAGCTCGCTGCCATGTCCGGGGCCCAGCGTGAGAACAAGCGTCTCGCCGTCGCGTAGCATGGTGGGGCAGCTCAGGACTTGCGGATCGACAGCGAAGATGGAAGGCGGTTCCGCGGCTTCGCCCGCGCCCGCGCCCGCGCCCGCGCCCGCGCCCGCGCCCGCGCCCGCGGCTTGCGGCGGATTTTCCGCTTGCGAACATCCGAACAAAGCCATCGCAACGAATAAAGGTGCCACTCGCATGGAAGCCTCCTTCACACGCGTTTCTTGGCGGCCTCGGCAAAGCGGTCGAACAGATAATGCGAATCCATCGGGCCTGGCGAGGCCTCGGGATGATATTGCACCGAGAAGATCGGCGCGCCCGCGACGCTGATGCCGCAATTGGTGCCGTCGAACAGCGAGACGTGGGTTTCCTTGACGCCCTTGGGCAGAGATTCGCGGTCGACCGTAAAGCCGTGATTCATCGACACGATCTCGACCTTGCCGGTTTCGAGATCCTTCACCGGATGATTGGCGCCATGATGACCTTGCGGCATTTTCTTGGTCTGGCCGCCGAGCGCGAGGCCCAGCATCTGATGGCCGAGGCAGATGCCGAAGAGGGGAAGCCCGGCATCGATCAGTCCACGGATCATCGGGATGGAATAGGCGCCCGTCGCCGCCGGATCGCCCGGCCCGTTCGACAGCAGCACGCCGTGCGGTTTGTGGCGCATCACGTCTTCGGCGGTTGCCGAGGCGGGCAGCACGGTGATTTCCGCGCCCGAGCCCGCCAACAGCCGCAGGATATTGCGCTTCACGCCGTAATCGACGACGACCGCGCGGAAGGTCGGCGCGGTCTGCTTGCCGTAGCCTTCGTTCCAGCGCCACGGCGTCTGGTCCCAGGTGAACATCTGGCGGCAGGTGACGTCCTTGGCGAGATCGAGCCCCACCAAACCCGGAAACGCCTTCGCCTGCGCCTGCAATGCCGGGATGTCGAACTTTCCGTCGGGCGCATGCGCGACGATACCGTGCGGCATGCCCAACTCGCGGATGCGCGCGGTCAGTTTGCGGGTGTCGATGCCGGACAGGCCCGGAATGTTGTGGCGCTTCAGCCAGCGGTCGAGCGTCGCTCCCGAGCGGTAGTTAGACGGCTGCTCGGCATGGGCGCGTACGATCAGCCCGCGCACCGCCGGCGTCGTCGATTCGATGTCCTCGTCATTGGCGCCGACGATCCCGATATGGGGAAAGGTGAAGGCGACGATCTGGCCGGCATAGGAGGGATCGGCGAGGATTTCCTGATAGCCCGTCATCGCCGTGTTGAAGCAGACCTCGCCCACGGCGGTGGTTTCGGCCCCGAAGGCGCGCCCTTCGAAAACGGTTCCGTCGGCGAGCACCAGAACGCCCGTTTTGCGCGTGGGAAACAGCTCCGCCCCGGATGCGGGAACGGGCTTGAGAATGCCGTCGGTCATAAGCCGACTCTGTTGGGATGCGGGCGGAACATAGGGAGGCGGACGCTTGACGTCAAACCCAAATAACCCCAGGTATCACAGGCATTTTTGCGATAGGTGAGACGTCCATGGGCCTGCGCGACCAACTGAGGGGCGCCATGAAAGAGGCGATGAAGGCCAAAGCCGTCAAGCGCCTCGGCACGGTGCGTCTGATGCTCGCCGCGATCCAGTCGCGCGAGATCGAAACGCGCGTCGAACCGTTGCCCGAAGACGAGATCCTCGGCGTGCTTGGCCGTATGATCAAGCAGCGCGAGGATTCGGCCACCATCTACGACAGCGGCGGACGGCCCGAGCTGGCTTCGGCCGAGCGCGACGAAATCGTGGTGATCCGCGAATTCATGCCGCAGCAATTGTCGCCTGAGGAGACCCGCGCGGCGGTCGCGCAAATCATCCAGGCGACCGGCGCGGCCTCGATGAAGGACATGGGCAAGGTGATGGCGGCTCTGAAAGAGCGCTATGCCGGCAGCATGGATTTCGGCAAAGCCAACGGCGTGGTAAAAGAACTTCTGTCGGTTCCGAAGTAAGACAAGCCGAGGTTTTGGGTGCGCTTCGTCATCTTTCTGACGACTATGTTCTTTTGTACCGCGCCGGTTATCGCCGCAGTCTCAAATTCCGATATCGGCCAATGGACGGAGGTTTCCCGGGATTCTGATCTTGGACGCCGTGCAATCGCGGCAGATCTTCCGGAATACCAAAAAGCCGTCGCGACTGGAACGAGGTGAAAGACCGGGTACGGTCAGATGTCGCTCAAACAGAAGAAGTTCTTCATGTAACGTTCTGGCTCCCAGAACAGGAACAG
>SHWE01000034.1 GCA_009693985.1 Alphaproteobacteria bacterium | reverse complement strand
GCCGCCTGCGCCGGCTGCAATCTGATGAAGGGTAGCCATCTGCCCCATCGCGCCGGGATGTATCCGCGCAACCGTCCGCACAAGCCTTCGGTCGCCGAATTGCAGAACAATGGGCGGCTGTTCCCGCCCAATTATCTGCACCAATCCTGGGCCGACTATCTCTATTGGGATATCGTTCTGGAACCCTGATCCCGCCGCGGCCGCCACATGGCGAAAACGGGCGGCGCATCTTTGCGCGCCTTTATCTCCGCGGTAACGGAAAAACCTTCGCGCTCATAGAGCCGCAAATTGCGCGGATTGGAATTTTCGAGATAGGCGTTGGCGCGGAGCCCATCGACGCGGGCAAGCATCGTCGCCAGCAGGGTGGAGCCCAGCCCCTTGCCTTGGGCCGCTGGGTTGACGCCCAGAAATGCGAGATGAAAAAAGGGCTCGGCCGGAGACTTGCCGTCCAAGGCCGCCGCCATCGCGGCGCTGCGCGAGAATTTCGAAAAACCCGTGAGCTGAAGCACCGCGGGCAGGATGCGAAGATCTTGACCGAGCCTGCGCGCCGCGGCGCCCGCATGCGGTGGCACCCAGGCGGCAGCAGCTTGGCCGTCGGCGCTGATCCAGCATTCGCCGTGGGCGAGCGTGTGATCCTCCAATATCCAATGGAAGAAGCGTTGCAGAGCCGGAGCGCGCGCTTTGCCGTCGCGCGCCAGCCAGTCGAACACCGGATCGCGATGAAACGCGGCGGCGAAAAGACGCGCGATGCGCGGCGCATCCTGGTAGCGGGCGCGCCGGATCGCCGACTCGCTATGCGCGTTCATATGCGTTCCGAAAGACCGATGGCGATGCGGCAGGAAAAGCGGATCGCGGCGGAGAGCAGCGGATAGGCGGGCGCTTCACGCGCGCCGTGGGCGATGGCCTCGTCGCGGTG
The DNA here is from genome assembly GCA_009693985.1 of Alphaproteobacteria bacterium. GTDB lineage: Bacteria > Pseudomonadota > Alphaproteobacteria > Micropepsales > Micropepsaceae > CAIYRG01. Next base: position 21,826 of record SHWE01000034.1, on the reverse strand, counting down.
GGCGCATTCATCGGCGTGGAATTTCACGACGGCCTCTTTCAACTCGGGATCGGTATTGCCGAGCTGTTCGATCTGCGCCGAGTAATGTTCGTCGATCACGTCCTCGACCGCGACCGTGCACGCCATCGCGGCCTTCTCGCCCAGAAGCGCCGTCGCGGCGCCGAGCGCGAAACCCGCCACACGCCACACGGGCTCGAGCGCGGTCGGACGGACGCCACGTTCTTTCACCATGCGGTCGAACGCGTCGAAATGTTCTTGTTCCTGCGCCGCCATGTGGCGGATCGCGGTGACGCTTTCACTGTTGCGCGGATTGCCGCGTAAGACCGCAAGCTGTCCCTCATAGATGCGAAGTGCGCCGAACTCGCCGGCATGATCGACCCGGATCATGCTCGCGATATCGGGCGGCGGTTCTTTGGGCGCTCCCGGCAGCGTGGGCCGGGGACCGCGCGGGCGCGTCTTGGATTTCTGGTTCATGCGGCTTTGGCGCGCTTCGACATCGTCCATGCGAGATAGGCGAACCCCAGCGAGAACAGCGCATTGTAGCCGGCGAGCGAAATCCCAAACAGCCGCCATTGCGCCTCGTCGCAGCGCACGATCTGAAAGCCGCTCACATCTTCTTGTCCGGGCACATAGCCGAAGCCGGTACAGGCGGGCGGGCCGGGCCACAATTTCCATTCGACCCCGGCATGAAAGACGCCGATGGCGCCCGAGAGGCCAAGTGCCAGGATGGCCAGCGTCGCTATCAGAGTGGCCGTTTTCCGGGGGAGGGCGCCGGTCGCCAGCAGCAGTCCGCCGCCGAGGCCGAGCCAAATCGCCATCCCATGCGGCCAGCGCTGCCAGATACACATCTCGCAGGGGGCGTAGCCGAAATATTGGAAACCCCACGCGCCCAGAAGCAGGGCCGCGCTGACGAAGCCGGCGAGCAAAGCCCCGCCAATATCGCCGCGAAGGGTCACGGGATTTGCCTTTCGTGTTCGGCCGATATTGGCGCGTATCCAGGGCTTGCGCCACGGACCAAACGACGCGCCATTTTTGGATCAATTCCGAATGTCGTTCGTTTTTTCGTCTGTCATACGGCTAATTCCTGAGAGAATCTAAAAAAACACTTGTTTTCCAAGGCTCTAAAAAACTTTCGCAACATGCGAAGATTCGACTTGTAAGCACCAATAGAGCGGGCTTCTAATGGTTCTCGCCGGGACGGTTTGCGCCAGCATTTTCGGGACCGGCGATTCGAAAAAATACAGCATGAGAGACGCGCGTCAGTCGCGTATCGGGCGGGGCTTTGCAGATGGGTGCGAGAAAAAGATTTTGGTGGGGCGCGAAGCCGAACCCGGTGAGTCGCGTCAAGCGCGCGCTGCTGAAGATCGACGGCGAATCGGTGGAAGTGATCCTGCGCAGCAATCCGCGCGCGCGGCGCTTCATCGTTAAGGTTGATCCGTCGACGCGCGAAGTGTCGGTGGTGTCGCCGTCTTCCCGTTCCTTCGACCGCGCTCTCGAATTCGCGCGCAATGAACGCGCCTGGATCGCGGGGAGACTCGCCGGCGTGCCGAAACCCGTTCCGTTGCAGTTCGGCGCGCCCCTGATGTTCAAAGGCGTCGAGCATGTCGTGCGCTCGGGCGAGGCCGGCCGTTCGCCGGTATGGATCGACCGCGATGGCGAGCGTCCCACCATTCGCGTCGCCGGACATTCCGAACACGCGCCCCGCCGCGTCGTCGATTGGCTGAAGCGCGAAGCGCGCCGCAGAATAGAGGAGCGCGTCACGGAATATGCGGCGGCGCTCGAGGTGAAGCCCAAGCGCATCACCATCCGCGACACGTCGAGCCGCTGGGGCTCGTGCTCGTCCACGCGGAGCCTGTCGTTCTCGTGGCGCTTGATCCTGGCGCCGCTGGCGGTGCTCGATTACGTCGTCGCCCATGAGGTCGCGCATTTGCGCGAGCTCAATCACAAGCCCCGCTTCTGGCGGCTGGTCGATCAATTAGTGCCTGACGTCGCCAAGCAGCAGACTTGGCTGTCGGACAATGGCGCGCTGCTGCACCGCTACGCGCCGCGCAACCAGCCGATGATCTAGAACAGCCGCTCGAGCAGATTCTCGAAGGCGCTCAGCACATCGGTCGATTTCTCGCTCTCCGCGACATCGACCTGCTCCACCTCGGCTGTTTGCGGCTCTGGCGGAGGCGTGTTTTCCGCCACCACCGGCGCCGCCGCGGCGCCCAGCAACGGCCGGGGCGGAAGCTTCTTTTCCGCTTCCGTCATAAAGCTTTTGAAGATTCGCGCCGGCAGGCCGCCGCCTGTCGCCTTGTTCATCGGCGCGCCGCCATCATTGCCGATCCAGACGCCGGCCACATAATCGGCCGAGAAGCCGACGAACCAGGCATCGCGATAGCCTTGGCTGGTGCCTGTCTTGCCGGCGATGTCGCGTCCCGCGAGAGAAGCCTGCCGCCCGGTGCCGCTGACAATCGTCTCGGTCAGCATCCCGGTCATTTCGGCTTCGTGCTGGGCGGCAATTACGCGTCCCAGGCCGGAGCCCTGGCGCCGATACAGCACTTTGCCCGATAACGTCTTTATACTGAGGATCGCATAGGGCAGCACGCCCATGCCGCCATTGGCGAAGGCGGCATAACCCGCCGTCAGTTCCAGCGGCGTCACTTCGGAAGTGCCGAGCGCCAGCGATGGAACGGCATTGAGGCGGGAATTGATGCCGAGGCGGCGGGCGACGTGGACGACCGCCCTTGGGCCCGCTTCGGTGGTCAGCCGCACCGCGGCCGAATTGGACGAGCGCGCGAAGGCCTGCGCCAGCGTGATGGTGCCGGCATAATTGCTTTCGTAATTGTCCGGATTCCAATCGCCGATGCTGACCGGCTCGTCGACCACGGAATCGCTCGGGCGGCGGCCGCGTTCGAGCGCCGCGAGATAGACGAACGGCTTGAAGGCGGAGCCGGGCTGGCGCATCGCCTCGGTGGCGCGGTTGAAGGTGCTGTCATCGTAGGAGCGTCCGCCGACGAGGGCCCGCAGTGCCCCGTCCGGCGTCATCGTCACCAAAGCCGCCTGGCTCACCGCGAGTTCGGGCCCTTCCTTGGCAAGGCCGGAAGCGACCGCCCGCTCGGCCGCGTATTGCAGATCGAGATCGAAGGTCGTTTCGACGACCAGGCGCTCGGTGGGCTCGCCAACGAAGGAAGGCACCAGCCCGATCGCATAATCGATGAAATAGCCCGAGCCCGGCGTGGCGAAATTATGCGCGATCTTCGGCCGGGTCGACGTCGCGGTCTGCCACGTGTCTCTATCGATGAATCCGTTCGCTTCCATCGCGTCGAGCACGATGCGGGCGCGCACCAGCGCCGCGTTGGGCGCCGCTTCCGGATTGTAGCGCGACGGCGCCTTCACGCTGCCGGCGAGGATCGCCGCTTCGGTGAGCGTCAGATCGCGCGCGCGTTTGCCGAAGAAGCGTTCGGTCGCCGCTTCGATGCCATAGACGCCGGCGCCGAAATAGACGCGGTTGAGATAGAGGGTGAGAATCTCGTCCTTGCTGAATTTGCTTTCGAGATAGAGCGCCAGCACCGCTTCGTCGATTTTGCGCTTCAGCGTGCGGTGGGGTTTGAGGAACAGATTCTTCGCCAGCTGCTGGGTGAGGGTCGAGCCGCCCTGCACGAAAGCTCCGGCGCGGAAATCGGCGATGGCCGCGCGCACCAGCGCCAGCGGATCGACGCCGAAATGATAACGGAAGCGGCGGTCCTCGACCGCGATGAAGGCGTTGCCGATATGCTCGGGCAGTTCTTCGGAGCGCACGGCCTGGCCCATGGTGAGGCCGCGCCGCGCGATCAGCCTTCCCTTGGCATCGACCAGGGTGATGTCCTTGCCCGGCTCATAGATGAAAAGATTTGTGGTGTCGGGAAACTCGCCTTCCAGCCAATGGGCGAAGATGATGCCGCCGGCAAACAGCACCCACACCGCGGCAACGACGAACACGGCCTTGCGGAACACCCGCTTGCGTGGCGGCGGCGGCGGCGGGGCATCGTCCCAGGAATCCTCATCCGCCTCGCGCGCGCGGCCGGACTTCCTGGGCTTGGGCTCTCGGCGGGTCATTCTGATCCCCCTGGACCCCATTACCTCTAAGCCCCATGTGTTAACGGGAATTAAACAAGATTGACGGCCCGGCCATGACCGCAGTCCTTTGGTCATGCCGAGCGTTTGTCTTGGGCGAGACGGGACATCCGGCCCGGCTATAGCTAAATTAAGAAGCCAAAGGCTCCCAGATGAACGAAATACTGTCCGATCCCGACGTGGAACTCGCCCGGCTTGGCCTGAGACCAAGGCCGAAGGCCTGGGCGAAGCGCTGGGCCGTGCTGGCGGTCGTCGCGGTCGTCGGTATCGGGGCGGGGGCGAGCTGGTACCTTTTCGGGCGCACGCCGGCGGCCCCCTATGTCACCGCCGAGATCACCAGAGGGCCGCTCACGATCAATGTCAGCGCCACCGGCACGCTCCAGCCCGAGAGCGAGGTCTCCGTCGGGGCCGAGATATCGGGGCGGGTGGATTCCGTCGCCGTCGATTTCAACGATCCCGTCCGCCAGGGGCAGGTGATCGCGATCATCAACACCGATCAGATCCGCGCCCAATTGGCGCAAAGCCAGGCGGGCCTCAGCGCGGCGCGGGCGAATGTGATGACGAGCGAAGCCACCGTGCAGGAAACCTCCGACCGCCGCACCCGCGCCCAAGGCCTCTATGCGCGCGGCATCGTCAGCCAAGCGGACCTGCAGACGGCGGAAGCCGATTATGCGCGTGGGGTAGCCGCCGTCGCCAAGGCGAAGGCGGATGTCGAGAATGCCGCCGCCCAGGTCGTCATCCATCAGACCGCGCTCGGCAAGGCGGCGATCCGCTCGCCGATCGACGGCATCGTGCTCGACCGCAAAGTGTCGCCGGGCCAAACCGTCGCCGCCTCCTTCCAGACGCCCGTGCTGTTCACGCTAGCCAGCGATCTGAAGCGCATGCAGCTCCAGATCGACATCGACGAAGCCGATATCGGACAGGTGCGCGAAGGCCAATCGGCGAGCTTCGCGGTCGACGCCTTTCCGCAGCGCCGCTTCCAGGCGAAATTGATCTCGCTGCGCAATGCGCCGAAGACGGACAATGGCGTCGTCACCTATCAGGGCGTACTGGCGGTCGATAATGAAGAGGGGCTCTTGCGCCCCGGGCTGACCGCGACGGCGGAGATTCTCACCGGCGAAAATGCGGACGCGTTGCTGGTGCCAAATGGCGCGCTTCGTTTCACGCCGCCGGAACGCGACGCGACCGCGCCGCCTTTGAACCGCGCCACCGACGGCCAAGCGATCGGACGCGTCTGGGTGCTGGAGGGAACGCGGCCCGTCGCCCGCGATATCCGCATCGGCCGCACCGATGGCCGCGTCACCGAAGTGATCTCCGGCGAATTGAAGGCTGGGGACCGCGTCATCACCGACACGCAAACGCGAGCCGGCCGCGCATGAGCAAGGCCGAACTCATTCGGCTGATGAATGTGCGCAAGGTCTACGGTTCAGGCGAGGCCCAAGTGACGGCGCTCGCCGGCATCGATCTTTCGATCCAGGAAGGCGAATTCGTCGCCGTGCTCGGGCCGTCGGGCTCGGGCAAATCGACCGCGATGAATATTCTCGGCTGTCTCGATGTGCCGACCTCGGGGCATTATCTCTTTCGTGGATTGGACGTGGCCAAGCTCGACCGCGACGGACGGGCTCTGATCCGGCGCAATTTCATCGGCTTCGTCTTTCAGGGCTTCAACCTTCTGAAGCGCACGACGGCGCTGGAAAATCTCGAAATGCCGCTGATCTATCGCGGACTGCCCAAGGCGAAGCGACGCGCGCTGGCGCTTGGCGCGCTCGCCATGGTCGGGCTCGCCGACCGCGCCGGCCATACGGCCTCGGAGCTTTCGGGCGGACAGCAGCAGCGCGTGGCGATCGCGCGCGCCCTCGTCACCAATCCCGCCGTCATCTTCGCCGACGAGCCGACCGGCAATCTCGATTCCGAGCGCGGCCACGAGATCATGCGCCTGTTGAAAGACCTCAACGAAACGCATGGCGTGACCATCGTGCTCGTCACCCATGAAGAAGACATCGCCGCCTACGCCAAGCGCCATATCCGTTTTTGCGACGGGCGCATCGTCGGCGATGACGGACGGAAAAGCACATGATGCTCGGCAACGCCGCGGTGCTGGCTTTGCGCGAAATCCGCCGCAATGCGTTGCGCGCGAGCCTGACCACGCTCGGCATCGTCATCGGTGTGGGGGCGGTGATCGCGCTCGTCACGCTCGGCAACGGCGCCTCACTCAGCATCACCGCCAGCATCCAATCGCTCGGGCGCAATCTCGTCATCCTCCAGCCCGGCACGCGGCGGGGCCTTGGTGGCGGCGGCGGCGCGGCGGCGAGCGCCGCTCCCTTCACGCTCGCCGATGCCGAAGCTATCTCGCGCGAGATCGCCAATGTCCGCGCGGTCGCGCCGGTCGCCATCGGCGCCGAAACCATCGTCGCCGGCAATCGCAATGATCCCGCGCAATTGATGGGGACCGACAACGACTATTTCACCGCTCGCGATTGGGCGCTGGCGCAAGGACGCCTGTTCACCGAAGCGGAAATGCGCGGCGGGCGTATGGTCTGCATCCTCGGCAATTCCGTGAACGCCACCCTGTTCGGCGGCCAGAATCCGTTGGGCGTGACCATCCGGGTCGGCGACGCGCCTTGCGAAGTGGTGGGCGTGCTGGCGGTGAAAGGCCAATCGACCTTCGGCCAGGATCAGGACGACATCGTCACCATGCCGGTGCGCGCCATGCACCGGCGCATCACCGGCAACGAGAATGTCGGCATGATCTGGGTCGGCGGCGCGCTGGCCGACGACGTGCCCAAGCTGATCGGCGATATCAACCAATTGATGCGCGAGCGGCGCCATCTGACGGGCGGCGCACCGGACGATTTCCAGGTCAACGACATGGCCGAAGTCACCCGCACGATGGAGCAGACGACGGGAATCTTCACCGCCTTCCTCGCCGCCATCGCCGCCATCAGCCTCATCGTCGGCGGCATCGGCATCATGAACATCATACTGGTGTCGGTGACGGAGCGCACGCGCGAGATTGGCATCAGGCTCGCCATCGGCGCGCGCGAGAAAGACGTCCTCACCCAATTCTTGGTCGAAGCGGTGATGATGTCGGTATTGGGCGGCCTTGTCGGAATCGCGCTGGGATTGGGCGCATCCTCAATCGGCGCTTATTTCCTGAACATTCCCTTCGTGCCGTCGGCGGGCATCGTCGCGCTGGCGGCTGCGTTCTCCGCCGCCATCGGAATCGCTTTCGGCTATTTCCCGGCACGCCGCGCCGCCCGGCTCGATCCCATCGACGCGCTGCGGCACGAATAGGATCAGCGCTTCACGACAGCCGCGGTCTGACCGAACAACAGCTTCTTGGATTCTTCATTGACGGTGGGCGCGGTGTTGATGGCCTTGCCCTTGTCATAGGCGCGAACCGTGGCGGGTCGCGCGGCGATTGTCTGAAACCAGCGCTTCACATTGGGAAAATCGTCGAGGTTCTGGCCCTGGCGCTCATAGGGCCCGATCCAGGGATAGCTCGCCATGTCGGCGATCGTGTAGTCGTCGCCCGCGATATAGGCGCGGTCGGTCAGACGTTTGTCGAGCACGCCATAGAGCCGATTGGTCTCCTTGATGTAGCGCGTCGTCGCGTAAGGAATCTTCTCCGGCGCGTAATGGGCGAAATGATGGTTCTGACCCGCCATCGGCCCCAACCCGCCCATCTGCCAGAACAGCCATTGCAGGACTTCGACGCGGCCCTTCAGATCGGAATAAATGAACTTGCCCGTCTTCTCGGCGAGATAAAGAAGCATGGCGCCGGATTCGAAAACCGAGACCGGCTCCGTGCCTATCGCGGGCGCGGAATCGACCATCGCGGGAATTCGGTTGTTCGGCGAGATGCGCAGGAACGCCGGTTCGAACTGCTCGCCCTTGGCTATATTGACGGGCTTGATCGTATAGGCGAGGCCCGCCTCCTCGGCGAACAGCAGCACCTTGTAGCCGTTGGGCGTCGTCCAGAAATAGATATCAATCATGGCGGGATCGCTTCGGATGGATGTCCCGCGATCTTACGCCCAAGCGTCGAAAAGAAAACCGCTACTGGTTCAGCCGGTAGCCACCGCTTTCGGTGACCAGCAATTGCGCGCGCGCGGGATCGCGCTCGATCTTCTGGCGCAGGCGGTAGATGTGGGTTTCCAGCGTGTGGGTGGAAACGGCCGGATTGTAACCCCACACTTCGTGCAGCAGCACTTCGCGGCTGACGGTGTGACCGGCGCGCTGGAGGAATTTCAGGATGTTGGTTTCCTTTTCCGTCAGGCGGATGCGCTTCTGGCCTTCGGTCAGCACCTTGGCGGATGGCCGGAACGTGTAGGGCCCGATGCGGTAGATCGCTTCCTCGCTCGAGCCGTGGCTGCGCAAATGCGCTTCGATCCGCGCCATCAGCACGGCGAAGCGGAACGGCTTGGTGATGTAATCATTGGCGCCCGACTTAAGTCCGGCGATGGTGTCGACATCGGAATCCGAAGCGGTAAGAATTATAATGGGGCAGGTGACGCCGTGCTCGCGCAGCGCGAGGCACAATTTGCGCCCATCGCCGTCGGGAAGGCCGACATCCAGCACCATGAATTCGTAAAGCCCGTCGAGCGCCTTTTTATAGCCTTCGGCATAGGTGGCGGCCTCGATGGGCTCGTAGCCTCCGCTATCGGCGAATTGCTCGGCCAGCGAGGAGCGCAACATCTCGTCATCGTCCACGAGAAGAACGCGCTTTAAACTCGGCATGCAAACCTCCTAACCCCTGGCCTAAGTCCCAGCAAAGCCACGGGAATGTGTCAAACTCTATCCCGTTTCGCGGGGCCGGTGTATGTCCAGACCCATGACGGCAGAGAAATCCGGCGAAAAAGGGGCCGGTTTGGTCTCCCCCGAACACCAGGTGGAACGCAGCTGCGGCGACCTGCGGCGCGGTATGCCTGTTCTTATCCGCTCGGATCGAGCGGGTGAGAGCGCCATAGCGGCCGCGGCCGAGACGCTTTCGGGAGCGACTTTAGCGGCGCTCACAAGGTCTTACGGGGCGCCAGCCGCCATGCTGACCCATGCGCGGGCCGCGACGCTCAAGATCCCGCTCTATACCGAGGACGCCGTCAGCGTCGCCGGTCCCGAAAGCGTGACCGCGGCAGAATTACGCGCCATCGCCGATCCCGCCTCCGATCTCGACAATCCGCTGAAGGGGCCGTTCGAAGCGGTGCGCCAACGCCTGCCCGATTCGGGCCCGGCGGCGATCCGATTGGCCAAGCTTGCCGGACTGTTGCCGGCGGCGGCGATCTTCCGTATCGACGATGCGACGTGCGATGCGCTTGCGGCGGCGGGCGCGCTTGCGCAAGTGCGTGTCGCCGACATTCTCAGCTTCGAAGAACGCGCCGCAAGCAGCCTGACGATGGTGGTGCGCGCGAGCGTACCGCTCGCGGGCGCCGAGGATTCCGAATTGGTGGCGTTCCGTCCGGCGAATGGCGGCCAGGAGCATTACGCCGTGCTGATCGGCGGCAGGCAGAGCCCGGCGCTGATGCCGCCCGGCCCCGTTCTGACGCGGCTTCATTCGGAATGCTTCACCGGCGATCTCTTGGGTTCGCTCAAATGCGATTGCGGCGATCAATTGCGCGGCGCCGTGCAGGCAATAGGCAAAGCGGGCGGCGGCGTGCTGCTTTATCTCGCGCAAGAGGGTCGCGGCATCGGACTGATGAACAAGCTGCGCGCCTACCGGCTGCAAGACGAAGGCTTCGACACGATGGAGGCGAACCAGCGGCTCGGCTTCGCCGCCGACGAGCGAATCTACGACATCGCCGCGCGCATGCTGGCGCTGCTCGGCTACAGCAAGGTCAGGCTGATGACCAACAATCCCGACAAGGTGCGCGCGCTGGGTGCGGCGGGCGTCGAAATCGTCGAGCGCGTACCGCACAGCTTCCCGGACAATGTCCACAATCGCGATTATCTGAAGACGAAAGCCGAAAAGGGCGGACACCTGTTGTGACCGACATCGTCATCAGGCGCGAAGGCGAAATTTACGTCGCCGATTGGGGCGCGAGCGCCAGGCGCTGTTCCGTCGGGCGCGGCGCCGTCGCCCTGAAACAGCGCGAAGGCGACGGCATCACGCCAATCGGCGTTTGGGACTTGCGCAACGTGCTCTATCGCCCCGACCGGGGCCCGGCGCCCAAGACGGCGCTTCCGCTGGCTCCGCTTTCGGCCAATGACGGCTGGTGCGAAGCGCCGGACGATCCCGATTACAATCGCATGGTGCGCCTGCCGCATCGTGCCGCCAGCGATTCGCTGTGGCGTGGCGATGGGCTTTACGATGTCGTGCTCGTCGTCGGCTACAATGACGCGCCGGTCGTGAAGGGACGCGGCAGCGCCATCTTCGTCCATGTCGCGCGGGAGAATTATGGTCCGACCGAAGGCTGCGTCGGACTTGCCCGCGCCGATCTCGAAGAGGCGCTGGCGCAACTCGCGCCCGGCGACAAGCTGATCGTAAAAGCCTAAACGCGCGTCCCGAAGATCGCGGTGCCGACGCGCACATGGGTGGCGCTGAAGCGGATCGCGGTCTCGAAATCCGCGCTCATCCCCATGCTGAGCGATTCGAGCCCGCATTCGTTGCTAAGTTTTTTAAGCAGCGCGAAATGCAGCGCCGGTTCTTCACCCTGCGGGGGAATGCACATCAGCCCGATAATGGGGAGCTTCAAATTATCGCGGCAGTGGCGCACGAATGAGACCGTTTCTTTCGGCGCGATGCCGGCCTTCTGCGTTTCCTCGCCGGTATTCACCTGGACAAAAAGCTTCGGCGTTTTGCCCAGCTTCTCCATTTCCACTTTCAGCGCCTCGGCCAATTTCGGCCGGTCGAGCGAATGGATGCAATCGAACAGCTCGACCGCCTCGCGCGCTTTGTTGGTCTGAAGCGGCCCGATCAGATGAAGTTCGATGCCGGGAAAACTCGTTCGCAATTCCGGCCATTTGGCCTTGGCCTCCTGGACACGGTTTTCGCCGAATATCCTGTGTCCTGCGCGTAAGACCGGCAGGATGCGCGTCCCCGCATGGCCCTTGCTGACGGCGATGAGATGCGTCGCGGGCGCGGGCGCCAGCGCCGCATCCCGCGCTGCTTGGACGCTCGCGAGAACGGTCTTGAGATTCGCCGCCGGATAGTCGGATATGGTCTCTTCGGAGGTCATCATGGCTTCGCGTTTGGCTCGCGAACAATTAGCAAGGGTGGCTCACACCCTCAACGGAATGTCGGGCGCGCGCAACCCGGTGGCGCCGCCGCGCCTGCCTGCACTGATTCTGATGACTGACGAGCGGCGTGGCGCCGATCCCATGGCCGCCGCCCGAGCGCTGCCCAAAGGCTCCGCCATCATCCTGCGCCACCGGGACGCGAAAGCGCGGCGCGCGTTGGCGCAAGCGCTTGTCAAAATCGCCCGCGCCCGCGGACTTCTGCTTCTGATTGCCGGCGATCCGACGCTGGCCGCCTCTGTGCAGGCCCAAGGGCTGCATCTTTCGGAGATGCGCGCGATGGAAGCGGCGCATTGGAAGGCGTTGCGGCCCGATTGGCTCATCACAATCGCCGCCCATTCGGCTTCCACACTCGCCCGCGCCTATTCGGCGGGCGCCGATGCGGCGCTGCTGGCGCCCGCGTTTCCGACGCTGAGCCATGTCGAAAAGCGCAGCCTCGGGGTTTCGCGCTTTCGCCTGATGGCTCTGGCGGCGCAAATTCCCGTCTATGCGCTGGGCGGCGTCACCGCCGCGAGCATCGGTCGTCTGAAGGATTCGAGCACCGTCGGCATCGCCGCGATAGAAGGCCTCTTGCCTGACTAAAGCTCGTAGCCGAACTGCAGGAAGCCTGAGTTCATGTCGATCGCGGCGAGGCCGTTGTGGAAGATGCCGGCCCCGCGCCGGTAATCGTACCACTGCCATCCGGCGGTGAATTGCAGATTGTCGTTGAGCCTGTATCCGGCCGAGGCCTGATAGCCCTTCACGTCGAAATCGACCGGCCCCTCGATGTCGGCATCGGAAAATTCGACGCCGAACAGCCAGGGCCCGCGTTCCGCCATCCCCGAAAGGTGCAACGCATTGGTGTGGCGTCCCCGGCTCGCCTGGCCGATGTCGAGCAGATAGGCATTGGTCATGCGATAGGCGCCGCCGACCGACAGCCGCACATCCGAGATCATGTAAGCGAATTGCGTGCCGAGCGCAAAATCCTGCAAATCCTCACCGCCCGGCGTTTTGCGCGTCACCGCGCCATGCGCATATCCCGCCGACAGGCCCACCGCGAGATTGCCGATATAGCTCGTGTAATTGACCGCGAGCTCGAAAATATTCTTCTGGCGATTGGCGACGCCTTGCGGATTTCCGGTGAACAGCAACGGCGAGCGCACCATTTGCGGCGTGAACGATGCGCCCACCTGCACGCCGAACAGACGTGGGGACACATAATTGATCTTGGCGTAGTTCGAGGTCGCCTGCACCGCGGTCGTCGATTGGAAGAACGAAGCGAAATTGTCTCCCGTCGCCGGATCGTGGAACAGCGAGATATTGCGGTTCTCGAGCGTGACATATTCATTCGTCACCGGGCCGACCAATCCCAGCGTGTAGGCGGCGCCGTCCTGCTGGCCGATCTCGACGCGGCCGAAGCCGGTCTGCACGAAGGCGTAGATCTTTTGAACGGTGTCGTTGCCGTAATTGTCGCCCGACATCTTGTCGCGATAGAGAAGAAAATTGCCGCCCGCGCCGATGATCATGCCGCTGTCCATGATCCGGCGCGCGACGAAATTGGCGGCTGCCACCGCGCTCGCATCCGTGACGTCGTAACCGCCGCGCAAAAGCGGCCCACCGCTTTGGGATTCCGTGAAGGCAGCGCCGCCTACGAAACCGCCTAGCGTCAGCTCGACGCTGCCGATGTTCCACATTGGGGGTTCCCAGTCGAGCGTTTCGCCCAGCGTTTCCGCGGCGTTTGCGCAACTCACGAACCCGCAAAAGGCCCCGGCGGCCCAAATTCCCCTCATTCGCCCCAACTCCTGCCCATTAAGCGATTTACGAAACGCGGCAACCGGCGTTGCGCCGCCTAACCGGGGTTAGTATAAATTCACCCTCGCCTTCGGAAAGGCACGCCCCTGACGCCCATCCGACGAGAAAGCTTCCAAATCATAGGTGATTCGATGCGTGTTGTTGCTCTTGCCGCCATTGCGTTTGTGTTGGCGGCACAAGACTCCGCGAGCGCCGCCGAATGCGGCAAGGGCATGATGTGGCCCTATGTGCGCAACCCCGGCGATTGCCTGACCCCCGAAGAGATCAAAGCGGGCCAGCAAGGCGTCTTCAGCGGCCAGCTCAACACCAATCCCGATGTCGCCAATTTGAAGGTCGAAACCCCGGCGCAAGTGAACACCGGCGCCGGCATCGGCGACAGCCTGTTGGGCATGTTCGACTTCATCCCGTCCACATCGGGCGATGATGCGGTCTATGACAGCCTGGGTCCCGCCGGTTTGATCAGGCGGACGCAGACCAACGAAGTCTCATGCAATAAGGGCGTCTTTTGGCCGTTCTACCGGAGCGCCGGGGACTGCCTGACCGAAACCGAGAAGCGGGCGCAGGGCAATACGGTCTTCCGCGCCGACCAGGCGCCGGCCGCCATTCCGGCCAGCGCGACTCAGACCGCGGGCGCGAGCCCGGCCGCAACTCCGGCCGCTGCCACGCCAGCCGCCGCCACTACCTGCCGCCGCAGCGCGTTCTGGCCCTTCGTCCGCGAGGTCGGCGATTGCCAGACCGAGCAGGAAAAGCGCGACGCCGCCGCCGCAGCCAACAAGCAGTAAGATAAGGCAGATTCCGGACGGCAGAAGCCGTCCGGCGTTGCGCGCCAGGGCGGGCGTCAGTATAAGCCGTAAGTTCAGGGGTACAGGGGCGCTAACGGCACCTTGCGTCAGGCGAAGCTTGGCCCAGGGGTGTCCGAACGGATTAGGGACTATTCGATGCGGAAATTTGTCATTGCCGCCTGCGCTGTGTTGTGTGCGGTGACTTTGGCCGCTTGCGGCGGTTCTTCCAACGTGCCGGAGGCGACCTCTTCCACCAGCAGCGGCGGCGGTTCGTGGTTCTGGCCGTTCGGCAGCGGCGACGACGCGGATGCGGTCGCGGCGGCCGGGATGCCGCAGCTCGGCGTCAACGGCTTCCTGTGGCGGGCGACGCTCGACACGCTGAATTTCATGCCTCTTTCCTCGGCCGATCCGGTCGGCGGCGTGGTGATCAGCGATTGGTACGCCACCCCGGAAAAGCCCGACGAGCACATGAAGATCACGGTCTACATCCTCGACCGGCGCCTCAGAGCCGATGCCGTGAAGGTCTCCGTCTTTCGCCAGGTGCGCACCGCCGGCAATTGGACCGACGCGCAGACCAATCCCGACACCGGCATAAGGCTCGAGAACGCGATCCTCGCCCGCGCCCGCGAGCTTCGGCTGGCGGCGACGCCGAACTGATTTCGTCCGCGCGCAAAGAGCGAACGGCCCGGCGCTTGGCGAAGTGCCGTGGGCCCGGTTAGATCATGCCCAGGTTTGCGATGATGTTTGGGGGTTGGCGTGGCGCGCTATAACGCGTTGGAATCGGAAAAGCGCTGGCAGGCGCAATGGACGCAACGCGAAAGCTTTCGCGCCGCGAACGAATCCGCGAACCCCAAATACTACGTGCTCGAGATGTTCCCGTATCCTTCGGGGCGCATCCATATGGGCCATGTGCGCAATTACACGATGGGCGACGTGATCGCCCGCTTCAAGCGCGCGCAAGGCTTCAACGTGCTGCATCCGATGGGCTGGGATGCGTTCGGCCTGCCCGCCGAGAACGCCGCGCGCGAAAAGGGCGTGCATCCGCGCGAATGGACTTACGCGAATATCGCCTCGATGCGCGAGCAGTTGAAGCAGATGGGGCTCGCCATCGATTGGAGCCGTGAATTCGCGACCTGCGATCCGACCTATTATGCGCGCCAGCAAAAGCTGTTCCTCGATTTCTTCCGCCTCGGCCTCGTCACCCGCGCCTATGCCGACGTCAATTGGGACCCGGTCGACCAGACCGTGCTCGCCAACGAGCAGGTGATCGAGGGCCGCGGCTGGCGCTCCGGCGCGCTCGTCGAGCGGCGCAAGCTGTCGCAATGGTTCTTCAAGATCACCGGCTTCGCTGACGATCTTCTCTCCGGCCTCGATACGCTCGAGCGCTGGCCGGAGAAGGTGCGCATCATGCAGAAGAACTGGATCGGCCGCTCGGAAGGCTTGCGCTTTTCCTTCGCGCTGAAGGATGCGGCCGCCGATCCGATCGAAGTGTTCTCGACGCGGCCCGATACGATTTTCGGCGCCAGCTTCATCGCGCTCTCGCCTGAACATTCGTTGACGGAGCAATTGGCGGCGGACGATCCGAAGCTGGCCGCCTTCATCGCCGAATGCCGCAAGGGCGGCACCGCCGAGGAGACCATCGAGACGGCTGAGAAGTTCGGCTACGACACCGGCTTACGCGCGCTGCATCCCTTCGACGACAAATGGCAACTTCCCGTTTATGTCTCCAATTTCGTGCTGATGGCCTATGGCACCGGCGCCATCTTCGGCTGTCCGGCGCACGATCAGCGCGACGTCGATTTCGCGCGCAAATACGATTTGCCGGTGCTGCCGGTGGTGATTCCGGAAAGCACCGATCCCAAGACCTTCACCATCGGCGACGAGGCCTATACGGGCCCCGGGCGTCTGGCCAATTCGCGTTTCCTCGACGGTCTCGACGTGGACGCCGCCAAGGCCGAGATCGCCAAGCGTCTGGAAGCCAACGGCACGGGCACGCGCACCGTGCATTACCGCCTGCGCGATTGGCTGGTGTCGCGCCAACGTTATTGGGGCTGTCCGATCCCGATCATCCATTGCCAGGTGATGTGCGGCATGGTGCCGGTGCGCGACAAGGATTTGCCGCTCAAGCTGCCCGACGATGTGAGCTTCGATATTCCGGGCAATCCGCTCGACCATCACCCGACCTGGAAGCACGCGAAATGCCCGATCTGCGGCGGGCCGGGCCTGCGCGAGACCGACACGTTCGACACCTTCGTCGATTCATCCTGGTATTTCGTGCGCTTCACGGATGCGCAGGCCGAGGAGCCGGTGAACCGCGCGGCCGCCGATTATTGGATGCCGGTCGATCAATATATCGGCGGCGTCGAACATGCGGTCCTGCATCTGCTCTATTCGCGCTTCTTCACGCGGGCGATGAAGAAGGCCGGCCATGTCAAAGTCGAGGAGCCGTTCGCGGGCCTCTTCACGCAAGGCATGGTCTGTCACGAGACCTATCAGGATCAGGCCGGCGCCTGGGTGCTTCCCGAAGACATCGAGAAGCGCGACGGCAAAACCGTTCTGAAGGGCACCAATGTGCCGGTGACGGTCGGCGCGTCGGAGAAGATGTCGAAATCGAAGAAGAACGTGATCGCGCCCGAGACCATCATCGATGCGTTCGGCGCCGACACGATCCGCTGGTTCATGCTCTCCGATACACCGCCCGAGCGCGACATCGAATGGACGCAGGAAGGCGCCGAAGGCTGCTGGCGTTTCGTCCAGCGCATCCACCGATTGGTGACCGAGGCCGAAGGCCTGGCGCCGGCCGGCGCGAATCTGCCCGCGACCGTGGAGGGCCCCGCGCTCGAACTTCGCCGCGCCAGCCATCGCGCGATTGCCGCGGTGACGGAGGATTTGAGCCAACTGCGCTTCAACCGGGCGGTCGCCCAGATCTATACGCTGGCCAATGCCATAGGGCAGGCCGCTGCCGTCGACGGCGCGGTCAAGCGCGAAGCCTTAGAAACACTGGTCCTACTGGTGGGGCCGATGATGCCGCATCTGGCCGAAACCTGCTGGGAGGCGCTCGGCCATTCGACCATGATTGCCGCCACGCGCTGGCCCACAGCCGATGCAAATCTGGTAAAAAGCGATACGATCCGGATCGGCGTGCAGGTCAACGGCAAGCTGCGCGGCGAGATCGAGATTCCGGCCGGCGCCGACGAGGCGACGGCACGGGGGGCGGCGCTGGCGCTTGAACCGGTGCAGCGCGCCCTTGGCGGGCAGGCCCCAAGACGTGTCATTGTGGTCCCCGGCCGCATCGTCAACGTGGTGGTGGCAGGATGAAGCGTTTGGCAAGACCGGTTGGGATTCTCGCGGCGCTGCTGCTGACGGGGTGCGGCTTTACTCCGCTCTACGGCACCATCGATTCCGGATCGAATGTCAACATGGCGCTGTCGGAGGTCTATGTCGATCCGATCCCCGAGCGCGTCGGCTACGAATTGCGCAACAATCTGCTCGATCTCTTCAACGCGACGGGCCGCAGCGACACCGCCGCTTACCGGCTGAAACTCTATCTCTCCGGCGATGAAGAGGCCGTCGTGTTGCAGCCCAACACCGCGATTACGCGCTACAATTACCAGCTCCGCGCGCATTACGATTTGATTCCAAAGGGCGGCACCGATGCGGTGAAAAGCGGCGATGTGACCGCCTTCGCCGCCTATAACGTCGCCGCGGCGCCTTTCCTCTATGCGACCGTGACGGCGCAGCGCGACGCGCAGAACCGCGCCGCCAGCGACATCGCCGAGCGTATCCGCATCGATCTCGCGGTCTATTTGCGCCAAGCGGCCGAGACCGCCTCGAGGTAATCCCGTGGAGATAAAATCCCATCAGGGCGACCGCTTCGCGGCCAAACCGCCGGCGGAGCTCGTGGCGGCGCTCGTCTATGGGCCTGACTCCGGTCTGGTGCGCGAGCGCGCCAAAGCGCTGGCCAGGAGCGTGGTCGCCGATCTGAACGATCCTTTCCGTGTGGCCGAGCTCGACGGCGATGTGCTCGAATCCGATCCGGCGCGTCTGTGGGACGAAGCGGCCGCGCTCTCCATGATCGGCGGACGGCGCGTCGTGCGTGTGTCGGGCGCCGGTAACGGGCAGACCAAGACCTTCGAGCGCTTCCTCGATGCACCATCGGGCGATGCGCTGATCGTGGTCGAGGCCGGCGACCTTGCCAAGAACGCGAGTCTCAGGCGCGTGTTCGAAGCGGCCGACAATGCCGCCGCCATCGCCTGTTATCCCGACAATGCGGAAGGGCTGGAATCACTGGTGAGAACCGCGCTCAAGACGCACGGGCTCGCGATAGAAGACACCGCCCTTGCCTATGCGTCCGGCCGACTCGGTTCGGATCGCGGCGTGACGCGCTCCGAAATCGAAAAGCTCGCGCTCTACGCGATGGGCGAGAAGACCGTGACCGAAGCCCATGTCGCCGCGGTCATGGAAGACGAATCGGAATTGCGCGTCGATGAGACGTTGGATGCGGCGGCGCAAAGCGATTATGCCAGCCTCGACCGCTCGCTGGCGCGGCTATGGGCAGCGGGCGTATCGCCGGTGGCCGTGCTGCGCCAGGCGATGAGCCATTTCCAGCGCCTGCTCTCGGTGCGCGCCGAAGCCGACGAGGGCGGCAATCTCGACGGGGCGATGAACAAATTGCGCCCTCCGCTGAATTATTTCCGAAAAGGAAGCTTCAAGGCGCAAGCCCAGCGCTGGAGCGCCGGCGCGCTGAGCGAAGCGCTGACGCATCTCTACGAAGGCGAGGCACTGGTGAAGACGACCGCCGTCCCCGGCGAAGCGGCGGCCGCGCGCGCGCTTCTCGCGGTCGCGGCATTGGGGCGGAGCGCGCGCTGATGCTGAAAGTGCGCGTCATTCCCTGCTTGGACGTAA
Source organism: Alphaproteobacteria bacterium (assembly GCA_009693985.1). Lineage (GTDB taxonomy): Bacteria > Pseudomonadota > Alphaproteobacteria > Micropepsales > Micropepsaceae > CAIYRG01. The sequence goes on along the minus strand of SHWE01000034.1, from coordinate 3,020 downwards.
AGGGCGGCCGCGTCGTCAAGGGCGTCAATTTCGTCTCGCTTCGCGATGCCGGCGATCCGGTCGAGCAGGCGATCGTGTACGACGCGGCGGGCGCGGACGAGCTCACCTTCCTCGACATCACCGCCAGCCACGAGAAGCGCCCCATATTGCTCGACGTCGTGCGCCGCACAGCATCGGCCTGCTTCATGCCGTTGACCGTCGGCGGCGGTGTCAGAACCATCGAAGACATCCGCGCGCTGCTGCTGGCCGGCGCCGACAAGGTCTCGATCAACACCGAAGCGGTGCGGCGGCCCGACTTCATCCGCGAGGGCGCCGAGAAATTCGGCAGCCAATGCATCGTCGCCGCGATCGACGCCAAACGCGTCAACAACCATTTCGAAATCTTCACCCATGGCGGACGCAACGCCACCGGCATCGATGCCGTGGAGCATGCGCGCAAACTGGTCGGCCTCGGCGCCGGCGAAATCCTGCTCACCTCGATGGATCGCGACGGCACCAAGTCGGGCTACGACCTCGAGCTCACTCGCGCCGTTGCCGATGCGGTGCCGGTACCGGTGATCGCGTCGGGCGGCGTCGGCACGCTCGATCATCTGGTCGCCGGAGTCGCCCAAGGCCATGCCAGCGCGGTGCTGGCGGCCTCGATCTTCCATTATGGCGAGGCGACGGTGCGCGACGCGAAGCTGCGTCTCGCCGCGGCGGGGATTTCCGTAAGACTTTAGATTCGCGCGGACGAGAGCATGGGGCCGGGGGACGTGGTGGTGCTACGCGGCGCGCCCATCACCTGTCCCAGCTGGCGCACTTGCGGCGACGGCGCGGGCGGATTGTCGGGCGCGGCGCCGGCGGCCAGCGCGACCCCTAAGAATTCGATGCCGATGCCGTCGAAATGATGGCGCGCGACGCGGCCGGCCCTATGCCCGATCAAGAGATGCTCGCCGACCGCCGGCTTCACCTCGGTGCGCACCGAGACGCCGGAGAGCGAAAGATCGAGCACTTCGCAACGAATCTGTTCGCCGGTCGAGCGGGTGAAATGGGTGAAATTGCCGGACGCCGTTTCGACACGGTCGTAGCGTCTGAGATCGGCCTCGCGAAGCAAATAGCGATTCATCTCGAGCGTCAGATGGTCGGCCAGCTTTTCGCGCTTCGCCACGGAGCACGAGAAAGTCATCACGAAGCCGCCCGCTTTGTTGCGGACGATCGGGCCTTCGAAGCGCCCGAGATTGTCGAGATAGATGACGGCGCGGCCCTTGGGCTCCTGCTTCAGCTCGCACATCACCGACGCGTCGCCCGGCGAAATATCTTCGACGGTGCAAACCGCTTCTTCTTGCGTGGCCGGGATGTAGAGCCTGCCGGTGATGGTCACCCGCACGCGGCGAAAACGCCTGCGCTCCTTGAGGGCGCGGGCGATGACCTGCTGGCCTGAGTCCTTGGCCCGGTTATCGGTGGGGCTCATGCACGAATCCGCTGACAAGCTTCCGGTCTACGGACCCTATCGGGAGATGCTCAACAAAGGGTTTATGCGACTGCCCCAAAACGGCATTTTTCAAATGCAGCAAAGGTTTTATTTGGGGGCGTAAAGACCTCGCCAAGGACTCGCGGCTTGGCGGGAACCATTAAAGCGGCGTATGGTTATTTTAACGGAGACGAATCCGATGACCAAAAGCAGCGGAATTTGGCTTGGCTTGGCTTTGGCGCTGTTGCCCACTTTTGCATCGGCGCAGCCGCTACAGGGCCCCCTCAATTACGGCGTTAAAAATATGAGTTTCGACCTGTGGTGCGCGGAAACACAGCGTTATCCGGCCGAGCGCTGCGCGGCGCGCAGTCCCGCCGACGAGCTGGCGTTCGAGAATTACCGCGCCGCGATCGAACGCTACGAGCTTGAGCACCTGAAACAGGTGCAACGCGAATATGAGATTCGCGAACGCACCAACCGCGATCCGACGTCGACCGTCTCCCGCAAGACGGACGGGTTTTCCAGGTCTCCTTTCTAAGCCTCCTTTAGGGCTACAAGGCTGCTACGGCGTCCGCCGTAGCAATCCGCATAAAGCGAACATATCCCGCAGCATTTCGTTGACGTCGCAGCGCAGCGGATCCGCGCCTTCGCGCGATACGACAAGCCGCAAATGCGGTGCGCGCGGATGGCGCTTGCCGCCGCCGAAATCCGAAGGCGGAGGCGGTGGGGGAGGCGGCGGGAGATGCGAGATATTGCTGGCGTCTTCGCCTTCGCGCACCAAAGCCGACGTCACGAGACGTTCGAAGCTGATGGCGCGTCCCGTCAAGGGGGCAACATCGGTGAGGACTTGCACCACGCCGAGGAAACGTTCGGGCATGGTGGAGCCGAAAGTGATCGGCAGCAGCACGGTTTCCATTTCGACCATGCGGCAATCTTCGGTGGCGCCGATCGAGGTAAGACAGACGGGCGTCCCGGTTTCGAGCGATTGTCGAAGCAGATCGGTCAAACGTCTGCGGCTGTCCGCATCCCAGAAGGCGAGATAATCGCGGCCGCGCAGCTCGCCGCCGTAACGTTGCGACAGCGTTGTGCCGGCAAGGCGGTAAGTGAAGGTGTCTTCGGGCTTGGTGTCTAACAGGAAGACAAAGGGAAGAAGGCGTTTCAGCGCCTTCGGATCGATGTCGGCTTGATCCGGCGTCGGACGCCCATAACGGAGGCGGCTCCAATATCCGACTGCGAAATGACTGTTCCTGTGTTTCATAATTTCACGCCCCGAAGCTTTCGGCGCTGTCTCGGATTGTACGAATTGGGACAATCGACATCGCTCTCCCGGCACAACAGCAAAAGCCGTGCCAGCGGCGAGAGGAATTTTCCGAAAGCGAAAATCGGAAAGCGGAATCGGCGCTTAGATGATTACCGAATTGCGAACGCCGATTTTCCGCGTCCTATTCAGCCCCAGGGTCCGCGACGGATTCGTCCAAAAAGGGGAAATTGGGACAGCAGCGGTGTCAGCGCGATACCGGCGACGAACCCGCCGACATGGGCGAACCAGGCCGTGCTGGGTTCTCCCGTT
>SHWE01000033.1 GCA_009693985.1 Alphaproteobacteria bacterium | reverse complement strand
TGGCGTGCCGTTCTGCGCCTGATGGCCCCCTTTGGATTTGGCCGGCATAGATTTGGCGCGAACGCTTACGACTCATGGCGTGACCTATTTGTGCCTGCAGCTTCAGGTTTTTAAGGGGCCCAAGCAAGGCAATCTCCGCCGCACCCACAGGGGCCGCGCGGAGGTTCCAAAAGTGCTTGTGGATGAGATTAATAACGCTAGAACAGGCACAGAACAAACCGTGCCCGAATCGCTAACCGCACTTTGCGTCAGTATTCGTTCATGGACAATATATCGTATTGCCGTGTGCATCGCAAGCCAATTGTGGGGTGCGCTCGCAGCATCTGGGATTCGCCGAGAGTCGGAGGCCGAATTGATCCAAAGCGGAACACCGAACAGCGATCAGTTTTGCTTCGGCAGGGGGCCGCCGTCGAGCTTCACTTGGGAGGCCAGCGCGACCACGATGCCGTATTCCGTCTCCGCCCAAATCCGCAGGGGAAGCATGTAGGTCAGGGAGGGGTGATCGGCGCTTTTCACCGGCGCCACCCAGGCGAAGATGGTCGGCAGCTTCTTGCCCTGCTGGACGAGGGTCTGCTGATAGCCGGCGACCTGGTTGTAATGCACGCGGCAGACATAGCCCGGCCCGTCATAGAGACCGTTGTCCATGTTGATCCTGGCCTTGCGGACGAAATCGAAGCTGACGTCGTAGCGCCTGCGCCCGTCGAAGATGGGGGCGGTGGCTTCGCAGGGTTTGGCTTCGTTGCTGTGGCTGCCGATGAGGTACATGACGGCGCTCAAGGGGTCGAGCGCCTCTTTCTTTTGCGCTTCGCTGATGACGGCGCGGTTCTCCGGATAGGGCGGATCGGAAACGACTTTCGGTCCCTCCGGCCCGAAGGTCAGCGTCACATGGCGGCGCTGGTTGGCGCGGTATTGCGAGAAGGAATCATAGAGGCTGGGCTGCACGCGCGTCGCCGTCAGCTCGCCGCTGGAGGAGGTTTCGATTTTCGACTGCCAGAAGGCGTTGACGAGGCCGCGCGTCTCCAGCGTCGAGATCGCCTTGTAATCAGTGCCCTGGACGCGGGCTGAGATGCCGGCATGGCCGAGCCGGATGCCGCCGGCATAGAGCTCGAAGGAAAGGTCCAGGGTCGAGACGGGGGTGGTCGCATCGCCCGAAGTCTCGCCGGCCGCGCCGAAAGCGGCCCCGGCAAAGCTGAGGCTCGCCAGCAGAAGGGCTGGAACGGCAATTGCGCCTTTACGCATGAAACCTCCGACCCCCACAGATACGAACGAAATTTGGACACGTTCCCCAAGGCTTAGCATATTCCAGTCTATGGCTAAAAAATGACTTCTGATGCTGGCGTGATCGTGAGCCCTGGTTCCCTAATCGCTTGACGCAAGAAGGGGCCTTCCGTAAGAGAGCCGCTCTTGAATCAAGCATTTGAAGGAAACGGGCCATGGCGCGCCGCTGCGAATTGACGGGAAAAGGTGTCATGAGCGGACACCTCGTGAGCCACGCCAACAATAAGAAGAAGCGGGTGTTCCGTCCGAACCTGCAAACCGTGTCGCTGGCGAGCGAGACGCTCGGCCAGGACGTGTCCTTGAAAGTCAGCATGAATGCGCTGCGCACCCTCGACAGCAAGGGCGGCCTCGACGTGTTTCTGCTGAAGGCCCGGGATACGTCGCTGTCGACCAAGGCGCTGCGATTGAAGCGCCAGATCGCCAAGAAGCAGGCGAAGCAAGCCGCCAGCGCCTAAATTCCTAAGCCCAATTTGTCATGCCCGGCGAGCCATTGCGCAAGTAATGGCGAGGGAAGGGCATCCAATTGGTGAAGAACGAGTCTCTACTTTCAACGATTGGATTCCCTTCCCCTCGCGATGCTTCGCATCGCTCGGCCGGGAATGACAAGCAGGCCTAGTTCCTGATTTCGAACATCAGCAACAGCGTGCGTTCCAGGTTCGAGAAATTGTTGTCCGAAATCATATAGAGAAACGTCTCGCCGTTCGGCCCCTGCCGCAACGCGATCCCTTCCATATTGTCGATATTGGCGTCCTGAAACGACAGATTGGCGAGGACCTCGCCATTCATGCGCGCACCCTCGCGTACCTCTGAGCCGGGAATGCGGCGCAGTTCCATGCCGACGCCCGCCGCAGGGGAGAAGCGCCGTTCCAAAACGAAGAGAGTGCCGTCGGGCGCTGTCTTGGCGCTAGTGACGGCGTGCGGATCGCGCGGGACAATTGACGCCATGCGCGTCGTCAGCCGACGGGGGCCGCCGGGATAGCCCTCGAGCCCGACGAGAATGTCATCGCCCGGATTCACTTTCATCTCTGCAAAGATCGCCAGCGTGTCGGGGCGCACGAGCGTGATCGCTTCGAGCTGCGCATTGTTGCGCAATGCATTGACCCATGAGCCGATCGGCACGTTCGAGGGCGGCGCGCGCAATCCGTTGGAGAGATCGTAGCGCCAGACCCGCACATAGCGCTCGAAGCTGACGATGGTGCCGCCGTAAAGATCGTGGGCGTTTTCGAGGGTGAGGCCTTCGGCGTCGCCTTCCAGCGCCTGCATCGCCGTCCCATCCATGCCGACCATCGGCGCGATGATGACGCTCGCGAAGCCGGAGAGATCGCCGCTTGCATCGTAAGAAAGACGCGCGCGCAGCCAGCGTGCATTGTCGGAGACCGCGAGGATCTCGCTGCCGTCTTCATTGACTTCGATATCGGAGAGGCCGCCGAACCGCGCATCGGTGGAACTGAGCTCCAGACCGCCGCGATAGATAAGACTGCCGGCGCGTTTCTCGTCGGGTCGGTTGGGATAGAGCGGAATGCGCGAGGCGGTCACGTCGAGAGGGCCGGGCAGCCCCGGCGTCATGCTGGCACAGGCGGTAAGCAGCAAAACAAGAAGGCCCACGGACGCAAATGACGTTCCGCGAGCATTATTGCGCATCATGCCGCTCTCGTGCGCGGGCGGCGGCCCGTGCGTGCGCCGCGCCGCGCCGGCGTCCGGCGCGAAAGCCCATCGGCGAAGAGGTCGATGAGCTGGTCCGTCATCGCGCCACCCAATTGCTCGGCATCGAGAATGGTGACGGCGCGCTTGTAATAGCGCGTGACGTCGTGGCCGATGCCGATGGCGACAAGCTCCACCGGCGATTTGGTTTCGATCTCGGCGATCACCTGGCGCAAATGCTTGTCGAGATAATTTCCGGCATTGACCGACAGAGTGGAATCATCGACCGGCGCGCCGTCGGAAATCACCATCAGGATGCGCCGCGATTCGGGCCGCGCGATCAGCCGTCCATGCGCCCAGATCAGCGCCTCGCCGTCGATGTTCTCTTTCAAGAGGCCCTCGCGCATCATCAGGCCGAGATTCTTGCGCGTGCGCCGGCCCGGCACATCGGCCGCCTTGTAGACGATGTGGCGCAGATCGTTCAGCCGTCCGGGATGCGCGGGCTTGCTCTCGGCGAGCCAGCGCTCGCGCGATTGGCCGCCCTTCCAGGCGCGCGTGGTGAAGCCAAGCACCTCGACCTTGACGGCGCAGCGTTCCAGCGTGCGCGCCAGAATGTCGGCGCACATGGCGGCGACCATGATCGGGCGCCCGCGCATCGAGCCGGAATTGTCAAGCAGCAGCGTCACCACCGTGTCGCGGAAATCCATCTCCCGCTCCATCTTGAAGGAGAGCGGGTGCATCGGATCGATGACGATGCGCGACAGCCGCGCGGTATCGAGGATGCCTTCCTCGAGATCGAAATCCCAGGTGCGGTTCTGCTGCGCCATCAACAGGCGCTGCAATTTGTTGGCGAGCCGCGCGACGAGACCCTGCACGGGCGCCAGCTGCTGATCGAGGAAATTGCGCAGCCGCGTCAGCTCCTCCGCGTCGCAGAGGTCTTCGGCATTGATCACTTCGTCGAAACTTTGCGTGAAGGGCTTGTAGTCCCAGCGGTCGGCGTCGGAGAACGGCAGATCGGGGCGCATCGGGCGCTTGCCTTCGCGCGTCTCGTCGGCCTCGTTGCTGTCGGCGTCGTTGGCTTCGATCTCGGCGGTCGAATCCTCGCCCGCTTCGCTGGCTTCCTTCTCGGATGTTTCCATCTCGGAAGGTTCGCTGTCCTCGCCCTCGGTCTGGTCTTCGTTCTCGGTCTGCTGTTCGGAATCCTCGGGCGTTTCCTCCTCGCCCTCGGGCTCATCGACATATTCGTCGGCGAGTTCGAGGCCGGAAAGAATGGCCCGCGTCAGCTTCCCGTAAGAGCGCTGGTCGCGCATCGTGTCTTTGAGCTTGTCGAGATCGACACCGACCTTGGCCTCGACGAAGGGCCGCCACAGATCGACGGCGCGCTTGGCGATGTCGGGCGGCGGCTCGCCGGTCAGGCGCTCGCGCATGATCATCGAAAGCACGTCGAGCAGCGGCGCCTGGATCTGTTCCTTCACGTCCTGCAGACCGTGCGCCTTGCAGCGCATGGTCAAGATAGCGGCGAGATTGTTCTTCACCCCCGGCATGGCGAGCGCGCCGATGGCTTCGACGCGCGCCTGCTCGGCCGCTTCGTAGATCGCCGCGGCATCGCCGCCTTGCGGGCGGATGTCCTTGTCGATGGAATGTTCATGATAGGCGAGCTTCAGCGCATAGGCATCGCCAGCGCCGCGCACGGCGGCGACTTCGTCCCTAGGCAGCGAGCGCGAGGGCAGGGGCAGGCGCACCTTTTTCCCACGCAGCATCGGCTGTTCGGGGGAGAAGGTGACTTCCAGCTCCGCATCGCCTGCGATCGATCGCACCGCGCTGGCGACGGCGCGCTTGAAGGGATCGGTCGGGTTTTCGGGCTTCATGACCGAAGCCTATGCCATCAGAACTTTGGCGGCAGATTCGGGAAGTTCCTCGCCGAAGCAGCGCTGATAGAACTCGGCGACCGCGGGCCGCTCCAATTCGTCGCATTTGTTCAGGAAGGTGACGCGGAAGGCGAAGCCGATATCGCCGAAGATGACGGCGTTCTCCGCCCAGGTGATGACCGTGCGCGGGCTCATCACGGTCGAGATGTCGCCATTGATGAAAGCGTTGCGCGTCATGTCGGCGACGCGGACCATGGCGGCGATCTTCTTCTTGCCCTCGGCGTTCTGATAGGGCGGCGCCTTGGCCATCACGATTTCGACTTCGGTGTCGTGCGCCAGATAGTTCAGCGTGACCACGATGTTCCAGCGGTCCATCTGGCCCTGATTGATCTGCTGGGTGCCGTGATAGAGACCCGAGGTATCGCCAAGGCCAACTGTGTTGGCCGTGGCAAACAACCGGAACGAGGGATGCGGCCGGATCACGCGGTTCTGGTCGAGCAGGGTCAGCTTGCCTTGCACTTCGAGCACGCGCTGGATCACGAACATCACGTCGGGTCTCCCAGCGTCATATTCGTCGAAGCACATGCAGACTGGGTGCTGGATCGCCCAGGGCAGAATCCCCTCGCGGAATTCCGTCACCTGCTTGCCCTCTTTCAGCACGATGGCGTCCTTGCCGACGAGGTCGATGCGGCTGATGTGGGAATCGAGATTCACGCGCACGCAGGGCCAATTCAGCCGCGCGGCGACTTGCTCGATATGGGTCGATTTGCCGGTGCCGTGATAGCCCTGGATCAGCACGCGCCGGTTGTGCGCGAAACCCGCCAGGATCGCGAGCGTCGTTTCGCGGTCGAAGACATAGGCCGTGTCGAGGTCGGGCACATATTCGTTCGGCCTGGAGAACGCCGGCACGGTCATAGCGGCGTCGATGCCGAACGTGTTGCGCACGTCGACCTGGATATCAGGCGCGGAAGCGGGATCGAGGCCGTTGGGGATTGCAGACATTTCTATTCCATCATTCTCGAGGTTCAAATGCGATCCGAAGGAGGCGCGCTCTAACACATCCGGCGCGTTCGCGGGGCACCGGAAAGGCTCTAAACGATGCCTGTCGCCCTGAGATGCCCGTAGGCCTTGATGACCTGCTTCAGCCGCTCTTCGGTGCCCCGATTGCCGCCATTTGCGTCGGGGTGAAAACGTTTCACCAGTTCCTTATACCGCGCTTTTATCTCCTGCAAGGTGGCGTTTTCCTCGAGATTCAGGGTGTTGAACGCGTCCAATTGTCCCTTGGTCAGGCGGGTTCTTTTAGGCGGCCCGGCCGGCTCGGCGGCCTCCTCGAAGACCGCGTATCCATCCTCGAAATGGTAACCCCAGTAATTGGCGCCGCCGCGGTCACGCTGCGGTTCGGTCTGGCTTCCGGCGGCGCGCTTGCCGAGCGGCCAGGTCGGGCGGTGGCCGGTGATGGCATCGAGGCCGTAACGCGTGATCTCGTCCGGTGTCATGCCGGCGAAATAGTCCCAGCTTCGGTTGTGCTCGCGCAAATGGTCGCGGCAGAGCCACTGGCGGTCTTCCATATCGTAGCGATTCTTCGGCACCCGGCTTTCGGCGGTCTCACGGCAGCCGGGGGAGGCGCAACGCTTGCCGGTGACGATTTGCGCGCGCTTCTTGGGCGGCATGTCCGGATTGATCCGGATGTCGAAACCGAACTTCGGCCGGTAGGTTGCGGAACTCATGCACTCATTATGGGATGCAAGTTCTAAAAGACAAGGAAACGACGGACTTGACAGAATGACATCAAACTCTCTTCAAGCTATTCGCATGAGCACATTAGGACCCATCGGCACGAGCCTCGAACGCAAGCTGACGGCCGCATTTTCGCCGGCCTTTCTCGACGTCGACGACGAGAGCGCGAAACATGCCGGCCATTCGGGCGCGAGACCAAGCGGCGAATCGCATTTCCGCGTCCGCATCGTTTCGGCTTCGTTTGCCGGCGTTGCCCGCGTCGAGCGCCAGCGGCGCATTTACGCGGCCCTCGCCGAAGAATTCGCCAAGGGCCTGCATGCGTTGAGTCTTAACGCTTTAACCCCGGAGGAAGTGACGCGAGAGCCCAAGATGCGCTAAACTGCGAAATAGGGGGCGCTGAAAGGAATAGTATATGCGCGTGTTCCTCTGTGTCGCGGTTTTTGCCGCAAGCCTCTGCGTTCTTCCCGCCGCCGCCCAAAACCGGCAGCCGCCGCCGTCCCAAGACGCCGACCGGCTCTATGAGAATTGCGTGAACGGCGAGACGCTCGACGAGCGGCAGCATATCGCCGCCTGTACGCAGGCCATCGCCTCGCGCCTCTTCACGGGCGAGGAGCTTGGCGGTCTCTATCTGGCGCGTTCCGAATTTCATTTCGATACGGGCAATTTCGACGCCCAATTGATGGACGCCGATCAGGCCTCGCGGCTTTTGCCCAACGCGCCCGAACCGTTCTTCGCGCGCGGCCTCGCCTATACGCGCAAGAACGATCTTACCCGCGCGCTTCCCGAATTCGATGCGGCGATCGCGCGCGACGCGGCCTTCGCCGATGCCTATCTTGAACGCGGCTATGTCTATCTGTACCAGGGCGACGATGGCCGGGCGCTGACCGATTTCTCGGAAGCCGTCCGCAACGATGCGATGAATCCGGAATCCTTTGTCGGGCGCGGCAAGATCTATCTGAAGCGCAATCAGAACCGCGAGGCGGTAAGCGAATTCACCCGCGCCGCCGGGATGGATGACCAGAACCCCGAAGCCCTGTACGGGCGGGGTTTGGCACAAAAACGCATGGGCGATGCCAGGCGGGGCGATGCCGATATCGCGGCCGCCAAGCGCATCGAACCTATGATTGCGGCCTATTTCGAGCCCCTGGGCATCAAAGAATAACACCCGGTAACCAAGCCTTAGTCCGGTCCTGCTATCCTTCAGGGATGAACCGGACCCGTTTGGCCACGACCTCTATTGCCGCCGCGCTTGCTTTGGCGCTGGCGCCCTCCGCTTATGCCGCCGAAGCCGCCGAGCAAGGCATCGTCGATGTCGGGCTTCCGGCCCTGCTGGCGCCGATGATCGTCGGACCCCGGCTCGAGAGCTATGCCTACATCATCATCGTGCTGGCCCCGACCGGCGCCAACAAAGTGCTCCTGATCCGCGAGAAGGTGCCCTTCTTGCGCGACGCCTTCCTGCGCGAGCTCAACAAAGGCACCATCGTCAAAGCCGCCGACACCAAAGCGGTCGATGCGGAAGCGATCAAAACGCGTCTGACGGCGCGGATGAACCAGGTCCTGCCCGCCGGCACGGTGGCGGAACTGAAGCTGGAACAAATCGTCGTCATCCCGGTCCAGCCCGGATCCTGAGCGTTTTTGTCTCGCCTCTTCAGGTCGCGCGTGGTTGCCACCGGGGCATGACTTTGGCATGTTCGCCCGCCCTCTGACGGCGGGGAAGGGGAGGCTGTTGCTTGCGCGCGATGCGCCTGGCACGGCACGACTTTCTCCACAAACACAAAGACATAGGATCGCCAAGATGAGCTTGCAGCTTCTCCTCGTCATCGCCTGCGGCCTGGTGGCACTCCTTTACGGCGGCTTTCTGGTGAAATCGGTTCTCGCCAAGAGCCCGGGCAATGCCCGCATGCAGGAGGTCGCGGCCGCGATCCAGGAAGGGGCGGCGGCCTATCTCAACCGCCAATACACCACCATCGCCATTGCGGGCGTCGTCATCTTCATCGCCGCCTTCCTTGTGCTGGGCTGGCAGGTGGCGATCGGCTTCCTCATCGGTTCGACGCTTTCGGGCGCCGCCGGCTATATCGGCATGAACGTGTCGGTGCGCGCCAATGTACGCACCGCGGAAGCCTCGCGCGAAGGATTGGCGCAAGGGCTCAAGGTCGCCTTCGACTCAGGCGTGGTTACGGGCTTGCTCGTGGTCGGCCTCGGGCTGCTCGGCGTCGCCGGTTATTACGCGGTGCTGACGGCCGGGTTCGGCCTTGCGGTGACCGATCCGGTCGATAGCCGTGTGGTCGTCAATTCGCTTGTCGCGCTCGGCTTCGGCGCTTCGCTGATCTCCATCTTCGCCCGTCTTGGCGGCGGCATCTTCACCAAGGGCGCCGATGTCGGCGGCGACATGGTGGGCAAGGTCGAAGCGGGTATCCCCGAGGATGACCCGCGCAATCCGGCCACCATCGCCGACAATGTCGGCGACAATGTCGGCGACTGCGCCGGCATGGCGGCCGATCTCTTCGAAACCTATGCGGTGACGACGGTGGCGACGATGGTGCTCGCCTCCATCTTCTTCGCGGGCGAAGAACGCATCGCGATGATGCTCTATCCGCTCACCATCGCGGGGGCCTGCATCCTGACCTCGATCGCCGGCACGTTCTTCGTGCGCCTGGGCAAGAGCAACAACATCATGGGCGCGCTCTATAAGGGCCTGATCGCGACGGGCGTGCTGTCGCTGATCGTGCTGTTGCCGCTGACCCATTGGATCGTCGGCCTCGATACAGAGTTCGAAATTCTCGGTGGCGCGGACTTCAGCGGTCTCGACCTCTATTTCTGCGGCGTAGCGGGTCTTGTGGTCACCGGCCTGATCGTCTGGATCACCGAATATTATACCGGCACGAATTTCCGCCCGGTGCAGTCGGTGGCGAAAGCCTCCGTCACCGGCCACGGCACCAATGTCATCCAGGGCCTCGCGGTGTCGATGGAATCGACCGCGCTTCCGGCGCTCGTCATCTGCGGCGGCATCGTCGTCACCAATCTGCTCGCCGGACTGTTCGGCATCGCCATCGCGGTGACCACCATGCTGGCTTTGGCCGGCATGATCGTGGCGCTCGATGCCTTCGGCCCGGTCACCGACAATGCCGGCGGTATCGCCGAAATGTCCGGCCTCGAAGGCGACGTGCGCAAAACGACCGACGCGCTCGATGCGGTCGGCAACACCACCAAGGCCGTCACCAAGGGCTACGCCATCGGATCGGCGGGCCTGGGCGCGCTGGTGTTGTTCGCGGCGTATACGGAGGACATCAACTACTTCATCGCCAACAGCGAGAATTATCCCTTCTTCGAAGGAGTCGAACTGCCTACCTTCTCATTGACCGATCCCTGGGTCGTCGTCGGCCTCTTCATCGGCGGCCTCTTGCCGTTCCTGTTCGGCGGCATGGCGATGACGGCGGTGGGACGCGCGGCAGGCGCGGTGGTCGAGGAAGTGCGCCGCCAGTTCCGTGAAATGCCCGGCATCATGCAAGGAACGCAGAAGCCCGATTACGGCCGCGCGGTCGACATGCTCACAAAGGCTGCTATCCGGGAAATGATCATCCCCTCGATGCTGCCGGTGCTGACGCCGATCGTGCTGTTCATGGCCGTGTACTATATCGCCGGCGTCTCGTCGGCGTTCTCGGCGCTCGGCGCCATGCTGCTCGGCGTCATCGTGACGGGTCTGTTCGTCGCGATTTCGATGACGTCAGGTGGCGGGGCTTGGGACAACGCCAAGAAATATATCGAGGATGGCCATTATGGCGGCAAAGGCTCCGACGCGCACAAGGCGGCGGTGACCGGCGATACGGTCGGCGATCCCTACAAGGATACGGCGGGACCGGCGGTCAATCCGATGATCAAGATCACCAATATCGTGGCGCTGTTGCTGCTCGCGGTGCTGGCGCAGCTCGGAGGCTAGAGAGCTAGCGTCCAGGGCCCGGAATCGGCGGCGGCCCGCCACCGCCACCCGGGTTCTGCTCGCCCTGCTGAATACGGCCGGGCTGTCCGATATTTCCGGGCACCGCGTTGAAGATCTGCTGCAGCAGCGTCAGATCGCGGCCGCGCGTCGGCGTCTCGCGGGTCTGGAAATCGACCACGCGGCCATCCGCCAGCGTGTAGCGGTTGATGCCGGAGACTTTGCCCTCTTTGGTGAATTCGACGGCGAGAATGTTGCGATCGACCGCGCGCGGCGCGAAGAACGCGTTCTGCTCGACATGGGCGGAGATGTAATACCAGGTGTCGGCATCGAAAGTGCCGGAGGTCGAGGGATCGCCGAGCTTCTCGGAGATCGTCTCTTTGGTGTCCATGCCGACCTGGATGCTGGCGACCACTTCCATATCGGGCACGTAGCCGCGCTGGTTTTCCACCGGCGCGCAGGTCGCGACGCCTATGACAGTCGCCGAGACGGCGACGGTTGCGAGAAAGTGGCGCATCGGCAGAACTCCTTGAACACGAAGCGAACGCGATGATGTGCTAGCTTTGTCCAGGAAGCCGTGCAAGTCCAGAGGGATAGAAAATTCGTGTTAACAGGATTCGCAAAGTCCAGCCAAACGCCAAGCGGTTCGGCGCTTTACGCCTCGGTGGTGGAGCGGGCACGGGCTCCCATTTTCTTCACAAAAATTGGCGTTGCCGACTCCGTCGATGGGCGGTTCGATCTTCTGGCGTTGCACGCCTTCCTGGTCCTAGAGGCGCTTGAGCGTGGCGGTGCGGGGATGCGCGCGCTCGCCTCCGCCTTCACCGATGTCGTTTTCGCTGGGCTGGAAGATGCTTTGCGCGAGATGGGCGTCGGCGATATGGGCATGTCGCGGCGCATGAAGGCGATGGCGAATGCGTTTTTCGGCCGGCTCGAAGCCTATCGCGCGGCGGCGTCCGATGCGGAAATGGCGGACGCGTTGCTGCGCAATCTCTACCGTGGCGCGCCCAACGCTGACGGCCAAGCTTCGGCGATTGCCGGCTATGTGATCGCCGCGCGCAGCCATCTCGCCACACCCGAATCGCAAGGCCAGCTTCTTTCGGGCATAGCGGATTTCGGCCCGCTTCCTATATTGCAAACACCATGAGCACGCAGCCGCCTTTCGCCTCGCATTTCGATCTCGCCACGCTCCCCGAAAAAGGAGCCGAGCTGAAATTGACGCCGTCGCTTGTCGAACGCGCCGCCATTGCCGCCTGGCTCGACATTCCGGGGATAGAAAATCTCACCGCCTCCATCAGGCTGTCGCGACGGGGCCGGGATTTTTATGCCTATGAGGCCGCGTTCGACGCCGATGTGGTGCAGACCTGCGTGGTGACGCTCGAACCGGTGCGCGCCCATCTCAAAGGGGAATTTCGCCGCTCGTTCCGAATCGCGCCCTCGGCGGCGGCCAAACGATATGAAGAAGGGCCGGGGGGCGAGATCTCGCTCTCCGAAACCGAGGACCCCGATGTGCTCGACGACGCCATGATCGATCTGGCGGCCCCGGTGCTGGAGGAATTAAGCCTGTCGCTCGATCCCTATCCGAAGGCGCCGGGCGCGAAATTCGAGGTGCCGGACGAAGAGG
Organism: Alphaproteobacteria bacterium; assembly: GCA_009693985.1. Lineage (GTDB taxonomy): Bacteria > Pseudomonadota > Alphaproteobacteria > Micropepsales > Micropepsaceae > CAIYRG01. The sequence continues at coordinate 11,328 of SHWE01000033.1, read as the reverse complement.
ACACACCCAAGGAAAGCCCCTTCGCGGTTCTCAAGGCGCTCAAGGAAAGCAAGGCGCCGGCCAAACCGGCCTCGGCCAAGCCCAAGACCTAAGAATCCTTGTTTTTTCGCGCCCAAAAGCGCTCTTGCATCGGGGCGGTGTTTCGGGTTTAGCTCCGCCCCCATTTTGAGCGGTGGTTGGGCAGGGGCCCAACCGAAGCACTGGAGATTCGGCAATGGCGGTTCCTAAGAGAAAAACTTCGCCGTCGAAGCGGAATATGCGCCGTTCGCATCATGCTCTCGGGGTCGAGGCTCATGGCGAATGTGCCAATTGCGGGGAATTGAAGCGGCCACACCATGTGTGCCCCTCTTGCGGGCATTATGACGGCCGCGAGGTCGTTGCCGCCGAGGATTAAGGCTTAACGGAGCGGGGTTTCGATACCGCCCAAGGCCTAAGTCTCGTATCGTGGCCGCGTACCTTTCTGGGCGGGTCAAAGGAACGTGGTCGGCGAATTGATCCTTTCCATCGACGCAATGGGCGGCGACGCTGGTCCGGCTGCCATTCTGGCAGGCGTGGCGATTGCGCGTAAGCGTCATCCCCATTTGCGCTTCCTGCTGCATGGCGACGAGGCGGTGCTGAAGCCGCTGCTCGCCGGCCACCGCATCCTCGCCAATTGCGCCGAAATCCGCCACGCGCCAGATTCGGTGCGCATGACGGAGCGGCCGAGCCAGGTGCTGCGGCGCGGACGCAATTCCAGCATGTGGCACGCCATCGGCTCCGTCGGACAGAAAGAGGCGAAGGTCGCCGTCTCGGCCGGCAATACCGGTGCGTTGATGGCGATCTCGATGTCCCGCCTCGGCGTGATCGAAGGCATCTCGCGGCCCGCCATCGCCGTCATCTGGCCGACCATGCGCGGACAGAGCATCGTGCTCGATGTCGGCGCCAATGCCGGATGCGATGCCGAACAGCTCGTCGATTTCGCGGTGATGGGCGAAGCCTTCGCGCGCGCAGCCTTCGGTATCGAGCGCCCGACCGTGGGCCTGCTCAATATCGGCGAAGAAGAAATAAAGGGCATCGAGCCCGTCAAGCGCGCGGCGCAAATCCTGCGCGCCTCCAAGCTGCCGATCGAATTCTACGGCTTCGTCGAAGGCGACGGCATAGGTTCAGGCCTGGTCGATGTCGTGGTGACGGACGGCTTCACCGGCAATGTCGCGTTGAAGACGGCCGAAGGCACCGCCAAGCTGATCAGCCATTTCTTGAAGACCGCGTTTTTGCGCTCCTTCTTCGGGCGGATTGGCGCGCTGCTCGCCGCCGGCTCCATCAATTTCGTGCGCAAGAAGCTCGATCCGCGCTCGCTCAATGGCGGCGTCTTCCTCGGCCTCAATGGTGTCGTTGTGAAAAGCCATGGCGGCACCGATGCGCTCGGCTTCGCCAGCGCCATCGACCTCGCCGTCGACATGGGCCAGTCCGATATCATCGCGCGCATCGCCGCCGACCGCGCCGGTATCGTCGCCAATGGCGAGACCAAACCCAATCAAAGCGTCGGACAGGCGAAGGCAGCGGTTTCGTGACGATTACGCGTTCCGTCATTCTCGGGTGCGGCGGATTTTTGCCCGGCAAGATCCTCACCAATTACGATCTCGCCAAGATGGTCGATACCAGCGATGCCTGGATCGAGGAGCGCACCGGCATCAAGGTCCGCCACATCGCGCGCGATGGCGAGACCACCTCCGACCTCGCTTACGAGGCGGCGCTGAAGGCCATTGCGAATTCTGGCATCAAGGCGACCGACATCGATCTCGTCATCGTCGCCACTACGACGCCCGACGAGACCTTTCCCTCGACCGCGACCAAGATTCAGGCGCGGCTCAATATGCTGAAGGGCGCCGCCTTCGACATTCAGGCGGTGTGCTCCGGTTTCATCTACGGGCTTTCGGTCGCCGACAACATGATTCGCGGCGGCTCGGCCAAGACGGTGCTGCTGATCGGCGCCGAGACGATGTCGCGGATTCTCGATTGGACCGACCGCGGCACCTGCGTGCTGTTCGGCGACGGCGCCGGCGCCGTCGTCATTCAGGGGACCGAGAGCGAAGGCGCGCCCAGCGACCGCGGCATCCTCAACACCAAGATTTTCTCGGACGGGCGCCTGCACGACCTTCTTTATACAGACGGAGGAGTCTCCTCCACGCGCACGACCGGCTTCCTGCGCATGCAGGGCCGCGAAGTCTTCAAGCACGCCGTCACCAATATCGCCGCCGCCATCCAGGCTTCGGCCGAGCAGGCGGGCCTTACCGTCCCCGATATCGACTGGTTCGTCCCCCATCAGGCCAATCAGCGCATCCTCGACGGCACCGCCCGGAAGCTCTCCATCCGGCCGGAGCGGGTGGTTTCCACGGTCAGCCAGCACGGCAACACCTCGGCGGCCTCGGTGCCCTTGGCCCTATCCGTGGCGGTCGAGGACGGCCGGATCAAGCGCGGCGACCTCGTGCTGATGGAGGCCATGGGCGGCGGTTTCACCTGGGGCGCGGCGCTGGTCCGCTGGTAGAGCCTCCATGGCCCCTGTGGGTTATCTCAACGAACGGCCCCAAGCCTCTGACATTGACGGAAAATGTGCTTCCGCCTACGGTTCCTTCAGCGCGCGAAGCGAATCGTGCGCCTTTGGGGGCAGGGATGAGCAACAAGACGCTGACGCGCGCCGATTTGACCGAGGCCGTTTTCAACGCAGTTGGTCTGTCGCGCAATGAATCGTCGCAGATGGTGGAAGACATTTTGGAAGAGGTGTGCGGAGCGTTGGCGCGTGGCGAGGCGGTGAAGCTGTCCTCGTTTGGCACGTTCCAGGTCCGCCAGAAGTCGCAGCGCGTGGGACGCAATCCCAAGACCGGCGATGAAGTGCCGATCGCGCCGCGCCGAGTGCTGGTGTTCCGTCCGTCGCATGTGCTGAAGGCGCAGATCAACGGGTTGGACGGCGGGGCGCGGCCGAGGACTAATTGATGGCGATGTTGGGTGCGGCACAGAAATCACCGGAAGCGTTTCGCACCATCAGCGAAGTCGCGGCCGACCTCGACGTGCCGCAGCATGTCCTGCGTTTCTGGGAAACCAAATTCGCCACCGTAAAACCGCTGAAGCGTGGCGGTGGCCGGCGCTATTACCGCCCAGACGATCTCGATCTGTTGCGCGGCATCCGCACGCTGCTTTACAGCGACGGCCTGACCATCAAGGGCGTGCAGAAGATCCTGCGCGAACAGGGACCGCGCTATGTGATGGAATTGGGCCGCGGCGCGGTGAGCCTTATGGGCCTTCCGCGCGTTGAAGAAACGGAAAACGAGCCCGTCATGGAAACGGAGGCGGAAATGGTTTCCTCCAATGTCCATCCCTTCCGGCGCGAGACCGAGCCGGAAGAGCCCATCATGGCCGAGGAAGAACGCGCCCGCTTTTCGGCGCTGCTCGACGAGCTCTCGGAATTGAAGGAGCGCCTGCGCAAGGCCCGCCGGGTGGCGCCAGTCTCCACCCATTAAAGCTTCCACGCATTAAGGCTGCTTCGCCGCACAAGCTTCGCGTTGCGTATGCCAGGGGGGCCCGACTATAGTCCGCCTCCCTCGAGCGGCGGGCGCCCTTTGCCCCCCTCACAAAACGGTTCGGAGCGTGGCGCAGCCTGGTTAGCGCACTAGTCTGGGGGACTAGGGGTCGCGAGTTCAAATCTCGCCGCTCCGACCAACTACCCTCAACCAAGAGCAGCGTTCTTTACCAATCGCGGTCTCGGGCTGGAACCGGGCCTGGCGATCCGCGTTTTTGGATTATGAGCAAGGACGAGGATTATCTCCGCAATGCGGAGGAGTGTCAGCGGTTGGCCACGGCATCCAAGTCGGCGCCGGAACGCTTGTCGTGGCTTGCGCTCACGGAATCCTGGCTTCGTTTGCTGCTGGGCTTTACGCCCACGCCAAACCTTGACGCCTTCGACGCTGAGTTAAAGGCCCGGGGCACGCAGCAGGAAGATTCCCACCTCTCGCACTGACCCAGCGCCAAGCGCCAAGCGCTAATGCGCGACGAGCAGCGGCACCGGCGCGTTGTGCAGCATCTTGTCGGTCACGCCGCCAAGCAGCCATTCCCTAAGCCGCGAATGGCCATAGCCGCCCATCACGATGAGATCGGCTTTGCGCTTCCTCACCTCGGCTAGCAATGTTTTGCCAATATCGGCGCGGGTCTTCACTTGGGCCAGCACCGCCTTGACGACATGATGTTTGAGGTGCGCGATCGCGTCGACGCCGAGCTTCTTGTCCTCGTCGGCGCCGTCATCGACGATCGACAGCACCGTCACCTTCTTCGTCGCGTGCAGATAAGGCATTGCCTCGCGCCAGCATAACGCGCATCGATGAGAGAGTGCCGCAAAAACAAACGGCGCGCGTGAAGCTCACGCGCGCCGTTGCATTGGAGGCAATTCCAAACGGGAACTTATTTGCCCGTGTAGTTGACGATCAGATCGCCAATCGCGACGACCTTACCCTTCATGGCTTCGATGACCGTGTTGCGGTCGGCCGTCGCCGGATCGATGCGCAGTCGGCCGTTCAGCGCGAAGACCTGGAAGTGGTAGGGGTGGCTCTGGCCGGCCGGCGGCTTCGGGCCGATATAGCCGACGGAGCCGGCGATGTTCTTGCCCTGAGCGGCGCCGCTTTCAAGCGTCGCCGTGGTGGGAACGCCGGACGGCAGCGTTGTCGTGGTGCCCGGGATGTCATACATGATCCAATGCACGATCGGCGCGCCGTCGCGTTGTGCACCCGGATCTTCGGCGATCACGGCGTAGGCGATGGTGCCAGCGGGGCCCTTCGACCAACGGATCGGCGGCGAAACGTTCTCGCCGTTCTGCGTGTACATGTCGGAGAGATCGGAGCCGCCACGGAAAGCGGTCGAGGTCACCAACAGGCGCGAGCTGCCGGCGCGCGCGGGGGCAAGCGTCTTCGCCAGCGCCGGCGGTTCACTCGCACCGGCTTGACCTTGAGCGAAAGAGGGAGCGGACATGAACGCCGCCACGGCAAACAACGCTGCACTCGTCGTCAAAACTTTACGCATCATCGAATTGGTCCCTTGGGGTTTGCGGCGCGCCGTATAACACGCCCGCGTAACCGCAAATCCACACGAGAACGCAAGAATCATCACATGCGCGTGCGGCTTTCCGTCACGTGTGGAACGCATTATCGCAATGTGTGTCAGCTTCGACGGTCAACGCGTGGTGAGGCACATCTTGTTACGCCTAGCCACATTGTCGCCATCATTACGGCCGCATTTCGCTCGAAGAGTTAACCACCGCATGGAGGCTGCGCGCGTAGTCGATAGCGCCTCTGATATCCATCGAAGGGGCCACGCGCGCATATTCCTTGATCGCGAGCACGGCCGGTTGCGGCGCTTTGAGAATCGTCGCGGTGAGTTGGCCGACCGACGCTTCCAGATTCGCTGGCGGTACGGTTTCCGACACGAAGCCCATGCGTTCGGCCCGTTCGGCGCTCATCGTGTTCGTCGAATAAGCGATATACATCAGTCTTTTTGCGCTGACCTTGCCGAGCAGCGCCGACATCGCGATGGTCGGCATGATGTTGTGCGCGAATTCCGGCATTTGGAAAACGGCATTGTCGGCGGCGATGGTGATGTCGGCACAGGCCGCAATGGCGCAGCCAAAGCCGAGCGCGCGCCCCTTTACGGCGGCGATGATCGGCGCCGGCGATTCGCGGAACGCGCTGTAGCAGTTGAACACCAAGTCGCGGCCGCGCCGCACTTGCAGCGCTTCGAGCTTGGGCGCGGCGGCACCACGCGGCGCAATGCGCCCAACGCAGAAATCATCGCCCGCCGACGTCAGTACCACCATGCGCGCGCGCGCGGCGGCGCCGTTGAGCAGCGCGGTCAGCGCGCCGATGGCGACATCGGTCAAGCCATTGCCTTCGTCGGGCCGGTTCAGCGTGATGGTTAGAACGTCGCCGTCCACGCGGTCGAGAATGTCTTCGCTCAATTCGATGTCCCCTCATGTGCGATGGCGGCGTCAAGCCGCGTGCTCGATGAACTGTGCTCGAATTCCATTACGGCGTCCACAATCCGCTTTCGCGCGTCGCTATCGAGAACGGGCGCGACCGTCGCATGGAATTTTTCCAGCACGGCACCCGCATCGAGGCCGCTATGCGAGAAGCCGGGCGGGGTGCGCACCTCCACACGGTGCTCCTGTCCTTGCCCATCGACCGCGCGGATGGTGCAGGGATAAGCACCCGGCGCGCGCGCGTTCCAGGCGGCATCGCGCCGCATCTGGATTCGTCCCATCAATTGGGTGATGGCGGGATCGCGCCACCGTTCATTTTCATATTGCGCGACGCCGAACGCGCCATCGGTCAGCGCCACCGCGACGATGAAGGGGAAAGAATGATCGGCCGCCTCGCGCGATGCGGGCTCGATGCGGCCCGGATCCTCCTGCTGGCGCTGGATCACCGGATAATCGGCCATGACCACTTCGATGCGGATGAGGTTCGGTATCTCGTCCTTCAGCTTCGCGTGGAGCTTCAGGGCGGCGGCGACAGCGGCTTGCCCGGTGTTGATGCACGGATAGGTCTTCACATGGCAGCGCATGATGGCGCCATCGGGTGGCAGGTGCGCGGTGAGCGTCGCGAGATCGGCGTTATGAAAGAGGGACCCAAGCCCGCGCGCATCTTCGAAAATCGCCAGCGGGCCGGTGATGCCTTGTTCGGCGAGCAATGCGGCCTGCACGCCCGATTGCGCGACGAGGGCATTGGAAAGCGATTTCGCCGCCGATATGTCGCCGCTTCTGACCACGGCGGGTGTCGGTGCGCGCGCGAGGCCCAGCGCCAGCGCATGGGCGAGCTGTTCTTCGGTGAGGTTCATCAACCGCCCGGCAATGGCCGGCGCGACAAGCCCCGATGCGGTGACGCCGTCCCATTGGCCGCTGCGATCCATCAATCTTTGCAGCCGCGCATAGATTTCATAGCCCGCGACGATGGCGCCAAGAATATCGCGCCCTGTTCGCCGCCGCGCCGCGCCCACCGCGAGCGCCACGGGGATATTGTCACTGGGATGGCCGCCGGCTTCCGGCTGGCCGCCCGATTCATTGATGAGGTAATCGTTGAGATCGAGCACGCGTATCGCGGCGCCATTGGCGAGTACCGCGTTCGTCATGCCGGTTTTTGCTTTCCGTCCGATCAGCGCGCATTCGAGCGGTCCACCCATATTAAGCGCGACGGCGCAGGCGGCTTGCGCCACCTCTTCGCGCACGCCCGCAAACCCGCAACCGATCGTGTCGAGCAGCAGCAATTTCGCCTGGGTGAGAACGGAGGCAGGAATGGCGTCCGCATCGAAGGCGAGCACGGTCTTCGCGAGCGCTTCGATTCCGCTCGCCCCTTTGCTCTCTCGCGCCGTCATGCTCGTTTGCCGCTCCACAGGGATAAAGCTATCGTGCGCCCCGCACAAATTGGAGCCGCGATCTTGATCCTACTTACCAATGAAGATGTCGAACCCTTGCTCAACATGCCAGATTGCATCGCGGCAATCGAGGCGGCGTTCGCCGATTTGGGCCGCGAGGACGCGGTCGATATTCCGCGCCAGGATGCCATCGTGCCGAACAAGCGCGAGGGCGCTATCCACGATCTGAAAACGATGTCGGGAAGCTGGCCCAAAGCGGGCATCGCCGCGATCAGGCTCAATTCCGACATCGTCACCAGCCCGGTCATCAATGGCAGCGTGCGGCGCGTGAAGCTGGCGGTGTCGCCGCCAGGCGGGCGCTACAATGGCGCGGTGCTGCTGTTCTCGACCGATACGGGCCAGCTTCTCGCCATGGTCAATGACGGGATCATGCAGCGCACCCGCGTCGGCGCCACCAGCGGCGTGGCGGCGAAATATCTCGCGCGCACCGACGCGAAGACATTGGGGATGCTGGGCACGGGACTCCAGGCGGGCGGGCAGATCGAGGCGATGTGCGCCGCGCGCGATTTCGAGACAATCAAGATCTATAGTCCGACGCCGGCGAACCGCAAAAGCTTCGCGGAGCATTATCGCAAAGTGCTGGACCGCGACGTGCGCGCGGTGGACAGCGCCGAAGAAGCGGCCGACGGCGTCGATGTGCTGGTGACGGCGACGAATTCACTAACGCCGACGATCAAGCCCGAATGGCTGAAGACGGGGATGCATCTTTCCAGCCTAAACCGCACCGAGCTTGTGCCCGGCGTGTTCGCGCGCGTCGACCGACTGGTGGTGAATGCGCGGGCAGGGGGCACCAGCTACACGGCGCGCGGCACGCCCGAATTCGGCGGCTTCAATCAGAACGACCGCAATTCCCATTCGGGCGTTGCGGGGATTTCCAAAGTGCCCGAGCTGAAAGACATGGTGTCGGGAAAGGCGCAAGGGCGACAATCGGCGTCCGAGATCACCTGCTTCCACAATTTCCAGGGGCTCGGATTACAGTTCGCCGCCATCGGATCCATCGTCTACCGCGAAGCGGTCAAGCGGAAGATCGGTCTTGAACTTGACGACCGCTACTTCACTCAGGACGTCCATCCTTAGGTTTCGGTTCCCGATGCATCCAGGGAAGCATCAGGCCAATGGGAACGATCCATAGCGTGCCCGTCAGCGCGTAATAAAGGAACGTCATGACGCCGTTCGCTTCGGGCAGCACCGCGATTCCCACGCGCATCGCGAGCAGCGCATAAAGCGGCAGCCAGATCAGCATGAGGGTCATGCCGATGAATTTCTTCGTTCGCGGGTTCATGTGGACGAGAAGCGCATCCTTGTTTAGGGATTGAGGCATGGCTATCGCCGCATCCGCAAGCCCTCTACCTGCGCCGGTCCGCAACGACACGGGCGTGGCGGTTTGGCTGTTCGTGATCGCCGGCATGATCGCCGCGATGGTGCTGGTCGGCGGGCTAACGCGGCTGACGGGCTCGGGGCTTTCCATCACCGAATGGCAGCCGGTGACGGGAATGATCCCGCCTTTGTCCGAGGCCGCGTGGCAGGCGGAGTTCGCCAAATATCAAGGCACGCCGCAATATGAGCTGATCAATCGCGAGCTCGGCCTCGCCGGTTTCCAATCGATCTATTGGTGGGAATGGACGCACCGGCTGCTCGGCCGGCTGATTGGAATCGTTTTTGCCATTCCGTTTCTTTTCTTTCTCTGGCAACGCCGCATCACCCGCGTGCTGTCTTTGCGCCTCGCGATCATCTTTCTGTTCGGCGGCGCGCAAGGCGTATTGGGGTGGTGGATGGTGCAGTCTGGCTTGGAGCCTAGCCGCGTCGCGGTCAGCCAATATCGCTTGGCGGCGCATCTGGGCCTCGCGATTCTGCTGTTCGGTTACATTCTGTGGACGGCGCTTGAGGTCATTGGCGCGCGCCGCACGAATATGGCTGCGCTGGCGCGGTTCAAACCCTGGGCCGCCGCGCTGGTCGCGTTCCTTTTCGTGCAGATGCTGCTTGGCGCCTTCATGGCCGGGCTCGATGCGGGCCGCGCCTTCGCCGATTGGCCGACCTATGGCGGAGCCTGGGTGCCGCCCGGCCTCTACGACCTGTCGCCCTGGTGGATCAATCATTTCGAGAATCCGGCCCTCGTGCATTTCCAGCATCGCACCGCCGGTTATGCCGTGGCCGTGCTCGCGCTCTGGCTCAGCCTCAGTCTCGGCAACGCGCCGGCCGAAAAGCCCGTGCACATCGCCGGCCTGCATGTGCTCGCACTTACGATCGTGCAAATCATGCTCGGCATTTTCACGGTGACGTCGCGCGTCGCTCTTCCTATAGCCGCGCTGCATCAGATCGGCGCGCTGCTGCTGTTCGGAGCGAGCCTCTGGCTTGCCTATGCGCTGTCACGCTCGCGATAATTAATTGTGCTAGATAGGCGTTGTTACCGGGGGCGGGCACAAGTAGAACATCATGGCCAAGATTGCAGTCCAGAAGATCACGCCCTGCCTGTGGTTCGACAAGAACGCCGAAGACGCCGCCCGGTTTTACGTCTCCGTCTTCAAGAAATCCAAGATCGGCAGGATTGCCCGCTACGGCAAGGCCGGCTTCGAAGTCCACGGGATGCCGGCGGGCACCGTCCTGACCGTCGAGTTCCAACTTCTGGGGCAAAGCTTTGTCGGCATGAACGGCGGCCCGCTCTTCAAATTCACCGAAGCCACCTCCTTCATGGTCATGTGCAAGACGCAGAAGGAGATCGATTATTATTGGGAGAAGCTTTCGGCCGGCGGCGATAAGAATTCGCAGCAATGCGGCTGGCTGAAGGACAAATTCGACCTCTCCTGGCAGATCGTGCCCGAGATCATCCCCGAGCTGATGAAGCATAAGAAGAAATCGGAAGTCGTGATGACGGCGATTCTGCAGATGAAGAAGCTCGATATCGCGGCGCTGAAGAAAGCCTACGCGGCGGCCTGAGTTACGCGCCCATTGCGGAATCGAGATCGGCAATGATGTCCTTCGGGTCTTCGATGCCGATGGAAAGGCGCACGACTTCCGGGCCGGCGCCGGCCTTAACGCGGTCTTCATCCGACAATTGGCGATGCGTCGTCGATGCCGGATGGATGATCAGGCTGCGCGTGTCGCCGATATTGGCGAGATGGCTGAAGATGCGCACGCCGTTGACGAGTTTCACGCCGGCATCGAAGCCGCCCTTGAGGCCGAAGGTGAACACCGCCCCGGCGCCCTTCGGCGCGTATTTATGTTGCGCCGCGTGAAGCTTGTGCGTCGGCAGGCCCGCATAATTCACCCAGGCGACGCGGGCATCGGCCTCAAGCCAGCGCGCCACCGCCAAGGCGTTCTCGCAATGACGCTGCATCCGCAGGGGCAGCGTCTCGATGCCGGTCAGCACCAGGAACGCGTTCATCGGCGCCAGGCACGGCCCCAGATCGCGCAACGACAGCGCGCGCGCCGCGACGCAGAAGGCGAAATCCCCGAACGTCTCGTAGAAACGCAGTCCGTGATAGGACGGGTTCTCCTCCGTCATCGTTTTGTATTTGCCGCTCTTTGCCCAATCGAAGGTGCCGGCTTCGACGATCACGCCGGCCAGCGAATTGCCGTGGCCGCCCAAAAATTTGGTCGCCGAATGGACAACGAGATGGGCGCCCCATTCGAACGGGCGGATCAGATAGGGCGTCGCCAGCGTGTTGTCGACAATCAACGGCACGCCTGCGTCCTCGGCCACGCGCGCAATGGCCTCGAGGTCGCTGATGACGCCGCCCGGATTGGCGATGCTCTCGCAATAGAGGGCACGCGTCTTTTCCGTCACCGCGCGCTTGAAGCTGTCTGCGTCGGTCGAATCCGCCCAGCGGACATGCCAATCGTATTTCTTGAACGATTGATTGAACTGGTTGACCGAGCCGCCAT
>SHWE01000032.1 GCA_009693985.1 Alphaproteobacteria bacterium | reverse complement strand
GAAGCGCTGCACGAACAGCGATCGTATTTCTTCGAACGACAGCGCGATGGCGATGGCGATGGCGATGGCGGCGATCACGGTCAGCATCAGCGTGAAGCCGACAAGCCGCGCGCGTTGCCGCGGCTCCGCAGTCGCATAGGACAAGACCAGAAATATCCCGGCGCCGATAAGAAAATTTATCCACGCGCCGCGCGAGAAGCTCAAGAACAGTGCGATTAGCAGCACCCTAAACGCCGGCAGACTCCATAGCATCTCGACCGGCGGCCGCGTCGCCAAGCGATGCGCGAGCCGCCAATCTTGCGCGATGCGCGTTTACAACTGGTTGAACGGGCCATTACGAGTTCCGTCTCGAACCCGACACGGGGCTATGGTAGGGTTCCCTCCGTTCCGGCTAAGTCCCGGAACGGGTTACATTTCCTCCCTCGGCGCCCTCGCCGGCGGGGCCAATGGGGGTCAAGGTCAAGCATGGCTTTTCGCCGCGGCGCCGCAATGGGTTTGCTGCTTTCCCTCGCTGCTTCGGCGCCGCCCGTGCATGCGCAGGGTGGCGAGCGGGGAGGTGGCGATGCCGCCGCCGCGAGCACGCTCGACGTCGAATACAGCATCTATGTCGGCGGTATCACGCTCGGCCAGCTCACCATCTCCATGCGCATGGAGGGTGGCGCCTATAAGGCGATTTCCACCTTGCGGACCTCGGGCGTCGTCAATGCGGTGTGGAGCGCGAAGATCGAAGCGTCCACCAGCGGCATGATCGAAGGTGGCGCGCTAAAGCCGCAACTCTATTACGCAAGCTCGCAGAGTGAGGCCCGCAATCAGCAGGTCACCGTCAAATATCCCGAAGGAAGCGCGCCCACCTTCTTTGCCGAGCCCGCTTATCTCGATCCCCAGAAGATCGTGATGCCCGACGCACAGAAGCTCGGCACTCTTGATCCGGTCAGCGCGATGGTCACCATCACCACCGCTTTGGGCGCCGAGGGGGCGAAGCCCTGCGTCGCGACGCTGCCGGTCTACGATGCCCGCCGGCGCTACGACGTCGGGCTGACCTTCGAGCGCAAGACAAACGTCAACATGGACAATGGGCTTTATTCCGGCCCGGTCGAAATCTGCCGCATCGCCTACAAGCCGCTGGCGGGCGCGCCGCAACAAGTGCTGGCCGATGGAAAATTGCCGCCGTTGCGCGCTTGGATGGCGCCGCTTCAAAGCAGCGCTGATCCGTCGCGCCGTTACATGATCCCGTTGCGCATCTGGGCGGAGAGCGATTTCGGCATCGCCGCCGCCGTCCTCACATCGGTCAGGCTCGACGGCACCAAGCTGACGAAGATCAATAAATAATTGGAGTGTCATGGCCCGGCTTGACCGGGCCATCCATCTGACGCGTGTCTACGCGGCGATAGAAGCCTTCATTGCCTGGATGGCCCGCTGTTGCAGGCCATGACATTCGTCACTTCTCCGGCGCTTTCAGCAACATCGCGCGGGCCCGCAGGAAACGCTGCACGGCGGTGACATGCGACAGACCTGCGATGATGACGAGCCCGAGAAACAGCACGCGGTTCCCTAGAAAATCGGGAAGCGTGAAGAAGCGATCCAAGATCAGGGCCGCGCACAGCACAAAGATGCGCTCGAAGCGCTCCATCAAATCGGGCCAATTGTGATTTTCGATGGGAATTTCGAGCGCCGTACGCGCCTTGTTGTAGCTCACCAGCAGCGAACCCGAGAGCGCGAGGAAGGCGAGCGCCCACCAATCCGTCACATAGGCAATCGCCAGATAGGCGGCGAGCTCCTGATAACGGTCGATCACCGCGTCCAGATAGCCGCCATATTTGCTGGTCTTGCCGGTGAGCCGCGCTACCGCACCGTCGAGCGCGTCGAAGGCGAAGGAGCACATCAGCCCGAGCCCTAGCCACAGACTCTCGCGATGCACGAGATAGAACGCGCAATTGCCCAGCACGAGGAAGAGCCCGATCCAGGTGACCTGATTGGGCGAGAGGCCGGACTTCACCAGCGGCATGGCGAGCGCGTGCCAGAAGCGGGCGCTCCAATTCCTGTTCGTGCCGTCGATCATGCGCCGCTCCCTCGCGCACCAGCATACCAGGGCCGCAGTTTTTTATGGGCCGCGGCGAAACGGCGGAACCGTAAATCGTAGAGCGGGGCAAGCTCGGGCGCCGGCTCGAAACGCCCGCCCGTCCGCGTCATCATCGCCGCGTCCGCCAATTTTTTGTGCCATCCCGCAGCGACCGAAGCGGCCATGGCGGCGCCAAGCGGGCCGCCCAGCACGGGATTCTCGATGGGTTCGACGGGACGCCCCAGAACATCGGCGAAAATCTGGCACCACAATCGGCTGACCGCGGCCCCGCCGACCACGCGTAACGCTTTGCCGGCGCTTCCCGCCAGCCGGTCGAAATCGCTCATCGCCCAGCGCACGTTCAACGCGACGCCTTCATAGACGGCGCGTGCCATCTCCGCCCGCCCGTCATTGGGCCCGAGATTGAGGAATCCGCCGCGTAAGTTTTTGTCGTCCGCCGGCACGCGTTCGCCGGCCAGCCAGGGAAGGAACATCGGCCCATCCACGCGCGGGCGCGCCTCACCGGCGCAACGCTCGAAGCCGGCGAAATCGCCATCCGCGAAACCAAGCGTGCGAAGCGCCCAACCGACGCAAGAGCCGCCATTCTCCTGCGCCGCGACCAGGAGATAATCCTTGCCGTCGGCGCCGCTGATGCTGCCGATATTGGTGAGGGGATTGACCCGCGATTTGGGCAGCATGGCGCCGAGCCAGGCGCTCGAGCCGAGGCCGAGATGCGGCGCGCCATGTTCGGGCGCGCCCGCCGCGAGCGCGGCCGCCGAGACATCGCCAAGCCCGGCGACGACCGGCGTGCCTTCGCGCAAGGTCAGCCGTTCCGCCGCCTCCGCTGTCAGCCCGCCGACGATGTCGGTCGCGCGGGCGATGTCGGGAAGCAGATCGCGCGCGACGCCGGCCCGCCGCATCAGGGTCGCGCTCCATTGTTTATGCTGGGCCCTCGCATCGAACAGCCACGTCAGATGGGCGCAATCGAAGCTGGTGGCGAAGCGCCCCGTCAGCCGGTGGACGATGTAATCCTTGACGTCGAGTAGCCTGTGGGTGCGCGCCCAGGCGGCGGGTGCGTTCGCCTTCAGCCACATCATCTTGGTCGGCGGGTCCTTGCCAGCGGGATTGGGCGCGCCACCCGTCAATCGCAGCCAGCGGATCAGATTGATAAGCCCATAGCCGCCGATTTTCGGCCAGCCGCCGATCAAGCGATCCGCTTCGCCCGTCGATCTTGTGTCGAGCCAGATCAGCGCGTTGACCAAGGCTTCACCTTCGGCATCGACCGGCACCACGCCGCACATCTGCGCCGTGACTCCGATGGCGGCGATGCGCGAAGCCTCGGCGCCGGAATCTTGCAGCAGGCGCGGCGTGACTGCGCCCATCGCCTCCCACCAATCGGTCGGATATTGCTCGGCCCAACCGGGCTCGGGCAGCAGAAGCTTGTAGGGGCCGGTGCCGCTGGCGACGACGCGGCCCGCTTTGTCGAACAGTGCGGCCTTCAGCGCCGAGGTGCCGAAATCATAACCGAGAACGAGACCCTGTCCGTCATCCGCCACGGGCGGTGCCCGCGCAACGCAACGGATCGCTCGTCTGTATCGCGTTCTTCCGCGACGGAGAGAAATCCTCGCGCACATGGTCCCACCAGCAGCGGACATAGGAGCGCGTGCCGCCGACGTCGAAGGCTTGCGGCGCCAGCGCCTTCAGCTTGGGCAGCTTCGTCCACGGAACTTCCGGGAATGTGTGGTGCTCATGGTGGTAGCCGGTGTTGAACAGAATCCAATTGCCCCACCAATAGGTCGAGCGCGTCGGCATTTCGATGTCGTCGCCCGGATGTTCCGAGAGCGATTGGCCGAGATTGGTGACGCCGCATTTGCCGAGAAACAGCGACAGCGACCAGATCTGATAGAGAAAGCCGAGGAACCCGAAGGTGGAAAACAGGAAGACGTTCACGCCGATCGAGACGGCGATGAACAGCCGCATTTCGGCGGAAGGCGCCTTGGTCGCGCCGATATCGCGCTCGGGGTCCTTCACGACGCGCCCCGTCGCGCCACGATAGAAGGGCATCAGGATCTTGTCGGCGAACAGAAAGCCGAACGGCAGAAGGTGGAGGAACAGCTCCAACGCCGTGACAAACCGCTGGCGCACCGGATGTTTGGCGCGATAGGCGCGCCGCGCCAGGAAGCGGCAGACGTCCTCATGTTCGTAATCGCGCTCATAGACTCCGAGATGGGGATGATGCGAGCTGACATGCTCATGCTGATAGGTGAGCTGGCGGCCGAACGAGGTGATGATCGTCTCCAGCAGAAGATCGAAAAGCAATTTCGCGCGCGGATTGCGGAACACCAGCCGGTGCGCCGTCTCATGCACCAACGTGCCCGCGGAATGGATCGCCAACTGCCCGAAGAAGAAGGCGGTGAGGAAGACGACGAACACATTCGTCTGCGACACAAACCACAGCACCGTCCAATGCACGGCGAGAATGAGAACGGCGGCCGGCGCGCCCCGCCAATCGGGGCCGGCCAGCGTGAGGACGCCGGGATGCTCCTTGATGATCTGGCGGCGCACATCGATATGGCGGCGCGCCTGAGGCGAAATCCGCGTGGTCGGAAGCGTCGGCCCTTCGCCCAGACGCGCGGGGTTTTGGACAGGCCCGGCGCTCAAGAGAACCTGGTCGTTCATGGAAGGGAACCTAGCAAGCCCGCCCCTGTAAGTTAAATCCGCGGGTTCCGCGCCTTCGCCTTGGCGATGGCCTCCTGGTAAATCGCCACCAATTGGGGCGCCACCGTCTCGGAATCGTAGCGCATCGCCTCCGTCCGTCCCCATTCGCAAAGCCGGTTGCGCAAAGCGGCGTCGACGACGAGGCTCCGCAGCGCCCAATAGAGCGCGCCTTCATCGCCCGGCGTGACCAGAAGCCGCGCCGCCTCGCCGGTGAGCAAATGGCGGTAGCCTTCATTGGCGGCGGCGACCACGGGTTTCCCGCTCGCCATCGCTTCGGCGATGACGATGCCGAAGCTCTCGCCATAGGGCGACGGCGCACACATGATGTCGCTCTCGCCATAGAGGCCGGGCGTGTCGCCGGTCTCGAAACTGCCGATGAAGACGACCTCCGGCAGCTTGCGCAGCGCGGCAAAGCTCCGCAGCCGTTTTTCCTCGGGGCCGCTGCCCGCGATCAAAAGCCGCACCGGAAGCTTGGCCTCGCACAGAGCCGCATAGGCATGCATCAGATGCTGCACGCCCTTGCGCTTCTCCAGCCGCCCGACGAACAGGATGTTGATCCGTCCGTTACCGTACTTTCGGGCGCGGCCCTTCCAATCGGCGAAGCGGCGCAAATCGGTGCAGGGCGGCACGATATGCACCGTCACCTCGCGCGCTCTGAGGTTTTCCGTCGGCGCCGGCGACACCGCGATGACCGCGTCGAGCTTGGGCAAAAGACGCTTGCTGATCGAGCGGAACAGCGTCCGCAGCATGCGGCCGCCCAATGTCTTGGCCGTGGTGTCGTGGAAAGTCGCCACATTGGCGGTGCGCGAGCGGCGGAAGATTTGATAGGGAACCAGCGGCACCCACATGGTGTGGTAGTGAATGACGTCGAATCCGCCATCGGCGATCAACGCGTCCAGCCGCTTGCGGTCTTCGCCCAGGGCCAGCGTCAGTTCGAAATTGGTCGCTCCCCAGCGGACCTTTCGCGCCCGTCCGGCGCGCGCCACTTTCAGGCCCCAGGGACGCTCCGGGCTCGCCCCCATTTCCGGGGCGATGACCGTCACCTCATGGCCCAGCCGCTCCAGAGCCAGCGAAAGGTCACGAATGTGCGACTGAACGCCGCCGGGGCGGTCGAAATCATAGGGGCAGATTTGAGCGATTTTCATACCGGACGCGTCGGCGGCGAATACAATGGGGGGACGGATTGGCAGCTTTCGGGCTGCCCCTTCAGGCGCCGGTTTACGCCCTTTGCGTGGCGGCGCGAGAACCATATAACCTTAACACCGGCCGGGCGAGGTTTCTTCTTTGTTGATGGTCGCTTAACGTGCTTGTAACGTTCCTGCGGGAATGGGGATTAGCTTCAAAAGGGGAGGAAAATCGGGGGGTGGAATGACATGCGTTCGCGCGTTCGGGATCGTTTCCCGGCCGGGCGCAAACCTCGCCGGTTTACCGGTAAGCAAGCCATATAATGAGCGGTAAGATCAGGGTCGCGATCGTTGGCGTGGGAAATTGCGCCTCGTCCCTTGTCCAGGGCGTCGAGTTCTATCGGAAGACGGGGAACGAAGAGGGCGTGCCGGGGCTGATGCATGCCAATCTCGGCGGCTACCGCATCGACGATATCGAGTTCTCCTGCGCCTTCGACGTCAACAAGACGAAGGTGGGCCGCAGCCTTTCGGAAGCCATCGGGGCCGAACCCAACAATACCTACCGCTTCGTGGATCAGGTGCGCGACGGCGTGCTGGTGTATCGCGGCCCGACCATGGACGGCATCGGCAAATATCTTCACGGCATCGTGGAGGAAAGCTCAGCGCCCGTCGCCGACGTCGCCGGCATATTGCGCAAGACCGAAACCGACCTGGTGGTGTGCTATCTGCCGGTGGGCTCGCAGGCGGCGACCGAATTCTATGCCGAGCAGGCCATCAATGCGGGCTGCGGCTTCGTCAATTGCATTCCGGTGTTCATCGCGTCCAACGATGCCTGGCGCGGCCGCTTCGAGGCGGCGGGGCTCCCTATCATCGGTGACGACATCAAGAGCCAGGTCGGCGCCACCATCATCCACCGCGTGCTGGCCAATCTCTTCAAGGAACGCGGCGTCAGGCTCGACCGCACCTATCAGCTCAATGTTGGCGGCAACACGGACTTCCTGAACATGCTCGAGCGCGACCGGCTCGAGTCCAAGAAAATCTCCAAGACGCAGGCCGTGACCAGCCAGATCGATCACGACATGGCGCCGGAGAGCGTTCATATCGGGCCGAGCGATCATGTGCCCTGGCTGACCGACCGGAAGATTGCCTATATCCGCCTCGAAGGCACCGGCTTCGGCAATGTGCCCCTCAGTTGCGAGCTCAAGCTCGAAGTCTGGGATTCGCCCAATTCGGCCGGCATCGTGGTCGACGCCATACGCTGCGGAAAACTCGCGATCGACCGGGGCGTCGGCGGCGCGCTGCTCGGTCCGTCGAGCTATTTCATGAAATCGCCGCCGCGCCAGTATGACGATCACGAAGCGCGCCTGCGCGTCGATGAATTCATCGGCGGCAATGGGCGCGTCTGAGGCGTTGCCGGCGCGTACCTAAAGCTAAAGTCCCGTTGCGAAGCGGAACGCGAACGCCGCCGGGCCCGCGAACAGAAACGAATCGTAGATGTCGAGAATGCCGCCGTGACGGGCGAGCACGGCGGGAAAATCCTTGACGCCGCGCGCGCGTTTCAACGCCGACGTCAGAAGATCGCCCGCGAGTCCCGCCGCCAGCAGGAGGCCGGCGAGCATCGCCGCTTCGAAGGACGGCAGGCCGAGCAGATGCACGCCCAAAAGATACGAGGCGATGCTGCCGAGCACGATTCCGCCCACTAAACCTTCCGCCGTCTTCTTCGGACTGAGCCTCGGGAAGATGCGCCTGCGTCCGAACAGCTTTCCGCAGACAAGCGCGAAGGCATCGGTGATCTCCACCGTCACGAAAACGGCGAAGATCCAGAGAAAGCCGTCCGCGCCCGCGCGCAAGGCATCGATCGCGGCAACCATGAACGCCAACCCAAGGAACAGCAGCGCGGCGCGTCCGGGTTTCTTCATCACGCGAAACAATTCGAGGCCGGCCCGCAACAGGAACGCCGCAAGCGTGAGCGCGAAAAATCCGCGCCCCGCCACGGCCGGCAGCAGAAGTGCCGCTACGATGAGGAATTCGGAACGGTAGAATCCCCACAATTCCATCGCGACGGGCCGCGTTCTCGCGCTCAAAGACGCGGCGAGGATCAATGCGGCCCCGGAGCCAAACGCGATGGCCAGCGTCAGGAGGACAATTTCCGTGCCTCCCACGTTCACGCCCGCGGCGGCGGAGGGCGGCGGTGCAGCCGCGCCACGACGCGGTCGGCCCAGACGCGATTGAGCAGCGGGGCAATCAGGCTGTGCAACATCGCGAGCGCCTTCATGTCGCGTCCGGGCGCGATGATGAATTTGCCCCGGCCGACGCCCTTCAGAATGGCGCGCGCCACTTCATCGGCCGAAAGCACGCGCGAGCCGGAAGCAAGCGCGGCCAGCGCGGGGGGGCGCAAAGCCTGTTCCTCCTGCAATTGCGGCGTGTCGGTGTCGGGCGGATAGACGACGGAGACCGCGATGCCGTCCGGCTTGAGTTCGGCGCGCAAGGATTCCGCAAAGCCGCGCACCGCGAATTTCGACGGCGCGTACGCGGTGTAGCCGTAGAGCCCGACAAGGCCGGCGCCTGACGAGATCAGCACGATGCGCCCGCCCCGTACCGCCTGCATCCGGGGAAGCGCGGCGCGCACCACGTTGAGCGTGCCGAAATAATTGACCGCCATCGTCCGTTCGAAAGCCGATGCGGGCAATGTTTCGAACAGGCCGGGAATGACGATCCCGGCGCTGGTGACGAGAAGGCGAGGGGGGCCGAACTCCGCCATGGCGGCGTGAACCGCATCCGCCGCGGCGCCCGCATCGGTCACGTCGGCGCTGAACGTCTTGACCTGCTGAGCGGTCTCGCGCCGCGCGGATTGAATCGCCGCTCGCGCCGCCGCAAGCCGCGCCGGATCGCGCGCCAGTATCGAGAGATTCCACCCTTGGGCCGCCAGGCTTTGCGCCAGCGCCAATCCGATTCCGCTAGAGCCGCCGCTGATAAGGGCGTTCGGAAGAGCCATCAGCCCACGAGCTGGCCGATGGCCTCAAGCTCCTTGGCGATGGCCGGCATGGTCGCGCGGAACTGGGCCTCGGTGTGGTCGATGGTGATGAAGAAGCGAAGTCGCGCGCCGTCGACCGCAACCGCCGGATGGACGATCGGCTGCACATGGATGCCGGCTTCAAGCAGCCGTTGCGAAACCATCATGCAGGTGTTGCCGTTGCCGATTACAAGCGAGGCGACGGGGGCATCCATCTCGCCGCCCAACGGCAGACCATATTGGCGGGCGAGCTGACGGAAGAAGTGGGTGCGCTGGCGCAGTTCCTGTGTGCGCTGCGGCTCGCGTTCCAGGATATCGAGCGCCGCCATCGCCGCGCCGGTATCGGGCGGCGACAGGCCGACGCTGAAGATGAAGCCGGGCGCCAGGTAGCGCAGATATTCGATGAGATCGCGGTCGCCCGCGATATAGCCGCCGCAGCCCGCCAGCGTCTTGCTGAGCGTGCCCATGTGAACGTCGACCGAGCTCGAAGGGATGCCGGTATGTTCGCAGATGCCACGGCCGGTGGCGCCCAGCGTGCCCAGCGAATGGGCTTCGTCGATCATCAGCAGAAGATCGTGCTTGCGCTTCAACTCGACGGCGCGCTTGAGGTCGTACACCATGCCGTCCATGCTGTAGACGCCTTCGCCGACCAGAAGCCCGCGCCGGAATTCGCTGCGGTTCTGCGACAGGTTCGCTTCCAGTCCCTTCCAGTCGCCATAGGGGAAGGTGATCATCTTCGCGCCGGAAAGGCGGGCGCCCGTCATGATGCTGTTATGGGCCGCATCGTCATAGATGACGCCGTCCACGCGGCTCAAAAGATGGCTGATGACCGTGACGTTGGTCAGATAGCCGCTCACGAAAACGATAGCGTCCTGCGTGCCGATGAATTTGGCGATGCGCTTTTCCAGATCGCCATGCAGTCCGATTTGCCCCGAAACGATACGGCTCGCGGAGGCCGAGGTGCCGTATTTATCAATCGCCGCCTTGGCGGCCGCGCTGACTTCGGGATGGCCGGAGAGTCCGAGGTAATTGTACCCGGAGTAATTGATCAGCCCTCTGCCTTGCCAGCGGATCACGCTGGTGGAGACGCCATCGCGCGGCTGGAAGAACGGCATCATGATGCCGCGCTTCGCTAAGCCCGCGATACGGCGCTTCAGGTTGCGATATCCGGCGAACGCACCCATGAAGCGGCCATCGTCATTGGCCTGCTCCGACGGCTCCGCCTCATATTTCAACTTACCGACAATATCGTCCACGCACCCCACCCCTCGCGCTTCGACCAGACGCGCGAACCAGTCCTGCCAATACAAGCCGTCAGCCGCAACGGCTCATTGATTTGGTAGTGTACGGAAAACGTTGGCCAAGGAATCCGGCCCAGTCCCGTCGCCCGTCTTGATCGTCCCCGTCGCAAGTCGTAACGCGGCCAAGCTTGAAGCGTATTGCAGCTTCGCGTCAATGGCTTGCCGCCTAACTTCCGCTAATTCATTTTGGGTATCCCGGTATTGCTGCTGGGTAATAATACCGGCCTGGGACCGGGTCTGGGCGTCGGAAACCACGCTGCCGAGCAGGCCCGCCGACTCCGTAAGGGCCGTCCAGTTCGCGAGAGATTCCTTCAGGTTGCGGACCTGATCCGACACGTCGACCCTGATCTGATTTTGAAGTTGCACAATGTTTATACGCGCCTCGCTCTCGGATGCTACCGCGGCGGCCAGCGCTCCTTCGGAAGAATTGGCGCCAATCGCCTGGGTGTAGCGTACCATCACCCGGGTCGGGTCGATGAAGATATCTACTTGGGGATGAACGCCATTTCGTGCTCCGCGCACCCGTTCGGCTTCGCCTGCCTCGAACCTGGCCAGCGCTTTCAGGTCCAACCGCTCCGCTAGAGCCAAATTACTAAGTGCCTGCTCGTTAAGCATGTTTGCTGCCTGATTGAGCCCGTCCATGGCGGGGAAATCTCCCACCGCTGTCGGCAGCGGACCCGCCGTCGAGCTGCCCATGGCGATGGCCAAGTCCCGGCGGCAGGTCTGGTCGGCCGCCTGCGCGCGGCCCAGCGCGACCCGCTGAATCGCCTGGTTGGCAAGGCTGCGGTCGAGCAGGGTCGGCTCGATCTGTCCCCGTGCGACCAAATTCCGCAGTGTCGCCAAATAGTCATCCGACCCCCGCTGGTCGGCATCGAGCACCTCCAGCGTCTGGCGCACGCTGAGGCAGCGCCAATAGACCTGCACCGCGTCGTACACGGCGCGCTCCCCGGAAAAGGCGCGGCCGAGACTGGCCCCTTCGAGACCGGCCTGTGCCGCCCGTTCATTGGCGGCGAATTCATTGTCCGCCCCTCTACCGCGGAAAAGCGGAACGTTGAGATTGAGGGTGGGGCGCGGCTCGGTGAGGCCGAAGGTCTGGCCCGCCGTCGCCGAACTTCCCGTCGCCCAGGTAAAGCCGGGCGTCACATCGATACCGTTGCGGAAGCGGCGTCCGACGCCCAGCGTCGAGCGCCAGACCTGCGGCTTCGACAATTGCGAGGAGAGAAAACCGTTCACCACCTTGGGCACGTAGAGCTGTTCCCAACCCGATTCCGCCGACGCGCGCCAATCGAAAGCGCCTCCGGCCTGCTGCAATTGTCCGGCGGCGCGTCTGACGCGCTCATCTTCCTGTTGGGTTTGCGGGGTTCCCTTCGCCGCCGCCGCGATGACGTCTTCGAGGCGCACGGTCTGCGCCGAGACGGGGCTCGTCAGCGCCAGAGCCATCGTGCTCGCGAGAAGCGTTCCTGTGATGAGCGGCAAATGGCGCATGCGTTCCCCCTTGTGATCCTTCCCCTTACGGAAATCCGAAACTCTGTCCGGCGATCTGGCCGTCTATCATATGGACGACGCGGTCGGCGACGCTGAAAATGCGATGATCGTGCGTCACCATCAGCGCGCTCGCCTGCTGGCCCTTGATGCGCTGCTTGATCAGATCGATGACGGCGTTGGATGCCTTCAGATCGAGCGAAGCGGTCGGTTCGTCGGCCAAGATCAGCTTGGGCTGGTTGATGAGGGCGCGCGCGATGGCGACGCGCTGCTTCTGGCCGGTGGAAAGCTGGCCCGGGCGGCGATGCAGATATTCTTCCATGCCCAACGCGCTCAAAATTTCGACGGCGCGGTCCAGCATTTCGCTCCGGCCAGGCCGTCTGTCGGCGAGTTCGCTCGCCAGCTTCAGCGTCTGGAACACGGTCAGCGCGTCGAACAGATTGTGGTCCTGGAAAATGAATCCGATTCGGCGCCGGATCTGCCGTTGGCGCCGGGCGCTGAGGCCCAGAAGTTCGGTGCCGAGCACCTCGATGCTGCCGGCTTGGAGCTTGCGTAGGGTGCCGACGAGGGTCAGCAGCGTCGTCTTGCCCGCTCCCGACGGGCCGGTGAGGATCACCAGCTCGCCATGCTTGAGCGTCAAATCGACATGCGAAAGTACCGGCTTCTTGTGATCGCCCTTGTCGAAGGAATGGCTGACGCCGGCGATCCGAACCGCCGTGCCCGTCGCTTTCACCGGAGGCCTGTCGAGGCCGTCATGCATCGCGAGCGCCACGGTCAATAGAGCTCCGCCGGATCGGCGATGCGCACGCGGCGCACCGCGAGAAGTCCCGCCGCGATCGACATCCCTGCCGCCAGCGCGAAGATGATGCCGCCCGAGGTGAGGCTGAGCTGGACGGCGAGGGCGGTCTCCTTGGCGATATAGGCATAGACGGAATAGGCGAGGCCGAGCCCGAGGACGAAGCCGCCGCAGGACAGAAGCACCGCTTGTGCGAGGATGACGCGCCTTAAGAAAGCGTCGGAGAAGCCCATGGCCTTCAGCATTGCATATTGCTTCATCCGGTCAACGATCTCGTTGAACAGAATCTGATAACAGGTGATCGCGCCGATGATGAGGCCGGCCAGCATGCCGATGCCGAACAGCACGCCGATGGGCGCGGAGCTGAGCGTGAAGGCGACCTCGCGGTCCCGTACTTCGACGGGTGTCAGCACGCTGACATCGTCGGGCAGCGCCGCGACGATCCTCTCTCTGACTTGCGCCACATCGGCGCCGGCAAGCAGCCGGATCACCCCCATGATGGGGCGCGCATTGGGACGGCGCATTAGCCAGGCGCCTTCGCTCATCACCACGGCGCCGTCATTGACGATGTCGGGACCGATATCGACGAAGCCGCCGACGCGATAAAGCGCGCCGTCGAGCTCGACATCCTCGCCCACGACGATGTTGCCGAAAATGGGCCGCGAGCGGCGGTCGTAGAGAATGGTCCGAGGCGTCGCCAATTGGCGGGCAATTTCGTCTTCATCCCCGATGGCCAAGGGCGTATGGCCGGCCGGAAACGACACCACCATGATGCGGCGGATCACCTCGTCCTCGGGGCTCTCCAATCCCGCCGTGCCTTGATAGATCGGAATGATTTCGCCGACGCCTGAAAGTCCCGCGATCTGGGAAAGGCGGATGCGGTCGAAATCGTTGAATTTGTGCAGGTTCGTACGGCCCCGGCTCATCATCACAAGATCGCCGCGAACGAGATCGGCCATTATCGCCTGGGAGTCGAGCACGCCGACGAGCAGGCCAAGCTCGACGAACATGATGACCACGGCAACCGCGATGCCGGCAAAGGCGGCGAGAAGCCGCGCCGGATTGAAGGCGAGGAGACGGATGCCGAGACCGGGACTCGTCATCATCGGTAGAGCTCCGCGGGCGCCGCGCGCGCGATGCGCCGGACGGCGGAGAATGCCGCGAGCATGCACATCACGAGCACGATGGCGAGCACATTGGCGGAAAGCTCCGGCGTCAGCGCGGTCGGCAGATGCGTCAGCCGCTCGATGGTGGCGAGAATGACCGCCGCGATCGCGATCGCCGGCAGGAAGGAGCCGAGCGCGAGGAACGACGCCTGCGCGAGGCCGACGCCCATCACGAAGCTCTGGGAAAAGCCCATCGCCTTCATGGTGGCGAATTCCTTCACCCGGTTGACGATGTCCGCGGACAGCACCTGCCACAGGATCACCGCGCCGACGCCGAAGGCGATCCACATGCTGGTCGAAAGCACGATGCCGAGCGGCTTGGTGGTGAGGAAGAAGGTGCGCTCCTGCGCGATCAATTCGCTCTTGGTGAGCACGCGCACATCGTTGGGAAGGGCGCCCGCGAGCGCCGCCTTTACGACGCCCGCATCGGCGCCGTTCTCAAGCTGGACGAGGCCGATGCTGACGGTGCGCGGATCGCGGCCCGAAAGCTGGGGAAAGTCGGTGTTCCTCGCGATGGCGCTGCCGTCGGCATAAAAGAACAGGCCGAGCTGATAATTTCCGGCGATCTCGACCGCTTGGTCGGAAATATTCGCCTCCGTGCCGTTGGCCAGTTTTCCGTAATCGGAACTCGAGAATTCGTCGATCAACACGGCGCGCGTGCCGGTAAGCGAACCCAAGCCCTGGGCCATCTCGGGATCGCGCACGAAACCGGGCTGTTCGTCGATGCCGATCAGCAGCAAAGACGAGCTGCGCATCGTTTCAAGGTCGGTCCACCGATTGGTATCGACATTTAGGCCGAAAATATCCGCGACTCCGGGCACGGCGTGCGCCTGATTGAAGCGCACGCGGTCGAAGGTGCCGCCAGCATAGAGGAATTGATACGTATACGGAACAAGCACGAGATCGAACGTGAAATCGTCGTAAAGGCGCGTCACCTGGATGCGCGCCGCATTGAGCGAGGCGATCTGGAGCGCCAACAGCACGATGGGGACGCCGGTGCCGGCCAGCGCCACTAGCAGCCGCATTTTCCGCTGGGTCAGATTGGCCAGCGCGATGAACAGGCAGCGGCGGATGCGAGACAGCATGCATAACGTCCTTGGGGCCAGACTTGCTTGGGCCAAATGGGCGCGCGGGGCTCAGCGCGCGATGACGACCTCGACCTCCATGCCGATCAGCCGGTTCGCCGGCTCGACGCTATCGAGCTTGATGCGCACCTCGCCGAGCCGCGAGCGCGTCTCGACCAGGCGGCTGACTTCCTCGATGGTGCCCGAAAGCGGCCGCGCCAGCGTGGCGTTGCGGATCGTCGCCTTCATGCCGGGCCGAAGCGCGAGAAGATCGCCCTGGAACACCTGGCAGGCGACATAGATCGCGGAAAGATCGCCCATCTGGAGGGCGGCATCGGGAGTCAGGCGCTGGCCGGGACGGCGGTCGATCTTGAGGATGGTGCCGTCGGCCGGCGCGCGGATCTCGACCGCGCCATTGGCGAGCGCCACGCGCTTGGCCGCCGTTAGAACCACTTTGTTGGCTTCGGTTCGTACCGATTCCAGTCTGGCCTGCTCGATCTGCATGGTGATGCGCGCCTGGGCCTGGGCCGCTTCGAGCCGCGCGGCCTCATTGGCGGCGACGGCGCGCGCGCCCATCTCCCGGTAAGACGCCAATTCGCGGGTCGCTTCGTTAAGCCGCTGGCGCGCGAGTTCGACGCCGAGGTTCTGTGCCGCGATCTGCGATTCGGAGACCTTCCGTGCGCCCACGAGATCGGCGGCCGCCAAATCCTGCTCCGCTTTCAGGATGTCGCCTTGCAGCGTCATCAGAAGATCGCCCGCCTTCACATTGTCCCCGGGCTTGACGCGGACCGAACTGACGATCGCCCCCACGGGCCCGTTCAGCGCGACGATACCGCCCGCCGGCACGATCTGGCCGATAGCGCCCGCATTCTGCTGGGCGAGGGCAGGGGAGTGCGCCCAGAACGCCGTAAGGACCGCGGCCGCGGCCAATGCAAGCAGCGTTTTTCGTGGACAAATCATGCGTTAACGCCTGCTCCAGAGGAGGCCCCGAGACAATGCGTCCGAGCATAGAGGATTCCGGGACACCGTCAAAAATGCCAATGTCGTCCCAACATTAATCAAAATCGGCACGTTTCTCGAAAGTAAGCATAGTATGGCGCGTAAGGTGGTGATCACCGGAATGGGCTGCGTTTCGGGTCTGGGCGCGGATTTGAGCGCGACCTGGAAAAGCCTGCTTGAAGGCCAGACGGCGATCCGCCCCATCGTGACGCCGGCGGTGAATCAGACCGTCCTCGCCGTGGAAAGTCCCGGGGCGCCGGCGGTATCCGATGCGCTGGCGCGGCTCGGCAAACATTTCTCCGAGAAACAGATCGCCGCCGTCGACCCGTTCTCCAGTTTCGGCGCCGCCGCCACGCTCGAAGCCTTGCAGGATGCCGGATTGTGGGGCGATGCGGAGCGGCTCGCCCGCGCCGCCATTCTTTACGGTAGCGCCAGCGGAGGCAACGCTTCGATCGAAGCGGCCTATCAGCGCGTGTTCGACGCGCGCTTTCCCAACATCCATCCGATGACCATTCCGCGCTACATGACGAGCGCCTCGGTGTCGAATCTCTCGATGTTGTTCGGCATTCGCGGCCATACGCTGGCTTTGTCGAGCGCCTGCGCGTCGTCGGCGCACGCCATCGCGGAGGCGATGTATTTCATCCGGGCCGGACGCGGCAACATCGTCGTCACCGGCGGCAGCGATGCCAGCATCACCTTCGGTTCGCTCTATGGCTGGAAAGCGTTGCAGGCGATGGCGCCCGACACCTGCCGGCCCTTCTCGGCGCAGCGCAATGGCATGGTGATCGGCGAGGGCGGCGCCACGCTCATCCTCGAAGACGAAGAGCACGCGCGGGCGCGCGGCGCGCGCATCTATGCCGAGGTCGCGGGGGCGGCCTCCAACGCGGATGCCCGCCACATCACCCAGCCCGATCCGGAGAACGCGGCCGAAGCGATCCGCGCCGCGCATCGCGAGGCCGGGCTCAGCTTCGATGCGCCCATTCTCTACTCTGCTCATGGAACGGGCACGAAGCTGAACGACAAGGCCGAGACGACCGCGCTCAAGCTCGCCTATGCCTCGAGCCTTGCGCGCCATCGCGTCATCGCCACCAAATCGGCGCATGGCCACATGCTGGGCGGCACCGGCGCCATGGAATATATGCTCGCCATTATGGCCATGCGGGAGGGCATCGCGCCGCCGATCCTGAATTATCTCGAGCCCGATCCCGAATGCGATCTGCCGCTCGTGCTTAACCCTGAACCCTTCGCCTGCGACGCCGTGGTGTCGTCGTCTTTTGCCTTCGGCGGGCTGAATTCGGTCCTGATCGCAAAGAGATACTGAGCGCGTGGTTTCGCCGGAAAGGACTCGACATCCTGGGGGCGTCTCTTCAGAATCGCGTCAATCGGGGGCGGTCGCGGGTCACTATTGGGCGGCAGCAGTGGCGAATTTATCGCCGTAGGCGTCCCGTGTGCGCCGCATGGGGTCAAGGTGATGAGCGTCGAAGCGGATATCAGGGCGATCGTCAAAAAGAAGATGACCACTGAGGTCGAGTTCGGCCCGGACAGCAAGCTGGCCGAGATCGGTCTCGACAGCCTCGATTTCATCGAGATCGTGTTCGAGATCGAGGACAAGTACAAAATCCAATTGCCGCAGAACCAGGAAGAGATGGCGACCGCGACGTTCAAGGACCTCTGTGTCCTCGTCGAGCAGCATGTCGCCTCGCGCCAGCAAATTCCCGAAGGCGCCCAGCAGCAACCGGCGTAATTCCTAAAGCTTTTGCCCGTCGCCTAAGGGGATGTCGCGCAAGCACGCGGGCGCGAACAAATCCTCGACCTTCAAGAGGCGATCCGACAGGCCCTGCTCATAGGTGTATTGCAGAGCCGCCTCGATGGTCGGCCGGTTCTGGTCGATGCCGTAGGGAAACCAGTCCTTGCCGATGATCGCCTGTTCCTCTTCGATCATCGATTGCAGCCAGGCGAACGGCGCCTTGGGCGAACCCGTATCCAGAAGCTCGCGCATCGCACGGTCCTTGGACTGGTTGAACGCCTGATAGAGGTTGAGCGCCACCCAGGGATCGCGCTCATAGACGTCGCGCCGTATCACCACCGTGTGCATGATCGGATAGATCTTGGTGCGGCGGTAATAATCCTTCTCCAGCTCGGCGTAATTGGGGAAGAGGCGTTTTACATTGGGCGAGCCCCGGCGGAACGAGAACGGATTGTTCGCCGTCAGTAGAAAATCGATTTCGCCGCGCTCCAGAAGATCGCCGAGCTCGGTGCCGGCGGGCGCCTGCGTCAGGCGAATATCGGGCGGCAATTTGCGCCCCAGCCGGTCGGCGCGGCCCTGCACCCAGTCTATCTCGTTCGGCTTGACGCCATATTCGTGCTGCAACAGCCCGCGCATATAGAGAGCGGCCGTCATGCTGTATTCGGGAACGCCGCCGCGCTTTCCTTTCAAATCGGCGGGGCTTTCGATGCCCGCCTTGGTGTTGATGAAGAAATAGCCGTGGCGGAACACGCGGCTGGGGAACACCGGAATGGCGATGAAAGGCGCGTTGCCGCCGCTGACCAGCGTCGTGTAGTTCGACAGCGACATCTCGGAGACGTCGAACTCCTTATATTGCAGCATCCGCCAGAAGATCTCGGCGGGCTGCAAATTCAGATAGGTCAGCTCGATCCCATCCGGCTGGATGGAGCCGTCGCGGATGGCGGCCATGCGGTCATAGGGCCCGCAGGCGAAGCTCAAGCGCAATCTGGCCATGACAACACCCTCGGTGGCGCGCAATTGATACGCGGTTCATAGAAAAGCGCAAATGCTTTAGACAGTGGGACACGCTATCGCTTTCGGGGGAAAGATGCTCACGTCCATTCCGGTCACCATTGCCTGCGGCGATTACGACCGCACCCGTCCCATCAAGGACGGCCGCGTCGCCGTCGAGGGCTGCGCCGTCACCTATCTGCCGCAGGAGCCGGAGGAGATTTTCCACCGCGCCTTCAAGCACGCCGAATTCGACGTCTGCGAAATTTCCTTCAGCTCTTACTTGCGCTCGGTGGATGCCGGCGCTCCCGCCTATATCGGGATACCTGCTTTCGTCTCGCGGCTGTTTCGCCACTCGGCCATCTATATCCGCACCGACCGCGGCATAAAGGAACCGGCCGATCTCAAGGGCAAGACCATCGGGCTCCCCGAATATCAGATCACGGCGGTCGTCTGGCTGCGCGGCATTCTGCAAGACGAATATGGCGTCAAGCCGACCGACATCGCTTGGCGCCAGGGCGGCATCGAAGCGCCGGGGCGCACCGAGCGTACGCCGTTGAAACCCATCCCCGGTCTGGATTTGAAACCGATCCGAGCGGACGGGACGCTTTCTTCGATGCTGGAATCAGGCGAGCTCGACGCGGTGTTCAGCGCGCGCGCGCCGTCAGCCTTCACGAAAGGCGCACCGAATGTCGGGCGGCTGTTCCCCAATTATCGCGAGGTCGAGAAGGCCTATTATAAAAAGACGGGCATCTTCCCGCCGATGCATCTGATGGGCATCAAGCGCGAGCTGCACGCCCGCCATCCTTGGCTCGCCGCCAGCCTCTACAAGGCGTTCGTCCAGGCCAAGGCTATCGCCATGCACGAAGTGCGCGACGTGAACGCGCTTTATGTGACGCTGCCCTGGGTGGTTGCCGAAACCGAAGAGACCGTAAAGCTGATGGGCGAGGATTTTTGGCGCTACGGCGCGCGCGAGAACGCGAAGGACATCGAAGCGCTCACCCGCTACGCCCACGAACAGGGCTTGGTCAGCCGCAAGCTCGAAATGGACGAGATCTTCGCCAAATCGACAATCGAAGTGTCGAAGATCTAGGGCCTACCGGCCGTAAGGCATTCCGCGTCCGGGCGACACGCGCCCGGCGCCGCGCGGCGCATAGGGGCTGCTGCCCTGGCCATAGGGATTGTAGAGCGGGTCGTATTGAAACGGATTGGCGTAGCGGCCGCGGTCTAAATTGTTCTGGATCGAGTTCGGGTCGAACGGGTCGATGTTCAAGAACTGGCCCCGGCGTTGTCCGTAGGACTCGCCGTACAGATAAGCGTTGCCCATCGGCGCGTAGGGCATCACCTCATTGATATAGGGATTCGTGACGGCATCCGGCCCGTTAGGATTGCGCATGATCTCATAGGTGGGCGCCGGCGCGGTCGGATTGAAGCTGTTGCCCGCGCCGCCCATGGTCGGCGCCGTCACCGTGCTCATAGCGTGAGCCGCCGAGCCGAGAGCCAGGACCAAAAGGGATGCTGCGATCAATGCGGTCTGCTTCACCGAGGTGCTCCTAAAAGCAAGGCGCTGCCGTGAAAGCGCCCATGTGAAACCAGTCTACACCAATTTCGCCGTGAGCGATCAAGAATCCTCATCCTCGAAGGATCAAAAATCCGCCTTTTCGGCGGTCGGCACCGGGGTGTGCTTCCCCGAATAATACTCGAACGTGTTCTCGGCGCAGATCTGCTCGCGCCACGGGCCCATCAGGCGCCGATAGGTGATTTGCGCGGTCAAAGGCTTGGTGAGGTATTTCGGGTCCTCGATGGTGAAGATGAGCTGCAAGCCCTTGCCCTTATAATTGCGGTCGACCTGGACATTGCCGCCAAGCCCCGCCGGCCCGTCTTCCTTCTGGTGCTTCTCGGCCGCACTTGTCGCCACCTCGTACTCGACCAGCCGGTAGTGCTCGACGATATGCATCGCTTCGCTCCGCGGCGTGCCGTAGCGGTCCATCATGGCGAGCCGCCCCGTCGTCACGCCGACCGTATCGACGACCAGCGTATCGCCTTCGTAATGGCCGATCGAATCGCCCATCGCCGACGGAATCACTTTGGCCGGATGCTTGTCGTTCAGGCGGACGC
Organism: Alphaproteobacteria bacterium; assembly: GCA_009693985.1. Lineage (GTDB taxonomy): Bacteria > Pseudomonadota > Alphaproteobacteria > Micropepsales > Micropepsaceae > CAIYRG01. The sequence goes on along the minus strand of SHWE01000032.1, from coordinate 2,853 downwards.
GGCGGACCTGATCGTCCTGATTATAAAGAATGGTGATGTGGTCCTTGGTTTGCAGCATCTGCAAGCCAAGCTGCATCGAGAAGGCGAAGGGCGGCGAATAGGGCGCGCATTGATTGGAGGGATCGGGGAAGGCGTCTCCGGTGAGCGAAATCTCGCCCATCTTGCGCACGATTTCCGCCGCTTCCGGTTTCAGGATCGGATTCTTGTAATCGCCGACCAGCGCGTTGGCATCGTTGGTGCCGTCGGGCCGGCGCTGGATGTTGACGACCGGCTGCGGCCCGCCCGGGACCGGCTCGAAATTGAAGGCATTGCGCCCCCACATGCCGGTGAAGTCCGGAACCGCGTCCGCGCCGAGAGCCTGCGCACCGAACAATGATCCGCAGGCAACGCCAGCCATCAGAAATTTCGACAGGAGCCTCGCCATCGAAACCTCCTATGCAAGACGGCCGGTATGTTTCTCGAGCAGGTCCCAGGCGCGCGTGCCGACATGCGCCTTCCAGCGCGGATAGAACGCCGTCAGCGCCGGCCGGAACGAGGCTAGGTCCACATTGTTGAACATCATGCCGCGATGCTCCAGCTCGGTGCGCAGCGTCTCGTTGAGCTTGTCGGTGTCGGCCCGTTGCAGCACCGCGTATTTGCGCACATTCGTCTCGATCACGCGCTGCACATCGGCGGGCAGCGCCTGCCACATCCTCAAATTGGCGCACTGGTTGTAACCGGACCAGGAATGGTCGGTCATGCTGACATATTTCTGCACCTCATAGAGCTTGAACAGCTCCATGACGTCCAGCGGATCGTCCTGGGCTTCGATCTGGCCCGATTTGAGAGCGTCATACATGCGGGCGATGTTCATGGTGTGGACGTCGGCGCCCAGCGAACGGAAGAAATCCTGATAGAGCTGCGAGCCCGGTATCCGCACTTTCAGCCCGCGGAAATCGGCGGCGTTGCGCACCGGGCGGCCCGTGATGCTGATCTGATGCATGCCGTTCTCGAAACATCCGAACGGAACGGCATAGAGCCCTTTGGCCCGGAGCTCATCGCGCAAATAGGCGCCGAGATCGCTGTCGAGCGCGCGATAAACTTGCGCGGAATTCTTGAACGAATAGGGCGTCGCTTGCACATCGCAAGGCGGCGAGATGGCGGAAAGCCCGTTGCCCGCAAGGGTGAGGAATTGGATCTCGCCCGCGATCAGCTTGCCCAGCGGATCGGGGTCGCGGTTGTTCTGCGGGAAGATTTCCGCGCGCACGCGGCCGCTCGTTTCCTTTTCGATCGCCGCCCACATCTCGACGATGCGCTTGTGCAGCGGCGCCTCGACCGGCTGGTTGTGATATTGGCGCAAGTAAAAATCCGCCGCTCGGGCGCGTGTTTGCGTCCAGATCGTGAACCCTGCCGCCGCAAGTCCGGCATTGACCTGCCGACGGTTGATGGAAAAGGACATGTTTTCGCCTCCCGCGTTTGAAAGGAAAATTATCCCCCTTCCCGAGGTGAGGGAAGCGGCGGAAGGGGAGATTCTGAGATTTAGGCCGCGTCGCAGGTGGCGACGACACGTTCGTTGGGGAAATTTAGCGTGACTATGGTGCCGACGTCCACTTCGCTCTCGAGGAGGAGTTCGCCGCCATGCAGCTCGGTCAGGTGCCGGGCCAGCGGCAAGCCCAGCCCGGTGCCCTCATATTTGCGCGAAAGCGTGCTGTCGATCTGACCGAAGCGCTCGAAGGCGCGCGGAATATCCTTGGGCGCGATGCCGATGCCGGTATCGGTGATGGCGATGCTCATGCCGACGGCGCTCTCGGTTACGCTCACCCGCACATGGCCGCCGGCCAATGTGAATTTGGCCGCGTTCGACATCAGATTGAGCAGGATCTGGCGCAAGCGCCTGCTGTCGGCGACGAGCAGGAACTGGCCCTTCGGCAGATCGGCGTCGAGACGGACGCCCGAACCCGTCGCCTGCGGTTCCACCAAGGCGGCGCATTCGGCGACCATCACGGCGATATCCACCGTCTCCTCGATCAGATCGACCTTCCCGGCATCGAATTTCGATACGTCGAGGACGTCGTTGATGAGCGCGAGCAGATGCGAGCCGCTCTTATGGATGGCCGCCGCATAGTCGCGATAGCGCGAACTGATGGGGCCGAGGATTTCGCCCTTCATGATTTCGGAGAAGCCGATGATGGCGTTGAGCGGCGTGCGCAGCTCATGGCTCATGGTGGCGAGGAATTGCGACTTGGTCTGATCGCCGGTCGAGGCCGCTTCCAGCGCCGCCGTCAATTTCTCGGCGGTCGCTTCCAATTCGCGCTTGGCATTTTCCATTTCGCGGATGCGCGTTTGCAATAGCTCGTTCTGCCGGAAAAGCGCTGCGCTTTTCTGTTCGAGCAATTGCTCGGCGTGCTTGCGGGCCTTTTGCTCCCGCTCGAAGCGCGCCTGCCAATCTTGGGCTCTTACCTCCGGCATGTTCGCCTAGCGGTAGAGTCCAAAAGAACCGGCGATGCCGCATCCCGTGTAAATCACATACTTCATGAAACTCCCCTCAGTTCATGAACGCCCAATTTGTGATTCTTACCGGGTTCGCGTTAAGTCCCGGTTAAGCTTAAGACTGTCAAAGATTAATGGCGGCGTTTCGCGGAACAGCTAATGGCGCAGGATTGCTCGGATTTGCGCAATCATTCGTTTAACGCCTGACCGCCCTATGTGCTAAAGCGTACGCATCGGCATTTACCCTTAGAAGCGCATGAAATCGCCTCTTACAGAGCATAATCGGCCTTCGGGGGTCCGGCCGTGACGGCGGCCAATCGCCTGGTCGGCGCCGCCATGAAACGCACCGAAGATTTGCGCTTCGTCCGCGGCGCCGGCGAATAT